>JAZJYB010000022.1:0-29344 GCA_040390685.1 Pseudomonadota bacterium | reverse complement strand
TGCCATACGTGCGCGGAAACCGTGAGTGCGCTTGCGGCGAACGACGGAAGGTTGATAAGTACGTTTCATGTTGATCTCGCTAATTGAGCAAATAATAAATCGGAATTACGGGTAATAGCGTGAAGTGCAGCAAAGTCGAATTTAAGACTTATTTTGCAACTCATTTTGTAACTTAATGCCACTCTATCCACCATTACTGCCCCAAAACCGCTGCTCATCGCGTGCTGCACTCTTAACAACAAATGCAGCAACCAATAAAAGAGGGGTAGGGAACCCTGAATTAGACACCAGTTCGCATACCCCTGTCAATCCATTTAGCACAAAAATTAATCAGAATGCGCAAACTGAAGCAGAAAGAAATTTCCCCGAGCCTGTGGATAACTCTTGCCGGCAAGGGTAGAATAGCGGATTAGTGTGGCTAGATTATTTGTTATTTTTGCGATAATAATTCGCTAAGTTTGTAAAGACTCATCTTAGCAATAAGAATAAAAAATTCGTAAGATTGATCCGCTGCCCACACACACCTTTACTATTGAAACTACATGGAAAATTTCTGGCAGGCCTGTTCTTCCCAACTTGAGCAGGAGCTAACGCCGCAACAATTTAGCGCGTGGATTAAGCCGCTAACTTTAGTCGACTATGAAGATGGTCGACTGCGTATCGGCGCGCCAAACCGCTTTAAGCTCGATTGGGTCAAGACCCAGTTTGCCGGCCGCATTACAGAATTAGCCACACAGTTTTGGGATGACACGATCGCGGTCGAATTCATCATCGATCCTAAAATCAACAAGAAAGCCGCGCCTAGCGTTCCGGCCATGCCAAGAGAAGCTGGCGCGCAATACCAGAATGATGATGCTCGTGGCGCCCAAGACATGGGTAACGGCGGCCACAACGGCAATATGCCGGCACCGCCAGAATCATCACCAAGGCGCGATCAAAGCCGCATTAATTCCGATTTAACTTTTGACAGTTTCGTCACCGGTAAGGCCAATCAGCTGGCGCGCGCCGCGGCCATTCAGGTGGCGAATAACCCTGGCGTTTCGTATAACCCGCTGTTCTTATATGGCGGCGTTGGCCTCGGTAAAACGCATTTGATCCACGCCATCGGTAACCAGATACTTGTGGATAACCCGAACGCCAAGATCCGCTACATCCACGCCGAGCAATATGTGCGCGACGTGGTTACGGCGTATCAGCGCAAGGGTTTTGACGAGTTCAAACGCTACTACCATTCGCTAGATTTATTGCTGATCGATGATATTCAATTCTTTGGCGGCAAGAGCCGCACGCAAGAAGAATTCTTCTACGCGTTTGAGGCGCTGATCGCCGCCAAGAAGCAAATCATCATCACCAGTGATACCTATCCAAAAGAAATCACCGGCATGGATGACCGTTTGATCTCGCGTTTTGATTCCGGCCTGACAGTTGCGATCGAACCGCCAGAACTGGAAATGCGCGTCGCGATCTTGCTGAAAAAAGCATTTAGCGAAGGCGTGCATTTTTCCGATGACGTGGCCTTCTTCGTCGCCAAGCATTTGCGCTCTAACGTGCGCGAACTGGAAGGCGCCTTGCGCAAGATTCTGGCGTTCTCGCGCTTCCACGGTAAAGACATCACGATTGATGTCACCAAAGAAGCGTTGAAGGATTTACTGTCGGTACAAAACCGCCAGATCTCGGTTGAAAATATTCAGAAGACGGTGGCCGACTTTTTCAATATCAAAGTGGCCGACATGTATTCCAAACGCCGTCCGGCAAATATCGCCAGACCGCGCCAGATTGCCATGTATTTAGCAAAAGAACTGACGCAAAAGAGCTTGCCGGAAATCGGCGAACTGTTCGGTGGGCGCGATCACACCACGGTCTTGCATGCGGTACGCAAGATCACCGCCGATCGCGGCAAAAACCCGGAATGCAATCACGAGTTGCACGTATTAGAGCAGACATTAAAAGGTTAAGTAGGACGGTGCGCATGGCGCACCCTACGAATGTAATGAAAATAGCAGTAGGGTGCGCCATGCGCACCACGAGTAACAAGTAAAAGTAAGCAGTAAAAAGCAGCAAAGAAAAGTACCAAAACAGCAGCAAAAAAATAAGTATCGTTTATCAATGAGAACTTAAGCGAGGGTAAAAATGCAATTGGTTAAAACTCACAGGGACACCCTATTACGGCCCCTGCAAATTGTGAGTGGTATTGTCGAGCGTCGGCACACATTGCCGATTCTGGCCAATATCCTCATCCGCAAAGATGGCGAAAAGGTTTCATTTTTATCGACAGACATCGAAGTCCAGATCACGACCCATGCCGATATCGGCTCTGGTGGTGAAGTAGTTGCGACTACCGTTGCTGCGCGCAAGCTGCTAGATATCTTGCGCGCCCTGCCTGATGAGAATGATGTCACCATCAAACTCGACAACAAGAAGATGACCGTGCAATCGGGTAAATCACGCTTCTCGCTGCAGACACTGGCAGCAGAAGAGTTCCCGACCGTTGCGCAGGCCGAGACTTTTAACGCCAGCGTCACGCTGCCGCAAAAAGCCTTGAAGCACCTGTTCAACATGGTGCACTTCTCGATGGCGCAGCAAGATATCCGTTATTACCTCAATGGCTTATTGTTAGTCGTCGATGGCAAAAACGTCATTGCGGTAGCGACCGACGGCCACCGTCTGGCGTATTGCCAGGTAGAAGTTGAACAAGAATTTGAGCGCCAGGAAGTCATCATCCCGCGCAAGACCATCATAGAACTCCAGCGTCTGCTGGAAGACAAAGATGAGCCTGTGCGTCTGGACATCGCCGCCAACCAAGTCAAGCTGACTTTTGCCGATATCGAATTGATTTCGAAACTGGTCGAGGGCAAGTTTCCTGACTTTAACCGCGTCGTGCCTAAAGGTTACAAGAACAATTTCACCCTCAGCCGCGAGCAATTACTACGCTCGCTGCAACGCGTCGCCATCATGACCAGCGACAAGTTCAAGGGCGTGCGTTGCGTGATCACACCGGGCCTGATGCAGATTTTGTCGACCAATGCCGATCAAGAAGAAGCGGTAGAAGAAATTGAAATCGATTACGGCGGAGACAGCGTCGACATCGGCTTCAACGTGACTTACCTGCTCGATGTATTGAACAACCTCAAGGTCGATCAAATCAACATCGCCCTGGGTGATTCCAATTCATCGGCCTTGCTCACCATCCCAGAAAACACCGACTTCAAGTACGTCGTGATGCCAATGCGGATTTAGTAAAAAAAAGAACCCTTCTCCCGCAAGCGGGAGAAGGGCAGGGATGAGGGTGGCTGATAAAGCCAAGCGTTTGAAAATCCCACAAGCAGATTTCCAAAAGAATTCCGCTTCAGTTTTTTCAAACAGCGTGGCAAATCAAACTCCCTCACCCCAACCCTCTCCCGCTTGCGGGAGAGGGAGTTAAAACCCAAGAACCAGTTAGACCTAGTAATAAATTATTTCAGAAGGTAGCCATGTCCGAGAACACCCAAGACAACACTCCAGCAACAGAATCCGCCACATCGGCTGGTTATGGCGCATCGTCGATCCAGATTCTGGAAGGTCTGGAAGCCGTGCGTAAGCGCCCCGGCATGTACATTGGCGATACATCCGACGGCACCGGTCTGCACCATCTGGTGTTCGAGGTTCTGGATAACTCCATCGATGAATCACTCGCTGGCCACTGTACCGAGATCAACGTCACCATCCATAGCGACAACTCGATTTCGATCACCGATAACGGCCGCGGTATCCCTACCGGCATCAAGTTCGACGACAAGCACGAGCCTAAGCGCAGCGCTGCAGAAATCGTCATGACCGAGCTGCACGCCGGTGGTAAGTTCGATCAAAACTCCTACAAGGTATCGGGCGGTTTGCACGGCGTCGGTGTTTCTTGCGTGAATGGCTTGTCCAAATTACTCAAGCTCACCATCCGCCGCGACGGCAAAAAATACGCAATGGAATTCGTCCGTGGTGTACCACAAAACCGCGAGATCGAAACCATCAACGGCGTCGTCTGCTCACCGATCAAAGTCATAGGCGATACCGACAAGCGCGGTACCGAAGTGCATTTCTGGGCCGATGAAGAAATCTTCACGCACGTAGAATTCCATTACGAAATTCTCGCCAAGCGTATCCGCGAACTCTCTTTCCTGAACAACGGCGTACGCATCAAGCTCACCGACCAGCGTACCGGCAAAGAAGAAATGTTCGCGTTCGAAGGCGGCACACGCGGCTTCGTTGAATACATCAACAAAACCAAAAGCGTCTTGCATCCGACGATTTTCCAGGCAACTGGCGAGCGCCTGTCTGACCAGGGCACCAACATCAGCGTCGACGTATCGATGCAATGGAACGACGCCTACAACGAACAAGTTTTATGCTTCACCAATAACATCCCGCAACGCGACGGCGGTAGCCACCTCACCGGCCTGCGCGCAGCGATGACACGCGTCATCAACAAGTATATTGAAGAACACGACTACGCCAAAAAAGCCAAGGTAGAAGTATCGGGCGACGACATGCGCGAAGGTCTCACTTGCGTCTTATCCGTCAAGGTTCCAGAGCCAAAATTCAGCTCGCAAACTAAAGACAAATTAGTTTCCAGCGAAGTGCGCGGCCCGGTTGAAGAGATCGTCGCCAAGACACTGTCCGATTATTTGCAGGAGCGCCCGAACGACGCCAAGATCATCTGCGGAAAAATCGTCGAAGCCTCTCGCGCCCGTGAAGCCGCCCGCAAAGCGCGCGAACTCACACGCCGCAAAGGCATCATGGATGGTTTAGGTTTGTCCGCCAAACTAGCCGACTGCCAGGAAAAAGACCCAGCCCTGTGTGAACTGTATATCGTCGAGGGTGATTCTGCGGGTGGCTCGGCCAAGCAAGGGCGCGACCGTAAGTTCCAGGCGATTTTGCCACTGCGCGGTAAAGTGCTCAACGTAGAAAAAGCCCGCTTCGAAAAAATGCTTTCCAGTGAGCAGATCACCACCCTGATCGCCACGCTAGGCACCAGCATCGGCCCGGACGAATTCAACATCGAAAAACTGCGCTACCACCGCATCATCATCATGACCGATGCCGACGTCGATGGTGCCCACATCCGTACCCTGCTGCTCACCCTGTTCTACCGCCAGATGCCGCAACTGGTAGAGCGCGGCCACATCTACATCGCCCAACCGCCACTCTACAAAGTCAAGGCCGGCCGCGACGAGCGCTATCTCAAAGATGATGCCGAAGAAGCCAGCTACATGATGACAGTCGCCCTCACCGGCGCAGCGCTCACCCCAAGCACAGGCGCAGAACCCATCACCGGCGATGCGCTGGCAGAACTGGTACGCAGCTACAACCTGGCCAACGCCATCATGATGCGCCTAACCCGCGTGATCGACCGCGCCGCCCTCACCGCCATCATGACCGGCGTCACGCTGCAGCTAGACACGGCCGAGAACGCCGCCATCTCCGCCAAGGCGCTGACCGACACCATCAACGATCCAGCGGTAAAAGCAATAGTGCGCACCGATGACGTCACCGGCACCTTCAGCCTGCGCATAGAGCGCATGTTCCACGGCAATATCAAAGTCAGCAGCATCGACTACGATTTCTCAGAGAGCGCCGACTACCAAGTATTAGCCAACGCCGCCCTCACCTTCAAAGGCCTGCTAGGCGAAGGCGCCTACATCCGCCGTGGCGAAGGCGAAAGAGCCAAAGAAAGCGCCGTAGCAGACTTCCACCACGCCATGCTATGGCTACGCGACGAAGCCGAACGCGGCGTCAGCAAACAGCGCTACAAAGGACTGGGCGAAATGAACCCAAGCCAGTTGTGGGAAACCACAATGGACCCAACCGTACGCCGCTTATTGAAGGTACAAATCGACGACGCCATCGCCGCCGATCAGATCTTCACTACGCTAATGGGCGACGATGTTGAACCGCGTAGGGCATTCATCGAATCGAATGCTTTGCGTGCTGGGAATATTGATACTTGATGTAAATTTGATTTGAAAAAAGCCCAGCAGTTTGTTGGGCTTTTTTATTGGATGCGGGATTTGAAAGCAGAAAAAGGGAAATATCGGAATGCTAGAACTGACATCATATGCCAATAAGTGACCAAATTTCATGACCAACGCGATTGAGAATTGCACTTTCGAAGATATCGAAAGTAGAAACTTGAGAATTTTGGAGCGCTATTCAGAGACATGTGATTATGTCTCTGACATTCAGTCATGGGCCGATTTGAATAAAGACGCACTTGGTTTTTTACCTTCAAAAGTATATGAAGAATATGTTCGACTAGAGAATTTCTTTATCCTTATATCAGATCGAGATGGGATCAAAGAATATGTCGGACATTTAATGTTTCGTTGTAGCTTTCCCAAAGCCCACATAATTCAAATTTTTATAAAACCTTCGTATCGAAAAATAGGGTTAGCGAAAAGACTCGTCGATCATCTAAAGTGTTTTTTGACAAAACAAAATTTCATATCCATTTATGCACGTGTCGCTAATGATTTGGTCGAATCAAATAATTTCTGGGAGCTACAGAATTTTTACGTACAAAATATTGTGAATGGTGGCAAAACTCGTAAACGCAAGATTCATACGCGAGTCAATGAACTAGACTCTCCACAACTATTTCCGAACAGCGGATTGACACAATCAAATCCGCTAGGAATTCAGGTAAGTCAAAAACATCAACAACCATTATTCCTTATCGATCTTAACGTCTTATTTGATGTTGGCCCGAGAAGAGCTCGTCACAAAGAAATGGCGGGACTATTTCAAGCTGAGCGCCTGAATTTTTGTAAGCTCGCAATAAGTGATGAAATCAGAAACGAATTGAAAAGAAACTCCGACAAAGGAAAGACTGACCCTATGTCTTCATACGCTTCTTTATTTATTACATTTCCTCTTGGCGATGATGAAGAGTCGAAATCTTTAGTGAATGAATTAGCGCCAATTATTTTCCCCGAGAAGCATCACGCCGGCAAACTCAACTCAAATGACATTTCTGATATTAAACATGTCGCGACATGCATACATAAAAATTTAGCTGGATTCATTACTAATGATGGCGCAATTCTAAATAGTTCAGAAAAAATTAAACGAAAATATGGAATTGAAATTCTAAGCCCTTCTGCATTTTTGTTAGATGAGGAGTCCATAGCTGATGACGCAGTTTTCTTAGATCACGAGGGGGAGACTCTTGAGATATCGAAAATTGAATCAGATCAAACTGGTGACGCGCACTCATTGCTCTCCCAACTTGGTGCAAATCAAGAAAATTTCCTTAATGGTTGGTTAAGTTCAGGAAACGATAATAATGCGATTGTTCAGTATGGAATTTATTCTGCACAAAAATTAATTGGATATGTCTCTTGGAATAAACGGCAAGACTTGGGAATCTCTTTTATAAGAGCCGCAGTTGATGAGAGCTATGATGTTTCTTACAGTGCGGCGAGACTCATTTTAAATCAAGTGATATCGCATCATTCAACGAATATTACAAAGCTATCATTAGAGCTTTTAAAAAATCAATCCGTTTTGCGTGAGCTTGCAATTGCTAGTGGTTTCTATAAATCTGCCGACTCGCACAATCTCAATAAGATTTGCCTAGGTCAAATTGTTGTCGAAGGAAATTGGGGTGCAGTCAAAGAATTATTGGAAAATTCGACGAATCTAAGACTGCCAGCTCATATGCCAAGAATGGCCGATGAGCTAATACCGATTTTCACACCAGATGGAAATCAAAAATATGTAAGTCTTGAAACACTTGAAACTTCATTGTCTCCAGCAATATTTTGTCTTCCTGGCCGTGGTGCTTTGTTAACTCCAGTTCAAAAAAAATTCTCTGAGCATTTGATTGGAAATACACGACAGGGCTCACTTTTGCCTTCAGAATCGGTTTCGATTTTTCAAGAACGACACTACATTAGTACCTATAAAAATGTCGAAAAATTCGTCTCGGGTAATTTAATTTTGTTTTACGAAACATCGAAGAAAAATGGTTCTGCAGCAGTAATCGCCATCGCAAGAGTCAGGAATGCTTATTTGAAATCAATTATCGATATCAATAAAACTGACTTACAACCGTCGGTATTTAATCAAGAAAATATTAGTATATTGGGCAATACTCAGCTTAAGACAATTACGGTTTTCGACAATCTCTTACCGTTCGAGAAAACTGTTCCACTCGAAGTGCTAAAAGAAATTGGGTGTGGTTCTCCAATTGATTTGATAACGACAAATAGACTCACTGACAGACAACTGCAAGAGATATTAAAGAGAGCATTTTAAATTGAGAAATGAAATTAATGAAAATGTACTGATTTCACTCAAGTCAGAATACGTAAAAAAGATTTTTTCCGGAGATAAGACGATTGAATTGCGACGGAGGAAAATGCATTTAGAAATTGGCACAACAGTTTGGATTTACGAGACGATGCCGATAGGAGCGATCGTTGGTTCATTTTCTATAAAGAATACGTATTCTCTTGCGCCATCAACTATTTGGAGAAAATATCAAGATGTTATTGGTGTTTCTCGAAAAGAGCTATTTAGTTATTTTGATGGAGTGGAAAAAGGGTTTTTAATTGAGATCGAGAATGTAAAAGAGTTAAAGAAACCGCTCCCCCTTAAAAATTTGAGATCTCTTAAGCCAGCATTTCAGCCGCCGCAATTTTTTTTAAAATTTGACGTCAAAGACAAATTTTACAGTTCTATTTTTGAAGCAATTTGAGTAAACGGCTCAATAAATTTTTTATCATAATTAAAGAGATCAGCATCGTATTAAATCTAGACGATGTGGCCACTATAGTCACACCTTTAAATACGACATCTCACCTTAACTTATTGTTCGACGGCGAAGTGACATTTCGAAACCAATCGGAGTTGGCTTAAATTTAGGGGATTTCGAGGATGCTCTTTGTTCTTCACGTAATGTTTGAAAATCAATTTCACCAGTCACATAGTAATCACTTGATCCCCCTTTAACTTGTACGACATCTCTTGAGAAATCATTTTTTGCCGGCGCTCGAATTCGACTATCACCATACAAACGATTGTTTGCCTGTATCACATATGAATGTAAATCATTCGCCGTCGCTTCCACCAAGGATGAAAATGTTTTTGTATCTGAATTCCATTCCAACGCAAAAAGTGCATCAATTTCACCTCTCAACTGATGCCGGTGTGCGATATTTGTAAGATCGCTGCAAATAAGTAAAGAAAAACAAAAATTTCCATGAGTATAAATAGTGGGTTTACTATGGATACCGTCTGGTTCAAATAGTTCGCCCCTCACTCCAAGTTTTAACTTCAGTAGCTCCTCTTTTTCTCCATGCGAAGGTAGAAATTTTGGTTGGAGGCGTACAACATTGCTGCCGTAACCGGGCCAGTTCGTCACCAAAGAAACAAGGCTATCATTTCTTATTTTTTTTGATACGCGATCTCGACTGTATTCAATCCCTGCGAGAAAGGAAATACCATTCGATGCCAATTTTCGTGCTATCCGTAATGCCCATCGAAGTGGAATGCTCAATTCTGGAAAAACGATATAGTTAGGTCGATTGGCGTCACGCAAAATTTTATTTACTAAGTCATTGAGTTTGCGAAAGCGATCAACTGATCTGTCTTGATTTCCAGTCGCAGCATCATTCCATTGTTGTTCTGTAGTTTCAAAACTAGTTATTGCTATTTTCAGTAAGTTTTTTGATTTCGTAGGGACTACGAAATGAGTTAATTTTTTCGAGGATGAAGATTCAGGTAGTTCTGATCCAAGTTCAGCACTTGACGCGACTTTAGCACCTCTAAGAACGAGTATTGCTTGTTTAAACAGAATTGAATTTGACAAAACCGTTGGTGCAACGAGAGCGATTTCGTCGACCCTCAAAGGTCTGGTGGGAAACGCCAACGCTGGCCAGTGGGGTCGCTTTAGATCTGACAAATTATTCTGAAATCGCCTGATCCCTCCCAACCTAAGAACTCTTCTAATTTCCAATTCCGGTGGTATTGACGGACCAACTTCGTCCTTTAATTGGTCCAAATACCAGTAGTCTTTATATGGCCGTCGCCCCCAATCTGCAAGAAGAATTTGACGTGCGATTTTTTTTAATGCGGCGACGGTACTTGGTGTTTTAATCTTAGGATCAAGTGTTTTTAATTCGGCCAACACGTTAAGGTATTTAGCGTCAAGTTTAATCTTGCGTTCAGTTGCAGCTTGTAACGCCGATTGCCTAAGTGCTTGCGCATATTGCGAGAGACACAAATCGAAATGCGGTAACTGGTTTATATTTCCAGCCGTTGTCGTTGTTTTAATTAATTCAGCGACCTCAACCAAATTCGATATTAAGTTGCGAGCTTCAACAAAATCGCGACAAGAAAGCATTAATCCGAAAACCCTAGGTATATAGCTTATGAAGTCAAAAAGACCGACGGGTGTGATTACGTGTCGCCTGACTAATCCATAAAATTCTGTTCGAATTCCAGACCATGACTCTGGTCGTAAATCAGCAGAATATATTTCGAGATCTCGAAGTAGAAGTGAAATTCCCAATCTCCTCACTGAAACCACATCTGCTTTACGAAGAGCATCAACCTGTAAAGATACATCTGGTGCCACCAGCAGTGATTTTGAAGCCATTTCAGAGCTAGTTTTCGGTACAGCAGGAAGTAGGCGATATTCACTCGACTGAATACGGATTTGGTTTCGAATATGTTGAATCAGGTCCAAACCATGATGAGATGTAAGTGCGAAAATTTTTTGCTTTGCGCCAGAAAATAAGAGTTCGCAATCTTGAGCGTATGCCAAATTTAGTTTTAGCGAGGGTATGTCCGTAATATTGGACTGGATTACTAAGTTAGGCCCAAAAGCGTCGGCAATTCGCTCCGTAACGTGTTTCGATGTTGTAGCCATTTCTGTATTTTCAAATACCAAGAAAACATCATCTACATATCTTCCATAGTAGAGTGGTGTCAGATTTTTAACGACTGTATTGTCAAAATCCGCCAGTAACACGTTAGAAATTACTTTTGATGCCGAGAGTCCTACTGGTAGCGCGCCCTCTGGTCGAACTTCAAAATCCGGTGTGGTTTTATACCATGTATTAATTGCATCAATGATAGCTTGTGTGAAGAGTTTTTCATCAGACGAAAGTTCGATTCCAACGGATGTTAGAAATTCATTTCGTAATAGAAATTTCGGTGAAATCTTGTGGTAAAACTGCTCTATGTCCATAGTTATAGCTAAAATATTTTTATTTTCGTTTAGGCACTCCTCTATTTTTGCCAAGCCATTTTCTCTCCACTTTTTATATGCCGAAAAGTAAGGAACGAACAACGCTTTTGATATTAGATTTATTGGCGGAGTTTTGTTTTGAACACCGCTATGTTTTTCGTATGACCGACGGAGTCTGTTCCCATGGGACACTTCAGAATTTATCACTCCGTCAAATAAATGGCCGACCTTAATAATCCATAGGGCTGATATAACTTGAAAATCGACGGTTGGTCGAATTACAAGCCTTAACTTAGCTTCCGCACGTACTCCTGAGTCGTCAAATCTTTGTTTCCAGTCAATTAGTGGGTCAAGCGCTCTAAAATGACCCTCAGAGTCGTTGTCCCATGCTTTGCAATCGATTGACTTAGGAAGATAAGCGTAATCCCCCAAAAACGAATTGTTGGTATTCCATGTTGGGTTCTTGTTGAGGATTTTTTTTAGTAAGGCTGTTAAATTTTTGTGTAAGCTTTGTTCATATTTTGTGAATACCAACGCGTGATAGTGTGTATTTTCATAGAAGGCCTCTACTTTTGCTTTCCGATAGGCGATATACAAGTCACTAAGAGAAATGAAGGTCATCGAATAATTATTTTTCATATTAATATTTTAATTAGTAACTAAATAGACGAAGAAATTAAGGGCGTAGCATAGCTTTTAATTTCCATCAAACCAAAACTTCAACCCCACACGCAAGCAAATACTCAAGAGTCCCATTCAAATATTCCGGCAAGCGCGTCGCATCTTCTGCGTCGCCTTGCGGTACAAAGATCACCATGCCTTGGCGTGCTCTGGTGAGTAGTACGCGGTAGGCGTTTTCCAGGTAGCGCTGTTGTTCTTCTTGCTGTCTGCGCTTCCAGCTGGTGCCGGTGAATTTCCAGTGTTCGAATTGGCCGTCTTGCTTGCCATCCGTTTTCTGGTAGCGGTAGTCGGCGTCCCAGCCTATCAGGCACCAATCTAGTTCCAGGCCTTGGATGTCGAATTCGGTGGCAACGTCTTCTAAAAAATGGCAAGAGCGTATGTCGTCTTGCGGATTGAGAAACCAGTCGGCGGCGGTCAATCTGTTTTTAACGAAGATGCCTTCGGGTTTCAGGCGTATTGCGCCGGAAGAGGCGATCATGCCCTTGGTTTCGTTGGCGCGCGCTTGCGCCTTGATCCATGCTTTGGCGCTGGCCAGATCGCGCGTGATTTTGATGGGGAATTTATGTTTGAATGTTTGGTAGCACGCCTGTGCTTTGGCGGGTTGATTGTGAATCAGGTAGTGCACCATGTGCGAGAGTTTTTCTGCGCGGAAGGATCGCATCGATGTGGCCAGATGCAGGCTCGCTTGCGCGGTAGCGTGTGCGATGGTGCTGAAGCTGACATCGCGGCCAGCGTATTCGATCTGTGTGAGTTTGTCTGAGTAGTGCACATCCCAATCGGCAAACTGTTTTGCCAACGCATCTACCCAGCCTTGCAAACCCGCCTCGCCCGTGTTGATCTCTTGCCCGCCGCCGATCAGGGCGACGATCACGCACCAGTCGCTGTGTCTATCCATCACGCTGATGAGAAATTCTGGCTCAGATTGCGAGAAGCCGCTTTGCCCGCGCTTGGTGGACATGAACTTGGACGTGTTTTCTGCATCCCATGCGCGTTGTGCTTCATCAAAAATCACCACGCGCTCTGGCGGTGCGCTTTTGTCTTTGATGTATTCGTCACGAAACTTATGAATGTTTTGTATTTTGGTTTCTGCGCTACGCAGTTCAGCGGCCTTGCTGTTGGTGGAGCCACGCGCGACCGCATCACGTGCCAGCGCGTGGGTGAGTACATTCACTAAAGGGTCATTGCCGGATAAGAACACGGCTTGCTCTTCGGCGTCTGCGTTGATATTGGTGGCGATGTTCAGACCAATCAAGGTCTTACCCGCACCCGGCACACCGGTGACAAAACAAATCGTTTTGCGCTGATGCAGGCGCGCTTGATGAATGATGTCTTGCAGTGCATTACTGGTGATATGCAGGTTTTCTTGTGCATCGTTGCGCGCGATATCGCTGACATCGTGATTCGCATACAGCGCTTGCGCCGCTTCAATAATCGTTGGCGTGGGTTTGTAAGAAGAATTAAGCCAATGTTGCAAATCGATCACTGGTGCTGGCGCTATCTGTTGCAGACAGTGCCGCAGTAATTCGTTGAGATTGCTGCGATTGGCGCGCAAAGGGGCGTGCACGCCATCTTGCTGCGGTGTTGATTCGAAAGTGGACGCGATATTTGGTAAGGCTTTGGCGCTAGCCTGCGTCGCGATCAAGATCGGCACAATGATCTTGTTGTGGCTACCTTCATGGAAGTGATGCAGATCGAGTGCATAGCCATGGGCTTGACGCAGGTCCTGCGGAAAGTAGGCTTTGGCACCGATCTTAAATTCCAACACAAACAGAATATTCCTGACGATCAACACCGCATCAACGCGCCTGCCCATGCGCGGGATCAAGACTTCAAACAAGAGATAGCCATCGGTAAAATCGACCAGCACTTCATGCAAGATCTTGGCTTGCTCGATCCACGCGCTCTTTTGTTCTTGCGTGGCATGTTGGCCCAATTGCAGCGACAGCTGACCTGCAATGCTGTCGGGAGTTTCTAATAAAAAAGTGAGAACATCTGCGCCATACAAAGCCCGCCGACTCATCGCGCGCTATCGTTATCAGCGAACAGAGCCGCAACAGGCACATCAAGCGCCTTGGCAATACGGAAGATATTCGCCAAGCTCACATTACGCACACCGCGCTCTATGCCGCTGATGTAAGTGCGATCCAAGTCGGCAATCATGCCCAGCTGTTCCTGGCTCAAGCCACGCGCCAGACGCAGCTTTTTGAGATGAAGACCAAACTCCAGCAACTGAGGATTAACCATGCGCCCGCCCAAGTATTTTCGTTGGGCAATCATGCGTCGATGTGACTTATAGGTCTACGGACTATGAGTCACAATGGTGTTTTTTGTTTAATTGGGTGCGGGTGGAAATGGAAGAATTGGAAATGCCATTCTTCTTACAGGCATATGTCATGTGCCTACTGCGGGCGTGTAGGCGCAAACCCTTATGGGTGCTACCTGAACGGGGAAATAGCAGTTGAGATGACTCTTATCTCCAACAAAAAACAACTGAACATTTAATCAGTGTTCATTGATATTTTGAGGTAAGATTTGTTTTACGTTTCTTGTATTAATTTACATCTCACGCATTCGCTATTTGCGAATGCGAATGATCAACAATGATCCGATATTTCTTCATAGGCACTTATGGATACGCAACAAATACAAATGATGCAGACGCAATTTGATGCCATGGCGCAGCGCGCGCCTGATGCAAATATTGAATTTTGGTTTGCACGTGATTTGCAAGAGCCCTTGGGTTATATCCGTTGGGAAAATTTTTCTACTGCAATTGGCCGGGCGATCAGTTCTTGTGAGACGACGGGTTTTGATCCAGCCGATCATTTTCGTGGCGTCACGAAAATGATCGAATTGGGTAAAGGTGGGCAACGTCTTATCGACGACTTTATGCTTACCCGCTATGCCTGTTATTTGATCGCGCAAAATGGTGATCCGCGTAAAGCACCGATCGCTTTTGCACAAAGTTATTTTGCGATGCAAACGCGCAAACAAGAATTAGTCGAAGACCGTATGCGCTTGCAGGCTCGCATGGAGGCGCGGGAGCGTTTGCGCGAGTCAGAGAAAGAATTGTCACAAAATATTTATGAGCGTGGCGTCGATGATGAAGGCTTTGCGCGCATACGTTCGCGCGGTGATGCTGCTTTATTCGGCGGCAATACCACGCAAGCCATGAAGGATAAATACGGCATCATTAAGAGCAGGCCACTCGCCGATTTCTTACCGACATTAACGATAGCCGCGAAAAATCTTGCCACAGAAATGACCAATCATAATGTGCTGCAAATAGATCTGCAGGGTGAAAAAGCAATCACGACGGAACATATTCAAAATAACGAAAGCGTACGCGATATGCTGGCGCAAAGAGGAATACAACCAGAACAATTGCCGCCTGAAGAAGACATCAAGAAACTGGAGCGACGGGTTAAAGCAGAAGATAAAAGTTTAGCAAAACAAGCGCCGAAATTACCTGGTGCAATTGATAAATGAAAATCAATTTCTGTAAAAAAATGGTGATCACATGAACAGTACCGAGCTAGCCGTACATTGGTTTTGCGCGACCCAAGCGGAAGAAAAGTTGAATCGGGATCAACTCAGTGGAAAACATAAAACCGAGCAAATGCATTTTGAGGTGCGACAAAAAGTACGCCAAGCCATCGCAGAATTAGGTGGCAGCGTACCTGAGGGCGGCAGCTATCCGGAAATTCCGGATAGCTCAGACATACGGTGATTGTTAAATCGATCTTGATCCGTTTGATTGCGATCAATAGTGAAAACTAAGTTAATTTAAGAGGAAGGCCAGTCGAATAAATGCCTTCCTTTTTATTCCTTAATAACCAAATCCATTGAAGCTTGGCTAAATTTGGACTATATTAAGACATGTGCCACCAACAGGAGCAAACAGCATGACCCTAGCTACACAAATAAAGCCGATTTCCTACCTGAAGTCCAATGCTGCAGACATTGTGAAGAACTTTGCTAGCAATCCAGAAACTCTCATCATTACTCAGAATGGTGAAGCCAAGATGGTTGTAATGGACATTCACGAATACGAACGACAGCAAGAGACTTTCGCCCTGCTTAAGTTGATTGCTATTGGTAGAAAGGAATTTGAACAAGGCCATTTCCAAGAAGCTGACGCCTTCTTTGCAGAAATGGATAAAGAAGAATGATCCGAAAAGTTATTATTCTTGATGTTGCCAAACCAGACTACAGAGAAGTAAAAAGTTATGTGATGAATCAGTTTGGCGAAACAGTTTGGAATGAAGTCAATCAAGAATTCAAAACCACAATCGCCAACATTGGATTAAATCCAGAAGCAGGAAAAGTGATTGAAGAATTAAATGATTTGGGTGAAGGAAACTTCAGATTACGGTTTGTAAGACAGACCCGAATTGTTTATGAATATGACGACAAGCAAGTTTTGGTGCACATGTTTGTTCACACAAAACGAGACTTTAGAACACACTTAATGAAGCGAATGTTCAGCATATAAAAAGGCACTGCAAATGCCTGGAAAGTACTGTAAAACTTCTTGTCGCATATACATGATATCTAGGGATTTTGAAAATACGCAATGCTCCCACTGGAATTAATTCATGCGTTTTGAAGGCTGAATTGCTGTTGCTCCGACTCTATCTTGTAGCCCATCGCACCATAGCCACGTTGGCGTTTCTCCCACATTCTTGCTAGTTGCGGATGATCCTGTTCTACATAGTCGTAAATTAATATATCGGTTTTACTGACGTGCTCCCTATGCAATCGCCCGGCATACTGCTGCAACGTTCCTTGCCATGAAATTGGCAGGGTGAGAATCAAGGTGTCGAGCGGAGCATGGTCAAATCCTTCACCAACCAGTTGCGCACTGGCCAGCAGAATATGTGGCGTATCTGTGGGCAATTCCGCCAGCGCTTTAATAACTACCTGCCTCTCTTTTACTTTCATGCGACCGTGCAACATGAAGCATGGGCTATCGATATTCTTTAACTTCTCATACAACAAATCAAGATGCTCGGTCCGTTTAGTCAGCAGCAATACTTTACGTCCATCGCTTAAAGCCTGAATCGCATCTGTAACAATACGAGCATTACGATGATCGTCCTCGGATAGCAATCGAATGACCTCCTGAATACTGGCATGCTGAGGAATATTTGGTGTAGTCAGATGCTGAACTCTTACCTTTAACTGATCCGGCACGTGTACCGGACGCTTTGCAACATGTCTTATAGGCCCGCACTGCATAAATATGATGGGGTGATGCCCGTTACTTCGAACTGGCGTAGCGCTGAGTCCAAGTATGTAACGGGAACTTGCTAGTTTCAGAACAGCTTCAAATGATTGCGCTGAGAGATGGTGCGCCTCGTCGATGATGATCTGCCCATATTGCTTGAATAGTTCTGATAAATCCTCTCGACGTGCCAGGCTTTGAATCACTGCAATGTCTAGTAGCCCAGTGGGCTTCTTCTTGCCGCCACCGATAAGCCCAATTTTTTGACCATTCAAAAGACCGATGAAATTTTCCAAACGTTCTTGCCACTGCCGCATTAAATCCGCCCTATGCACAATGACCAATGTGCTTACTTTTCTGTGCGCGATCAAGGCCGCTGCAGTGACCGTTTTTCCAAAAGCGGTAGGCGCAACTAACATACCAAAATCATGCTGCGCGATAGCATTAAGCGCTTCCTGTTGATCCTGCCTTAACACTCCTTGAAACGTCGCGTTCAAGGGCTGCCCCATAGAACGCATATCGTCCAGTCGTAATTCGATCTTGTTGGCGGCAAGCAGTGACTTAACATCGCCCAGACATCCACGAGGCAAAGCCAGATGTTTAGGATGATTTTCAGCGCGCCCAATAATACGCGGCTTATCCCATGTGGACATGCGCATTGCTTGTGCTTTATAGAAATCTGGATTCTGAAACGCTGCCAGTCTAATCAGGCGATTCATGAGTGTTTGCGGCAACCCCGCTTTCTCAATGAACAATTGGCCAGAGATTGTGGCGAGCACTGCTTTCGGCATAGTTCCCGTGAGCGTAATGTCGGGCTTTGCAGCCTTTACCCAAGGTGTATCTGAATTTTCATCCGGTATTTCGGCGTAGGCAATATCTAAGGGATGTCGGTCGCCAACTAATTTGATCAGTGCCGCTTCAAGCTGGCTTTGCGATAGCGGCTTGATACTTTCTAAAAATATCCATTGATCAGATAAGGGTTGCAGATTCGCGTCAACAAAAACACTGCGTCCAAGATCACGAGGATATTTTTGCAGCGGTAAGGCGATCAGATTGCCAAATCCTCCTTTGGGCATCGTGTCCTGGTTTGGAAACAAGCGATCGTATGAGGCTAACTTGAGTTGCCGAGTACGAGCACAGGTTGCACTAATCAATGCCGTACCAAGTTGCCTTGCATCCCTTGCTTGTGTTGCGTCAGCGAAGAATAACCACAAGTGCGCGCCCTCGCCAGAACGAGATATTTCTAATGCCGCGGGTAGATGATTTTCGTTGCACGTTTGCAGAACGGATCGAGCATCTTCGCGCCAGTCTGCGTCATCAAAATCAATCGCGAGAAAATAACATCTGTCATCAGAAAGAAGTGGGTAAACACCGGCGGTAATTTTGCCTTTGAGATGCTGCGCGATGACATGATCGGTTACTGGATCGAACAAGCTGTAGTTGCACTCGCTACATTTGATACGTGGTTTTTCGCAAACACCCTGCCTCCACTCATTGGCACAGACTGGCGAATATCCTGGCTTGCCGGTTGTTTTACTTTCCCAACGGATAGGATATACGTCACTTCTGCCGTGAAAAAGTCGACGAAATAATTTGATCTTGGCATCCGGAAGTAAGGTACTTACACTAGGTGGCAGAGGTGGGTTAGCAGTAATTACAATGGAATTAGCTTGTCGTGGAATGGCAATTCCATGCTTGGTGAGAAGTGCCTTTAGCATGTCATTTTCGGCACGCAACTGGTTGAGTTCTGATTCAATTCCCGACATACAAGGATCAATTCGCGACTATCATCTTTTGGAAGACGGGTAGCAGGTTATAGGGAAATTGAAGAATACCTGATTAGTTATAAAGTATCAAAGTCGTTGTCTTGGCTTATCGCTTGATTTTATACTTTAACGCAGAACAACGATGGAGGCATCATGGCAATATTGCGCATCAATTACACGACAAAATTCGTAGTTATTACGCAAAAACGCGATAAATAGGAACGCCAGTCGCAGTTGGCGTTGGAAAAGACGACAAAAGGAGGGAAAAAAAAGCTGAAGTATTTGCCAAGCTCACATTACGCACACCGCGCTTTATGTCGCTGATATAAGTGCGATCCATGTCGGCGATCATGCCCAATTGTTCCTGGCTCAGCCCACGCGCTAAGCGCAGCTTTTGAGATGAAGACCAAACTCCATTAACTGAGGATTAACCACGCGCCTCCCTAAGTATATTCGTTGGGCAACTATGCCGCGATGTGACTTATAGGTCTTTGGACGATGAGTCACATTGATGATTTTTGTTTAAGATGGTTTGGATGGAAAAAAGGAGAAATTGAAAGTGCAAGTCTCCCCCCCCGGATGGTTGCCATGCGTGTACTGATGTAGAAGGCTGAATAGAAATAGGTTTTTATGTTCATTGATACTATTTGTTCACGTAACGCGAACAATATTTAACTTGAACAAAATGGATTTTGTTCGTAATATACGCATGTTCACGTTACGTGAACATGTAAATTTACGAAACAATAGGTGCGTTATGTCTACCGATCAAACTTTTCACACTACGCATCATTCTCACGCCGAACTCATTAACCCGGCACTTTCCGCTTTGGAAAAAAATACCGGTGTGCTAGGGAAGTTGCTTATCAATGAAGAAAAAAGGCATGCCGATCAAGGCATCGATGCGCACATCACCCTACACACCGCTGGGCAGAGATTTGATTATCTGGTGGAATGTAAATCACTGGTGGATAGAAAATCGACACTCGCTAACATCAAAGCGCAGCTCGAATCTATCTCGCCTCCAGGCTTGTTAATCACCACTTACGTCAGCGCAGAAATGGCTGAATACTGTCGCAGCATCGCGCTGGAATTTATTGATACTGCTGGCAACGCCTATCTGAATCGGGCAGGCCTGCATGTTTACGTTAAGGGACAAACTGGTAGCCGCGCACAGGTTATGGGGCGCGCTGAGCGTGGGTCGAATAATACAACGGCGATGCGTATGATCTTCGCCTTGCTGTGTCAGCCTGGCGCAGTGACTGCGTCGTATCGAGATATCGCGGCACAAGCGGGCATTGCTCTTGGCACAGTTGGCACGACATTTCTTGATCTGAAAAAACGTGGCTTCTTACTCGATTCTGGCCAGAAGGGCGCGCGCAGGTTGCTTGAGCCCGCGCAGTTAAGCACTGAATGGGCGATTAATTTTCCGATTATCCTGCGTCCAAAATTGAAGGCACGACAGTTTCGTGCGCCAGACCCAGATTGGTGGAAGGAGCTGAAGCCCGATGGTATCGATATGGCGTGGGGCGGTGAAGTGGCTGCGCAAAAGCTGACGAATTATCTCAAGCCTGCCACGCAAACCCTGTATCTCGCTAAACAACATATGGCAGCGGGCGTGCATGATCTGGTGAAGAAGTATCGATTAAGACCAGACCCGGAAGGGTCTGTCGAGATATTGGAAAAATTTTGGCAATTTCCATCCGCAGAAACATCGGGCGTATCACACAATGTAACGCCCGATGTAGCACCAGCGCTCTTGATCTATGCCGATCTGCTCGCGTCACGCGACCCAAGAAATGCGGAAGTAGCGAAGATGATTAAAGAAAAGTATCTCGATCATGCTCAAAATTAATCCGGCACGGCCGTTAGACCCGATTGCCCTGACGATACTGCTGGCAGTCAAACGCGCAACACAAGAATCCGGCATCGCAACAATGATCGTAGGAGCGACAGCGCGCGATATTTTGCTGACGCATGTTTTTAATTTGCCGGT
The DNA here is from genome assembly GCA_040390685.1 of Pseudomonadota bacterium. Taxonomy (GTDB): domain Bacteria; phylum Pseudomonadota; class Gammaproteobacteria; order Burkholderiales; family Burkholderiaceae_D; genus Undibacterium. The sequence goes on along the minus strand of JAZJYB010000022.1, from coordinate 8,450 downwards.
ACAACGCGCCACAGTCGATATCGATTTTGCTATCGCCGTTAAAGACTGGGCGCAGTTCAATCAACTTAAAAATACACTTGCACAAATGGACGGTTTTTACGCATCTGAGAAACTGTCACATCGACTGTATTACGGCGAGAAAAATAGCGAGTATGAAAATGGCTATCCCTTTGATCTACTGCCGTTCGGGAATGTCGAGCAGGCTGACCACACGATTGCATGGCCGCCAGATATGGCTGTAATGATGAATGTGACAGGCTATGAAGAAGTCTTGGAAGCCAGTGAAGAAGTCGAAATGGCGCCAGGTCAGATCATTCATGTAGCCAGCTTGGCAGGTTTAGTCATACTGAAATTTTTTGCCTGGTTGGATAGAGGACGCGAGAACGCTAAAGATGCCAAAGACATTGTTCAGATCATGCTTAACTATGCGCGAGCCGGAAATATCGACCGATTGTATGATGATGGAATGGACATGCTGGCAAATGTAGGGCATGACCCAGATCTTGCCGGAATCCAGTTATTGGGGCGCGACGTGGCGCAACTTGCAAAACCAGAGACCGCAACGAAACTGCTTAGCATCCTGAACGATGCATCTCTTGTCGATAGGTTGGAAATTAATATGCTGGGCATCTCTTCAGATCAAGCTAATGATCAACAAAAAATCAGGCAAATCCTGACGAATTTTAGGATTGGTATGGAGATGCCAGTTCGTGGGTGATGCCCAACTATCCGGAAATTCCGGATAACTCAGACATATGGTGATCGTAACCAGATGCTGACCCGTTTCCAGTATTGCGCATATGATGTCAGTTCTCGATTTCTCCCGAATAAAAAATGAAAAAATACCGTATCGCGCTGGTTTCCAGCGAAGACTTTCCTGAGCTTTTTAAAGGCGAAAAATTATTGCTGCCTGCCTTGCGTGATTTGGGGCACGACGTTGATGTGTGTATTTGGGATGCGCCCGATGTGGTCTGGCAGAGTTATGATGCGGTGGTGATTCGCTGTCCTTGGGATTATTACGAGAAATTGCCGCAGTTTCTGGCATGGCTGGATGTGCTGGCCGCATGCGAGGTCAAGGTGATTAATGACATTGAAACCTTGCGTTGGAACCTGAATAAATCCTATCTTTTTGAACTGTCGCAGGCTGGATTGCCGGTGATCCCGACAGAGCTTGTGGCGGTGTCTGATCAGCGTACTTTGTATCAAATTTTTGATGCGATGCAGAGTGAGGAAATCGTCATCAAGCCTGTTCAATCGGCTGGCGCCTGGCGCACTTTACGGGTCAATCTGGATAATTTGGCCGATGTGGAATTGAGCTTTAACGATTGGCGGCGTGAGCAGGATTTTTTAGTGCAGGCATTTATGCCGGAGATCGTCGCGGCCGGAGAATGGTCACTGGTTTACTTTGACGGAAAATTTAGCCACGCAGTCATGAAACGCGCAAAGGACGGAGATTTCCGCGTGCAATCGAATCATGGTGGGTCGGTGTTAAAGGCCGATGCGCCAGAAAATATTTGTGCGCAGGCGCTGAAGATTTTGCAATTTTTACCGCGCATGCCCTGCTATGCACGGGTCGACGGTGTGGTGCGTGATGGCGCGTTTTTGTTGATGGAATTGGAGTTGTTAGAGCCAGAGCTATTTCTTGAACTAGAAGCGCCAGCAGCACATCGTTTTGCCATGGCGATCTTGGGTAATTTGAATCGATAGTCTTATTACTCATCTACAAATCGACTACAAACTGACACAGTTCAGCAACAAATCTTTTCTACAGTGGCGACAGGCATGGGCGTTTGGCCTCATGCATTAACCATATTTGAGAGGATCACCATGCTTGAGCACGCATCCACCACTAGCACTAGCCGCGGGCAAACTAATACCCTTATTGCGGGGTTCGCGATTGCTTGCGCCACCCTGCTGTCCATTCTGTTTGTTGCACTCGATGAAGGCGCCAGCGGCGCCACTCCGCTAGCAATTATGCAAAGCATGCTAAAGATGCGCGATATGAAAGCACTGGTACATGGGGTGGCGATTGCCAGTGTACTGGCATATGCGTTTGGCTATGCCAGCCTGGCCGCACGCCTGGATCTGCGGCGGCCGCTGGTGCTGGCCGGCCTGACTACTTATTTGATCGGCTGTGTGGCGATGATAGGCGCGACCATCCTCGATGGTTTCATTTCTACCGACGTGGCGGCTCAGTTCGTGAAAGCCTCGCCGGAAGGCATCAAGCTGGGCTACAACCTGATCGTATTTTTGGGTGTGGCCATCACCGACCTGGCAAAACTGGGCTGGGTCTTGCAGGCTTGCGCGGCGCTAGCCTGGGCCATCGTGCTGATAGCCGAACGTGGCTTATACCGCACGGTAGGCCTGATCGGCCTGCTCTCAGGCGGACTGGTACTTACCGCAGTGCTGGCATCGGGCGCAAATATGAGCCTCACTGCTATCCTCAGCATATTGCTGGCTCAGGCGATCTGGAATCTGGCGGCGGCCACGCTACTCATACGTCGCAGTGGTGCGCCCGGTTTGAGCCATGCCACCAATCATTACAAGGAAGTTGAATTGCAAATGAGCTGAATATTGGCAGAAAAAAAGGGCTGAAAAAAGGACAATCCCGCTGTCGCATGACATCCGGGATTGAATCACAAAGGTCCGCAGTATGCGCCAGGATTGGTGACGCTATTGCACTTTTTACAGTCTACGTTTGTAGCTGGTTCCGCTGTGTTAGTGACAGACTTGTGCACTTACAAAAGGTAACAATTTTTTCCGACATTGCCCATGGGCAATGACTATACTCAAGGCCACATACTTGATTCGAAATAGAGATTGTTAGGCAAGATCGGCGGCTTTACCAAACCGACAACAGCATGCCCAATCTCTCTGTGCTTAAGGGCAGAGTTACAGTCAATCGGCTGCGCTTTGTTCGTCGGGTAAATTTATTGTTAGCTTTCTTCCATCCATCCAATGGAGTTCAACATGATGTCCCCATTTAAGAAAACGCTTCTTTCATTTGCTTTCGTCTCGGCAGGCTTGGCGGCGCTGATACCTGCGACGGCATTGGCGCAGACTGCGGCCAAACGCAGCAATGCGGCCCAGCCGGCGAAACCGCCATTTCCCGTCTTGCATTTCAACGCCAAGAGCAATGGTGAAAAAGCGATCAGCAATTTAGGCAGCAGTATTGCGGCAGTGGCGGCCTTTTATGGCAAAACCGCAAGCGACTTGCGCGAGCAACTGCTGCACGATAAATCGGCCTGGATCGATCATAGTGGCCGCCTGTTTTTTATCGAAACCGCCCTGACCACTTCGGGCAGCGACTTGGCGCCAACGGGGATGGTGTATCCGCCTGAACAAAGTTTTTTTCTGCATTCGCGCCCTAGTTCCAAGCGCAAAATTTACCTGGATTTTAACGGCCACACCACTAGCGGTACCGCCTGGAATACCAGCTACGGGGTTGACCCTATCATCAGCCCGGCCTTCGACCTCGATGGCGTGCCTGGCACCTTCAACAGCGCCGAGCTCACCATGATCCAGAACATCTGGCGCCGGGTGGCCGAAGACTATGCATCGTTTGATGTCGATGTCACCACGGAAGAGCCAACAATCGATCAAATGTCACGCAGCTCTTTGAGCGACGATACCTATGGCACCCGTGCGGTGATCAGCAAAAATTTCACTGCTGGCACCACCAGTGGCGATTGCGGCTGCGGCGGGTTTGCCTATGTCGGCATCTTTGATAGCACCAGCGAAGCGTATAAACCAGCTTTCATTTTTCAGGACAAACTTGGCAATGGCGAAAAGGCGATCGCCGAAGCGCTCTCGCATGAAGTCGGCCATAACCTGGGCTTGAGCCACGACGGCACGTCTACCCTGGGTTATTACCAGGGACAAGGTAGCGGAGTCACGGGCTGGGCGCCGATCATGGGCGTCGGTTATTACAAGGAATTGACACAATTTAGCAAAGGCGAATACCTCGATGCCAACAATAAGGAAGACGATTTCCTGGTCATGCAAAGCAATGGCGTGATGTTTGCCGCCGATGATTTCGGCAATACCATGGCCACTGCCGCAGCCCTAAGCGGCACCGCCGCCAATGGCTACAATAGCTTTGATGTAAATGGCGTGATCGAGTCGCCAGCCGATGTCGATTTCTTCAAATTCCCTTCGGCGGCCGGCACCGTAACCATCAATGCCAAGCCGTTTGAGCGCTCGCCCAATCTCGACATTCTGCTGCAATTGTTTGATGCCAGCGGCGTCCTGATCGCTGAAGCGAATCCGCTCGATCTGCTCAACGCCAGCATTAGCATGACGATACCCAGCGCCGGCACGTATTTCCTGAGCATCCAGGGTAGCGGCAAGGGCGATCCTCTGGTCACGGGTTACAGCGACTATGGCAGTATCGGGCGTTATGCGGTGTCGGTTTCGGCACCGTTGGCGGGCGGCTTTCCGACCGCAGTGATTAGCTCCAACGTCAGCAGCGGCCCGGCCCCTTTGAGCGTCACGTTTGACGGCTCGGCTTCAAGCGACCCTAGCGGCGCGATACAAAGCTATCTGTGGAATTTCGGTGACGGTAGCGCCACTGCCAGCGGCGCGACTGCCAGCCATACTTACAGCGTGGCCGGCAGCTATAGCGCATCGCTGACAGTGTCCAACAGCAGCGGCTTTACCGATATCAAGTCGCTCAGCATTACTGCCACCTCGGTGCAGCCGAAGATTTTTGCCGCGAGCATCGCGATGAGTCTGGCCGCGAATAACGCGCGCCAGAGTTATGCGCAAGCCAAGGTGACAGTGAAAGACAGCACAGGCAAGTTGATTCCTGGCGCCAGTGTCACGGGTGCCTGGAGCGGCATAGTTTCAGGCAGCAATACGGTGCTTACCGATGCCAGCGGCGTGGCTACCTCGAAATCATCGCCAAGCAAAAAGCCCGGCACATTCAAGTATACGATTACGGGAATTTCTGCGGCTGGATATGCTTATGACGCCAATTTAAATACCATGAGCAGCAATTCGATTACCAAGTAATCGTTCACATCATCTGCATCAAACGGGCAGCGTCTTACGAACAGACGCTGCCGTCTTCCAAATTCTCACCGGCTTTTTTGCTTCACTAGCGACAGTGCATTCGGCTTGAGATCGTTTTAACAACACAAATCCAGCCGCACACCAGACCAGACCTAGATCCCGCACAAATCGCGCAAAAAGCGTGAAACTGCTGGACGGCGCGCGTCGCATTGCCTATTCTTTCAGTATTACTATGGACAGGCGTCGTTATATACTGCGGGGCTATGCCGCTTCCTGCCCCTGGCAAACATGCCATGCTTGCCACGCACAGTCATAGCTTGCCAGACAAGAGCAGGTGGCGAATCTGCTCAGCCGTTTGTGTTGTTTCGCGTGGCGCTGGTTGATTCGCCGATGTTTGATGATACAGTGCCTGGCTCAGGGTGAGGCGACGCACAAGCTATAGCGTATCGCGCATTGCGCGACTAAAATTACGGTGATTTTTTCACGAAACATTTTCAGGAGTTGGTCATGGGTAAGGACGAAAACGGTGTCGTGTACGGAACAGAAGATCTGTTGACGAGTTTATGCAATTCGGTCACTCGGGTGTTGAACGTGGCGACGCAAAGCAAGATCCATTATTCTGCCATGGTACAGCGGATTACCAAGATAGGCCTGAAGCCCGATATCGGCTGCTTCGTGTTGTTTGACGGCGGTTTTTCTGGTCTGGTCGTGCTCAATTTTGCCGGCGATGCGGCCATGGAAATCTATGAAAAATACATGTTGAGTATGGGCATGCCAAAATCCGAACTCGCCTCTGCGTTCACCTCGGATGAGGTGTCAAATATTTTGGGTGAACTGATGAACCAGATTGTCGGCGACTTCACCGGCAAGGTACGCAGGGAACTGCAAACCAATATCACCCAGAACCAGCCTAAAATGCTGGTGCTCCACAAGCAGGTCATGCTGAGCGTAGATACCCCGCTGGACCGTCCGGAAATCCGCCGAGTATCCTTCTTCACCGCGAATAACAATATTTTCTACCTTGAGCTGGCGATAGATCGCACAGAATTTATCAAGCTGCATGATTTTGACTCCAGCGAAGTGCTCGATCCGGATGCCTTGCTGCACGCCCAACAAGCGAATCAGGCGAACGAAGCAGAACCAGCAGCACCGGCCAGCATTGATGACAGCGATGAGCTTTTGCGCTCTTTAGGGATGTAAGTCGTTGAAATAAATGGTGGCAGTAACCGATCAGCTTACGTTGGTGCTGCACCTTTTATTTCTTGGGTTGTCCCGACTATTTTTTATGAACGCGTGCGCCAGACGAGAATTTCGTGGCGCCACGAAAAACCTCATATTTACACACTTTTCTATCACAAGTACATGATTTATTGAATCTATTAGTGATACTATGCTGTGTATATGAACCAAACTACCTGCACACTACAGATCTTCATAGACGGCGCCTGGCGCGATGCGGCTGCGCTTGACCTGACCGGAAATCGTGCGCTTGGGGTGGCGGCATCCACTTATATGATCTACCTGCCTGGATATGCAATCAACTATTGGGAAAGAGCCGATGCCGCCGCATTGTCGGTGAAGATCCCCGTCGACTTGCGCAGTTATCCCGGTGAAGCCTGGCCGCCTTTCCTGGTCGATTTGCTTCCTCAAGGCTATGGACGCGTTGAGTTGTTGAAACAACTGGAAAGAAATGCGGCTGACGGGCCTGCTGTTGATTGGGCACTGCTGTGCGCGGGCGCTGGCAACCCGATTGGTAACCTCAGGATCAAGGAGGCGCACGAGTGGGTCACTGCGCGCTCTGGCAACACAATGCGCGGGTTCAGTATGGAAGAAATCGCCTCCAGGGCAGGTGACTTCAATGAATACCTAGCTGAGCATGGACTATTTCTCGCCGGTTCTTCGGGAATTCAAGGCGAGTGGCCGAAAATCTTGCTCACGCGCGCGCGCGACGGGCTTTTCTACCTCGATCACACGCTTCCTGACGAACAGGCACAAGAACACTTCATCGTTAAGTTTGGCCAGGGTAAAGATGAAGCATTGGCGAATATCCTGCGTTTGGAAGCGCCATACATGCGTCTTGCAAAACTGCTGGGGCTCAATGTACATGCTGATCTTATTTTGCGCGAGCGCGCCTTGTTTATACCGCGTTTCGACCGCGAGGTGAAGGATGGCTGCGTGCTGCGTTACGGTCAGGAGAGCATCGCTTCGCTCTGTGGCATCGGCGGATTCGGCATGGTTCCATCGCATAATGAGGTTTGCCGACAGCTCAGTGAAGTGGCTAGCGATCCCACGGGCGAAGTCGTCGAGTATATCAAGCGAGACATTGCCAACATTGCCCTCGGCAATAAGGACAATCATGCGCGCAACACCGCGATACAGCGCCGCTACGATGGTGCGGTGACCCTTACGCCACTATTCGATTTCGCACCGATGTGGCTGCATCCGGATGGCATCGCAAGGCGTATCCGGTGGCAAGCCGATGATCGAGGCTCACCCAATTGGGCGAGTGTGATCAAGCAAGCCTGTGAAGCGGCAAAGCTAGATCACGAGACGGTAAAAACCAGCGTGCAAATGATGGCCCGGCCGCTAGCAACGCTGCTCGCCGATGCGCGCGCGCTGGGTATAGAAGAACAGTTCCTCACGCCTTTGGAAAAGACAGTAGAGAATGTTCGCTCACAACTGGAGAACCTATAGATGGACAAGCGCTTTATTCCGCTTTCGCCAGTTGAAGAGCTGCAAGCGCGGCGTGCGTTGGCCGATGAACTAGCCGCCCACCCTGGCATACCGATTCCGGCTGTGATCAGGAAAATCCGCGCTACCTTGCGCTTGACGATTGTGGAGTACGCAAAGTTGTGCGGCGTATCGGCGCGGACATTGCAGGATATCGAACGCGAAGTATCAAGCCCAACCTTGGTCACTGCCGAAAAACTCCTGCGCCCCATGGGCATGGTGACAAGCGCATCGCCCAAGCCACTTCCTGGACATCCCAGAGTTGACAAATAAAACAGGAGATACCATGGAAATGAAACGCATCAACGCAGGCAAACTGCGCGCTATCGGTTACGACGCACGTGAGCGCGTGCTGCGGGTTGAATTTGATGACGGCAGTGCGATCGATTATTCAGGCGTCGGGCAAGAGGTGTGGCGGCGCTTATCGACCTCGGGTGCTGCCTGGAGCTTTTATCGCGATAACATCGAAGAAGAATTTACCGGTCGCCGCGGCGTGGCGCGCACCCAAGCCAGAAACCCTGCGCTGGATGATCTGTTTAAGGCGCCGGACGGTGATGCTGAAAGCTAGGCACCAAGTTGCAATATCTGCTTAAATTTTTGGACAAACCGAATGAGTATGTTTGCCTCAAAATTTGTTCAAATATCGTTTCATATCAGTAGTGTCCCAACGTTTTCACATCAGGTGTTCGTAAGTTAATGATTCGCTT
>JAZJYB010000021.1:0-9816 GCA_040390685.1 Pseudomonadota bacterium | reverse complement strand
CACACCCCCATCCTAGCCTTCCCCCTCAAAAGGGGAAGGAACTTAATTCGGCAATTTCGAACTTATAGGTAACGATTTACGCCTGCGCGAGAATGACGATCTGCCTTTTGTATGAGCTTGCCTTTCTACGTGCCCTACAGCACGCCCAATTCGCCCAGAATTTTCTCTTTGAGTTCCTGCAGCGCCGGGTTCGAGAGTTTACGTGGATGCGGGAAAGGCACGTCGAAACTGGCCTGTATTACGGTCGGGCGTGGCGATAACACCAGCACGCGGTCGGCCATGAACAGGGCTTCTTCTACGTCATGGGTAATCAGTATTACGGTATGGCGCTCTTCCGACAAGATGCGCAGCAGTTCAGTGCGCATGCGCAGATTCATTAGCGCATCGAGTGCCGAAAACGGTTCATCCATGTATAGAATTTCAGGCTTGACGACCAGGGCGCGCGCTAGCTCTACCCGCTTGATCATGCCACCGGAAAGCTCGTGCGGATAACTCTTTTCAAAGCCTTTTAAACCTACCATCTCGGTATAGTGATCGGCCAGCGCAGCCTTGTCGCCATGGCCATTACCATTGAGGCCAAACATCAGGTTTTGCTGCACCGTCATCCATGGAAACACCGAACCATGTTGCGAAATGACGATGCCTTTTGCGCTAGGGCCATGACGTTCTGCGCCATCGATGCTGACGCTGCCGGAATCGGGCTTTTCGAAACCAGAAATAATTTTCATCAGCGTCGACTTGCCACAACCGGAAGGCCCGACTATCGCGACAAATTCACCATCTTTTACTGTCAAACTGACGCCGCCAACGACTGGCAAATTGAGCTTACCCGAGGTGAAACTTTTCTTGATATCCTTGACGACAATCTTACCGTCCATAACGCCACCTGACTGATTTAAGACTTTCCAGAAAGCGCATCAAGCCATCCAACACCAGGCCGATAACGCCAATAATCAACATGCCCGCAATCACCAGATCGTAGCGGTTGCCGGCATTGCGTGAATCCATAATCAGGTAGCCCAGACCCGAGCGCAAGGCGATCATTTCTGCCGCCACCACTACTAGCCAGGCCACGCCAAGACCAATGCGCATTCCAACAATAATCTCGGGCAGCACAGCGGGGATGATGACTTGACGGAACAGCGTATACCGCGACACACCAAAATTTTCTGCGGCGCGCAGATAGCGCTTTTCTATAGTGTGCACGCCGGAGGCGGTTTGCACGATCATCGGAAAAACCGAGGCAATAAAGATCAGGAAAATCGGCGACACGTTACCCACGCCAAACCAAAGTATCGCCAGCGGTATCCAGGCGATCGGCGAGATCGGCCGCAATATCTGGAACAATGGGTTGAGTGTGCGGTAAGCGCCTTCCACCCGCCCCATCCACAGGCCCAGAGGTATTGCGACTATGCACGCCAGCAAGAACCCTGAGCCCACCCGCATCAACGAGGCGAGGATATGCTCCGAGAGTGTGCCATCGGCAGCCAGTTCCAGCGTGCCCGTGACTACCTGCAAAGGCGTCGGGAAAATCACGCTTTCGCTCTGCACGACGACAACCCACCAGAGCGCGATCAGGCTCGCGATCAAGGCTAGAGGTGCAAGTATTTTCTTGAGTTTTTCCATATCAGTTTCTATGTCTCCTATTTATTTTTTATTGCGTTGTTCATTGTGTTTTGCATGGCTGCATAAACCGTTTTTAAATACCATTGCATGCGCCAGCGCAGACGCGCCCAGCCTTGCTCTGGCATCGCTGCAACGATCACGCTCATTTGTCCGCTGGCGTGCGCTGAGCATTCAAACTGGTAATCCGATGCCAGCGCAAACGGCAAGCGAAAACTTTGCCCCGGCATGATCAGCACCGGGCCAAAAATTTGTGGCACGTCATCCAGATTTTTCAATAGCAGCACATCGTTCACGCCTAAAGTCAGATGTACTTTGGCGGGTAAAATTTCAACCTTATCGCCTGCCATACGGCGCGCCCAGGTTCCCTTGGGAATAGCGAAAAGTTCATCGCGCGTGCTCGATTGTATCGGCGCAAATGCACCCAAGATCAATCCACTCAACAGAACAGTGAGCAAAAATAACGCGAGCCAGAAGCGCCGCTGGCGGAATAATTTCAGAGTCGACACTGGCTTAATTCTTCGGCGGGTTCAATAAAATACGGATATCGTGCGCGACATCATCGGCACTGCTGCCAAACGGCATCATGCTACGCAAGCTACCCTGTCTGTCTATCAAGTATAGGTAAGAAGAATGCGACATGGTGTAGGCAGTCTTGCTACCCGGGATCATGTTCTTGCTGGCGCTGATGCCATATGCCTTACGTACCGCAGCTAAAGCTTCCGTGTTGCCGGTAGCGCCAACAAAATTAGGATCAAATGCAGCCAGATACGGTTTCATTATGGCGACGGTATCGCGCTCAGGATCAACCGTCACATACACAATCTGTACATCGTTTGCTAACGCGCCAAGCTTCTTGCGCACCTGCGCCAGCATCGCCAAAGAGGTAGGGCAAACGTCAAAGCAAGAGGTGTAACCGAATTCAAGCACGACCAATTTACCGCGATAGCGACTGAGCTTAAGTTCAGTGCCATCTGAGCCATGCAAAGAAAAATCAGGAGCGACTCGCGGTGGGTCAAATGCACCGCCCTTCAGCCCGGCGTTATTGGTAGCATTCGCAGTATTCAGAAAACTGGAAAATAGAAGAAAAAATAGGGCGAAAAATGCTGCTTTCAATTGGTCATCCTTAATGATGCGAAGCTTGAGATCTCAGCGTTTATTTAGAGTGTAATTACGACGGGCTTGATGTTCTTGACAAAGCTCTCGTCGACATAAGATTCGTAAGCAACCGGGCGCTTGATGGTGGCAGCTTCCAGCGAGAGTTTCATCAGGTCATCGAACTCCGCCTTGATCATGCGCAAATCGCCATAGGTCACGCGGTCGGCCGGGTTTTCCATCACGAAGCGGATGATGTTTGGATCTTGGTTGAAAAATTTACGCCCGGCTGCAATCGCCACCGCCTTGTTGCGGCTGACCGGCCCGGCATCTAGCCAGGTGCCGGCAGCCTGCACGTAATTCACCAGCTCTTGCACCAGCGGGCGGTTCTCTTTAATCAGCTCTTCCCGCACCGTCAGCACGCAGCAAATGTAGTTGCGCCATTCGTCACGCGTCATCGCCAGGGGCCTGGCGTAACCTGCCTTTTGGGCAGCCGCGCCGAAGGGCTCGCCAGTGCAATACGCATCCACCGCTTTGGCATACAGGGCGGCTGGCATATCGGGCGGCGCCATCTCTATAATCTCGATGTCTTTGGGTGTCATACCATCGCGTGCCAGCATCTTGCGCAGGAACAAAAAATCGACCGCGAAGCGACTAGGAATCGCAATACGCTTGCCTTTCAGATCAGAAAAACGTTTATGCGTAGAATCGGTACGTACCATGATCACCGCACCAGAGCGATGGCCAAGCGAGACAATTTTGAGCGGGATTTTTTTATCAACCAGATCCATCACCAACGGCGCCAACATATAGGCTGCCTGTATCCGCCCGGTCATCAGGGATTCTTTAATCTCTGGCCAGCCGCTGTACTTGCTGTATTCAAACTCAAACAAGGGACTGCCAGTCTTGGCTTTGCTGGCATTGTTGCTGGCATTGGCGACACAGGCTATCGGCAAGGTCAGATTGCAGGTGACTGGCAAGCCACCCACCACCAGCGGTGCAACTGCTGCCGAAGCAAGTTGTGGCGCGGTAAAAGGCAAGGCTGCGGCCAAAGCGCCGCCAAGCAACTGCCTGCGGCTAAGGTCGCACAAAGTTGAATTATTTGGGATAGACATTTTTGCCACCTTTTTACATTGCCGATCTTGGCAGCGCTGCGAACCTACCTATATTCGGGGGAGAAAACAGGCATTATATGGCGATCAATTATATAGCAAGCGATCTCTTCCACTATAGCGGATTTTCGGCAAATATCGCCCTATTTACAGCATGGATTAAACCATCAAAATACTGGTAATTTGGCTACCAGTTCTGGACGAAAATCCAAATCGGAACTCGTATAAATCGTATAATTCATGCGAACAATGCTGCACACAATACAGAGGATAAAGAGGACTTAGACATGATAAAAAAAGTCGGTGATACAGAAATCCAACTGCGCCACAAAGCTACTTGTCATTGTGGCGCAGTCGAGTTAGAAATTGAACTGCCGGATGGCATCGTTGACCCTCGCCATTGCGACTGTTCCATTTGCCGTCGAAAAGGTGCGGTGGTTGCATCGGTCTTGCTCTCGGGGATAAAGATTGTGAAGGGTGAAAATATCTTGACTCTGTATCAGTTCAATACCCATACCGCGAAACATTTTTTTTGTTCCATCTGTGGTATTTACACGCATCATCAACGTCGTTCCAATCCACATTTGTATGGTTACAACGTCGGCTGTCTTGAAGGTGTTAATCCATTTAAAATCCCCAACATCACAATTTATGACGGTGTCAATCATCCGGCTGACAAGCAAATTTCATAGACTATCGATCCGGCGCAATGCGCTCAACGCCGGTAGGCCGGAAGGTGCTGCGCTTTTCCGATCTAGCTTGCTGCAAATTTTTAAACGGTATTTTTCGCAAGGGCTAGCCATGGCGAAGTCAATTGGTGCTGCTTGCCATTTATTCTCATCGGCAATGCGGATACAATAGGGCACGCCTTATACAAAGACAGCTGAAATGACTATACTCATCGACAAAGCGCAACTGCAGACGACGGTACAACAGGAACAGGTACGCATCTTGTACCATGGTCTGCCAGCGACATTGGCGATCAGCCTGGTGATAGCTCTTTTGCTGGTCGCGCTGGAATGGCCTTTGGTTGACCACACTCGCCTCTTGCTGTGGCTGGCCCTGTTCTTCATTGTGGCTGCAGCACGGGTCTCGCTGATCATAGCGCAGCGACGCGCCAATGCCGATGCAATACCGTTGAACTGGTTGTTTCGGTTTCGTCTCGGCGTGATGGTAGCGGGGATAACCTGGGGCTTGGGTGGTTATTGGATGTTTCCCGCTGCAGACCCGATGGCGCAATTTTGGCTCACCTTGATCATGCTTGGTGTCAGCGCCATGGGCGCCGCCAGCCATTCGGTAGATCGCATATGCGCCTTGCTCATTGCCTATTTGCCATTTTTACCCGTCCTGTTATTACTCGCTTTTAGCCCTCAGGTATCTATCCTGTTGCCGGCTATGGGCGGGTTTTATCTGCTCTACATCGTTGTGAACTCGGGGCGCATGCAAAGCAATCAGCTCGATAACATCCGCTTGCGTTTACAGGCCGCGACCTATACGGAAAAATTGCGCATCGATGAAGAACGCTGGAATTTAGCCCTGGAAGGTGCAGGTGCCGGGGTTTGGGATTGGGATATCGCAAACGACAGCATACTGTACTCGAAAAGCTGGAAATACCAGCTCGGTTTTCAAGATAATGAAATCGGCGACAATTTGAACGAATGGAAAAATCGCATACACCCGGAAGATAAGGCATCGACCTTAGCCGCGCTGCAAGCGCATCTTGACAACACCTCACCTCACTATCACAGCGAACATCGTTTGCGCTGCAAGGATGGCAACTACAAGTGGTGCCTGGCGAATGGACAAGTGGTCGGCCGCGACGCAAATGGCAAGCCATTGCGCTTTATCGGTGTCTTGACTGATATCAGTAAACTCAAATTAGCTGAGAAGATGCAAGAATCTCTGCGCGCCATTTCAGAAGCATCGCAGTCTGCCGAAAGCCTGATGGAGTTATTTCAGCGCATCCACGAAGTGATCGGCGAATTGCTACCCGCCAAAAATTTCTTTGTCGCGCTCTACGATGAGAACACTAATGATTTGACTTTTCCTTATTTTATTGACGAATTTGATGCGCCACCAGAAGCACGCAAACTCGATGAACACACCTTGTCGGCCCGGGTTATCCGATCAAGGCAAGCCTTGTTGCTGACGCCAGAAACTGATGTGACGAAAGCGCAAAATTCAACATCCATAGTAGGCTCGGATTCACTCGACTGGCTGGGCGTACCATTGATGATACGAGATCGCGTTATCGGTGTCCTGGTAGTGCAAAGTTACAGTGGCGCCGTCCGGTATACCGAACGAGACCAGCAGCTACTGCAATTTGTCTCGGCGCAAACCGCCATCGCGATTGAACGCAAACAAACGCAAGACCGGCTCGACTATGAAAAGCGCATACAAACCGCATTGCACAATATTTCGGAAGCGGCCCATGCATCAGAAAATTTACAGGAATTATTCGCGCATATCCATCAAATAATAAGTGACTTGCTACCAGCAAAAAACCTCTTTGTTGCACTTTACGACAACGCCAAAGATGAACTCAGTTTTCCATATTTTGTCGACGAAAACGACGCAGCGCCAGGACCACGAAAATTGGGTGAAGGGACACTATCTTCACGGGTAATAAAAACCGGTGAAGCATTATTGCTGACGCGCGACCAACCTGACAAAATTCTTGAACCCGGCGCTAAATTGGTGGGATCAGCTTTTCTGGATTGGCTAGGCGTACCGCTGATAGCGCACAAACGCACGATAGGTGTGCTAGCAGTACAAAGTTATGCCGGTGTTATACGCTACACCGAAAAGGACAAAGATCTGTTGAAATTCGTTTCTACCCAGATTGCCACCGCGATTGATCGCAAACAAACTGACGAACGCATACGCCATTTGGCACAGCATGATGTGCTCACCGATTTACCCAACCGTGCACTGTTTAATGATCGCTTACAAGTCGCCATTATTAAAAATGCCCGTTACAAAGAGCCACTCGCGTTGATGTATCTGGATCTGGATAAATTCAAACCCGTCAACGATACTTATGGCCACGCTGTCGGTGATTTGTTGCTGAAAGAAGCTGCGCTGCGCATCAGCCAAAGTGTGCGGGTTTCAGATACCGTCGGACGTGTCGGCGGTGATGAGTTTCTGGTGCTGTTGCATAATATTAAGGCGCCTGAATCCGCAGCCGTCGTTGCCGAAAAAATCCGCGCCGCGCTGGCACAGCCATTCGCAATCTTGGAACACACCTTGCATATTTCCGGCAGCATAGGCGTGGCGATTTATCCAGAAAATGGCTGTGATCAAAAAACCTTGGCCATCAGTGCTGATGCCGCAATGTACCAGGCGAAAAATGAAGGCGGTAACCGCTTTGTGATTGTTAATGATATTAACGCGGAACTATCGTCGCCGGCCAAATGAATACTTACATCGCATTTTTACGAGGCATCAACGTTGGCGGCAATAACTCCCTGCCGATGAAACAGCTTGTTGCGATTTTGGAAGACGCTGGCGCCCGCAAGATCAAAACCTATATTCAAAGCGGCAATGCTGTATTCCAAAGCACAGAAAAAAATCTCCCGCAACTCTCGAAAAATCTAGCTGCTGAAATCAAGAAACGGCATGGCTTTGAGCCCTACATCCATATACTCGCAGCCGAGGCAGTAAACAGGGCAATCGAAGAAAACCCATTTCCTGAAGCAGTGGCCGACCCCAGCAGTTTGCACCTTGGCTTTCTCGCCTCCAAACCTGCGAACCCCAACCTGGAGAAACTCTCCAGTCTGAAGAAAGAGAGTGAGCGCTTTCATCTGGGCGATGGCGTGTTTTACTTGCACGCGCCAGAAGGGATAGGCAGATCAAAGCTCGCGGCAAGTAGCGAGAAACTCTTGGGCGTGCCGATGACAGATCGCAATTGGAGAACTGTTTGTAAAGTGATGGAATTGTTGGAAGAGTAAATACTGATGCTCAAGCCATCAGTCCATATTTCAATGATGCACATGCATCAAACTCACGGGAGCTCATATGACTCATCATAATGACAATGCAACTGGATTACCGGACAATCTGAAAGCCGGCATAGAAAGCCTTTCCGGCATGAACCTGGACCACGTTAAGGTTCACTACAATTCTGCAAAACCGGCGCAGCTCAATGCGTTTGCGTATACGCAAGGGGATGAGATTCACTTGGCCCCTGGCCAAGAGCGACTACTGCCGCACGAAGCCTGGCATGTGGTGCAACAAGCACAAGGGCGTGTATCACCGACCAACCGCTCGCACATCGGACTTGGCAGCGACAACGCCGCATTACAGACTGAACGAGAGTTACTGGCCAAACGCACGCCTTTGTAGGCACTCCTGATCAAGGCTGGCGAAGGGTGCTCAGGCACTATAGCCAGCACTGTATTGCCTCAATTCCTGGCTGGCGGTTTTCCGTTGGCATCTTCTTTTCCATGTGGCGGACGCTCAGGGCGCGCGAACAAACCCTTAGGCGATGCAGTGCAGGCGGCAGAAATTTTTTCTTCGCGCGGCGTCACGATTTGCACCACGTCACCGGCTTTCTTATCCTTGCAACTAGCGTACGCCTGTGGCGGTGGTTCATGCGGCGGGCGCTTATCGGGGCTGGCGTCGCCAGGTTTATTATCGGGCGCTTGCGCCTGTGCCGCCATAGGAAGAGCAAGTATGGTCGCTATAAAGAAAATCTGCACTAGCGTAGTTAGTTTCGTTTTCATGTTTATCCTTAATGATAATGGCTATCGACAGGACCAAGTTTGCATCTCAAGTATGGAGAAAAAATGGAGGGTGCAAAAAAACCTTGCGCCGAACTTAACTCTTTTTCTTCGTCAAAAATTTCCATAAACCGCCGATGAAAGGTGCAAAAGTATGGACTACCTCGATAAACGGCGACGTGATAAAAGTGGCGCCGCCATGGGTCTCAAAAAAGGTATGGGTCTTTAACAAACGTAGACTGTACGCGTCAGAGTGCGGCACCTGCGTTGACGCAAAAATTCGCCGGCTTGAAGTGTATCTTGCCCTGAGTTAGCGGGATGCAATAAAACCAGAATAAGCTGCGTGGAAGCACAGAGCAATTTGATTGACGACTATCGAAAATAATTCCAAGTGGTAACTTTTGCACACCGATTTTTATACGCGCTTGACATGAATTAAGTGTCCAGAAGATACTCTGCCTGGTCGAATAAATTCAATGGATTTATCATGCCGGAAAAGAATTTATTTTGTCGAAACAAAACATGGCACAGGTTTGAAATTACATTTTTATTCCAGTGACCTTCCATCAAGCCAAATAAAAAATAGACACAATCTATTAAGGGAGATTTTTCAAATGATTCAACTTACATTTACAAAAAAAGTACTTGCCGCCCTACTTGTTGCAGGCGGCGTTGCCGCACCGGCAATGGCACAAAATACCCCGCTGTCATCGGCGATTGCTGCAGCCAAAACAGAAATGAAAAACAATGCACCGTTCAAGTTTCATGGCGTTGAGTATGCCAATCAAGAAGCCTTTATTGAAAGTGGAAAACGTTGCAGCACAGTGCACGAAGCGCACAAAATTGAAGCGGCCGAACTCGATTTCGATGAAAAAAAGAAGACCATGAACTTGTCAGCTGCTTTGACAGCTCGCGTTGTCCCTGTTTATTTCCATATCATCCAAAGCTCAACTGATAGTACAGGCGGCGTTACTTCCAATATGATCACCAGCCAGATGACGGTGCTCAATAACGCATATAGCAGTACTGGTATCAGCTTTCAATTAGTCAGTACTGACCGCACCACAAACGATGCCTGGTACACGGTACAACCTGGCACCACAGCCGAGACACAAATGAAATCGGCATTGCATAAAGGCGGCAAAGAATCATTAAATCTGTACACCGGCGGCATCGGTGGTGGCTTGTTAGGTTGGGCGACTTTCCCTTCGAGTTACTCAAGCAAACCATTGATGGACGGCGTTGTCATGCTCAATGCGTCAATG
>JAZJYB010000020.1:0-2008 GCA_040390685.1 Pseudomonadota bacterium | reverse complement strand
GACATATCGTGTTCACCGGCCGAAATAAAAATCTTCGCGCCGGAGATTTTGTAGGAACCGTCAGCTTGTGGCTCGGCTTTCGAGCGCAACATGCCCAGATCCGTGCCGCAATGTGGTTCGGTCAGGCACATGGTGCCAGTCCAGTCGCCGGAAATCAGCTTAGGCAAATACAGGGCTTTCTGTTCTGGCGTGCCGTGCTCATGGATACATTCGTAGGCGCCATGCGACAGACCCGGGTACATAGTCCAGGCCTGGTTGGCTGAATTCATCATTTCGTAGCAGGAATTATTCAGCACTAATGGCAAGCCCTGGCCGCCAAAATCAGTATCACAAGACAATGCCGGCCAACCCGCCGCTACGTATTGTTTGTAGGCTTCTTTAAAGCCTTTTGGCGTCGTCACTTCTTTTGTTGTCTTGTCGTGATGACAGCCTTCGCGGTCGCCAGAATGATTCAATGGAAATAAAACTTCCGCAGTAAATTTACCGCTCTCTTCCAGCACCTGATTGATGATGTCAGCATCAATTTCTTCATACTTTGGCAAATGTTTTAGTTCGCCTTCTACGGCTAACAGCTCATGCAAAACGAATTGCATATCACGCAAGGGAGCGACGTATTGACCCATGTTTTTCTCCTGAAGGCAAAAATTAAAACAATTAAATTAAAGGTTGGTACAAATATAAAAAACGAATTCAAAAAATCATGCAAGGCTTAGTCTGACTTAGTTTAAATTACGCAATGACTTTCTTCGGTGCGTAACTTTCTATCATTCTTTCAAAGCCAATTTCAGCGCGATTGACACTGCCGGGCTTCCTTAAGAAACGTGCGTCGTGATGCAGTGCAAGTATCAATCCATACATCTCATACACGATCTGCTCAGGATCAACATCAGCACTTAGGTGTCCTAGCTCAATTGCCTGTGTCGCAGCACGGCGCAATGCCCCTTGCCAGGCGTGTACCATGCCAACCAACTCATCCCGGATCGGGCCTTGGCGGTCATCGTATTCGGCCGCACCGCTGATATAAATACAACCAGATGCAATCTCTACCGTGACGCGCTTCACCCACAGCCCAAACATGGATTGCAGACGCGGCAAACCACGTTCTTCTTTCATGCTGGGATAAAACACTTCCTGCTCAAAGTGATAGTGATACAACTTCAAGACTTCTATCTGTAAATCTTCACGCGAACCAAAATGGGCAAACACGCCTGATTTAGACATGTTCATTTTGTCAGCCAAAAGGCCGATCGTCAGACCTTCAATACCATCACGGCTAGCGGCATCCAATGCCACATCCAAAATGGCAGCGCGGGTCAGCTCCCCTTTACGCATAAATTTCGATGTTATATTCATATCACATATGCATTTGTATTAAATTCATGGATGCGTTCGATTGGTGCAATGCTTCAAATTAATCGAACGCTCGTACTATTAATCACGGCGAACTAAAAGTCAAATCAGAAAACACGTTTAGAGGAGAGTATCTACTTCCCTTCACGCCGTTTCTGCGAAATATTTTTGCTTAATACTTAGCTCCTCGTGAAATCCAGCTGGCGACGTTGGCGCTTAGTAGGGCGACCTACCAACGCAGCGCTTGGCTCTGGTTGATATTTTCTTTTCTCGATAGCTAATGCGCGTTTTTCTGCACTTGCTACTGTCTCCTGATACATCGTTTGCGCAATGCTGGCCGAACCACGGACTTCCAACACGCGAAGCACTTCAACTTCCCAGACTTGATCCGCATGCTGCACTTCAATTAAATCGCCCAACTTAACACTGTGTGCCGGCTTGATACGCTGTTGATTCTGTAGCACCCGCCCTAAATCTACTGCATTTGTCGCCAAGCTTCTGGTCTTGAAAAACCGTGCCGCCCACAACCATTTATCGATCCTGATGTCATCGCTCATTGATAAAACTCATGATGAAAATTTCCTGGCTTTTAATTATAGAACGTTCATTCTATTTTATTCACTGTATTTCACACTAATGCCAATTACAAGGCATTTCT
>JAZJYB010000019.1:0-13697 GCA_040390685.1 Pseudomonadota bacterium | reverse complement strand
GTAAATAATAACCTATTTTTTATAAATGTGGCGCTATCACTATTAATTTCCATCCACAGTCGCATAAAATGCTTGCTGATCCGACAAAAGTTGGTTTGCAATTTTAATCCTCAATTCTCTTTCCATGACCCAAGCTCCAGAATTAGTAACGGCTTCCTCCGATTTTTGGCCACAAGTGGCGCGTCGGTTTATCCGCCTGAGCGCAAATTCGGCTTATGTATTGAGTTCAAGTAAGGATTACTCAGCAATCAGGGTCATCGTCCCGACTTTTGAGCATGCGCAGCTTTTTCTTCATGCCTTGGCACACGAGCAGCAGGGCAACTTTGTACCGCCGCGTATCAACACCATGTTTGCTTGGCTAGAGATGCTCCCGCCGACATCGGAGTTATCAGGCAGCAGTGCATCGAGTGAGCGTCTGATGAGTTTGTATGCACAGCTACGTGAACATGCCTGGTTAAAGACTTTATTTGGTGCGAAACGAAATACCGATTTACTTCCCTTGGCACAAACCTTGTTAAGTTTGGCCGATGAGTTGACCTTGGCTTTGCTGCCGACGGTGGGACAAAGTAAACATGAAGTAGAAACACGTTGGCATACCGCCCTGGCGCAGTTGCCATTACCAGTGCAAAAAATTGTCTCTGAAGAGACGCAACTGGTCTGGCGTATCTGGCAAAGTCAGCTCGATACTCAGGATGCCAATGTTCAGCGTTACAAAAAGATGCTGCAGATAGCACATCTCGCCGATGAACCGCTGGTCTGGATTAGTCCTACAACCCCAGACGCGATGGAGCAGGCGTTTCTTGATGCTTATCAGCTGAAACAGCCAGTCGTCCGCATGCAACTTGATTGGCATAGTGCGAGCTTGCCAGCAATTTACTCATCAGCCTGGCCAGGACTAATAGATGGTGAGCAGAGTGAGCAGAAACGAGTTGATGCCGAACTCGTAGCGACCTTGCAAATTCGCCTTTACGAAGCCAGTTCCCTGGAAGATGAGGCGCAAAAAGCGGCGCAAACTATTATCGACTGGTTACAAAGCGGCAAGCAAGAAATCGCATTGATCGCGCAAGACCGTGTGGTGGCGCGCCGCATCCGTGCCTTGCTGGAGCGGGCGCAGGTATTTGTCGCGGACGAGACTGGATGGAAATTATCGACCACGCGTGCCGCTGCCGCGCTCGCTGCTTGGTTTGAAGTGGTCGCGACCAAGGCAGACACCATGGCTTTGCTGGATCTATTAAAATCGCCCTATTTGGATTTTGCTGTGACAGAGATCGCTCCGCCAAATGATGTGGCGATGGATAAAGCCGATCACATCATGGAGATTGAGCTGGCGCTGCGTAGGGCCAATGTGCTTGGTGGCTGGGATGCGGTTCTCGCGGCACTGAATAAATTGCCGGCAGAAAGAAATTGGATCGCGACTTTAGCGCGGCATGCAGGTAAATTTACCGCGAGAAAAAACCTCAAGGAATGGACCGCTGTGAGCCTGCAACTTATGGCCGAACTCGGCATGCAAGCGGCGATGCAAACTGAAAGCGCGGGCAATCAGATCCTGCAAATGTTGCAGGCATTGAGCGGTGATTGTCAGCATATGGATGCCTCTTTCTCGTTTGCCGAGTGGCGCGCCTTTATTAATCTCCAACTGGAAAGCGCTCCATTCATTGTTAGCCGACCCGACAAACGCGTCGTGATGTTGCCCTTGAATGGCGCGCATTTGCGCAGTTTTGACGCTGTATTTTTAGTCGGTGCCGATGCCACACATTTGCCTTCACGCGCAAAAGAAGTTCTATTCTTCACCAATGCAGTGCGGCGTGAATGTGGCTTGGTTACCAGTGAAGATCGGCAACGCCAACAGCTCCGAGATTTCGCTGAAGTCCTGTTATCGAATCCGAAAGTAGTCTTGTCGTGGCAAGGGCAGCACGATGGTGAACACAATGCCGTCAGCCCATGGATCGCGCAAATAAATTTAAGCCTGGAGCGTAACGGACAGCAAAAACTTGCGCTGCACGAGGCCGCCATCCCGGAAAAACAATTACAGGCGCAGCGCATAGTCATGCCAGCGCCTAGCGCCGCCGAACTCACTCCCGAGAATTTATCTGCCAGCGGGTATGGCAGCCTGGTGGCGTGCCCGTATCAATTTTTTGCCGGCCGTATGTTGAAACTCAGCGCTATCGATGAACTCTCTGATATGCCGGAGAAACGTGATTACGGCGATTGGCTGCATGCGATTCTTAAAACTTATCACGATCGCCTGCAGGCCGAACAAACGCATCAGCGGGAAGAGTTATTGCGTGAAATTTCGCAAACCTTGTTTGAGCAAGTGTTGGAGAAAAGTCCCGCCGCTTTAGGTTATAGCGTGCGCTGGAGCAAAGTCATTCCAGCGTATGTCAATTGGGCGAATGAGCATGAAGCTGCTGGCTGGCAGTTTGAAATTGGCGAGGTTTGGCGCGAGCACCGACTCAGTTGGGATGACGGCACCGTACTATTGCGTGGACGCATAGACAGAATTGATCACAATAGCGATGGCGAGCGAGCCGTGCTGGACTACAAAACAAAAAATGTAGGTGCATTAAATAGGCGTTTGAAGGAGGCGGAAGATCATCAACTTGCCTTTTACGGTTTGCTCGCTGAACATCCAGCCAGCGCAGCCAGTTATGTCGCACTTGAACTCGAGCGGGAAAAAACCGGTGACGCGGCGGCGAATGATTTCCCTGAATGGACGCAGGCCTTGAAACTGGAAATAATTCAAAACATGCAGGCCATCAAAATGGGTGCAGCAATGCCTGCACATGGAGCTGAATCAGTGTGCCAGTATTGCGATATGCGTGGCTTGTGCCGTAAGGGAGCCTGGTGATGGAGCAAAGTACTTTGCCAGCTGGAGCGCAAGCTTATGAAATCAACGGCCGGGCAGCCGATGCCCTCAGCTTCACCGCTGCAGCCTGCGACCCGCAATATTCGGTGGTGGTTGATGCCTGTGCCGGCAGCGGTAAGACTTGGTTGCTGGTGGCACGCATGTTGCGCTTGCTGCTGAATGGTGCCGAACCGGCGGAATTGTTGGCCATCACTTTCACGCGTAAAGCGGCACAGGAGATGCGCTGGCGCCTGATGGAATTGCTGCATGAGTTGGCGCTGGCTGATACCACAACTGCCGGCAATCTTCTGCGTGAACGTGGTGTAAATGAAGAGGATCTTGCACTGCTTATTCCAAAGTCGCAACGCCTGTATGACAAGCTGCTCGCCAGCACGCAGGGCCTGGCGATGGATACCTTTCATAGCTGGTTTGGGCGTTTGATACAACTGGCGCCGCTCACCTCTGGCGTGCCGCATGGCTTCAATTTATTGGAGGCGACAACCGAGTTGCAGCGCGAAGCCTACGGACAGTTAATGCAATCTTTGAAAGACCCTGGCAATTCAGAAATTAAGGAGGCATTGCTACATCTGTATCAAGAAATTGGCGATTTCAACGCCAAAAAAATGCTTGATGCTTTTCTCGATAAGCGTGCCGAATGGTGGGCCGCAAATGAAGATACACAAGACGGCACTCCTATCGATTGGTTGCAAGACCTATGTGGCGCTGATGCGAGTTTCGATGCACGGCTTAGCCTGTGGCAAGACGCTGCATTTTGCGAACGGATCTCGGAAATCGCTCAGTGTCTGGGGCAAGGTACTGCGACCAATCAAAAACGCGCGGTCGCCATCGAAACCGCGCTGAGCGCTGGCAGTAACCTGGAGAGTTTTGCTGCCTTGGCGCACGAATTTTTCGGTGCCGATGGTAAAAACAGGTCGAATCTGAAAACCAAAAACCTGTTGGCGGCGATAGAAAAATGGCTAGGGCCAGACAATGCTCTGGCATTCGACGATGAGTGCAATGCGATCGCGGAAGCCATCAAATTGCTGATCAGGCGCAGCAGCGAGAAATTTGTCTTGAGCCTGAATCAGGCCTTGTTTACAGTCGGCGCAGCTTACCTGGAGTGCTACCAAAATCTCAAGACCGATCAACGGGTATTCGATTTCGCGGATCTGGAATGGCAAGCCTATCGCCTATTGAATAACGAGGAATTCGCTGCGTATCTGCACGCTCGTCTTGACGCGCGTTACAAACATATTTTGCTCGATGAGTTTCAGGATACCAATCCGCTGCAATGGAGTATCGTCAGCGCCTGGCTCGCTGCCTACGGTGACGATGCATCACGTCCCAGTGTGTTCATCGTCGGCGATCCTAAGCAATCGATATACCGCTTCCGCCGCGCCGAACCGCGCGTGTTTTTGGCTGCACGGGATTTGTTGTTGTCGCATGGCGCACACGTTTTGCGCACCAATCAAACCCGGCGTAACTCTGTCGAGATCATCGAGCTGCTCAACCAATCCATGCTGGGCAATCCGATTTATGCAAGACAAACCACGGCAGCTCAAGTGCAGGGCGATGTATGGCGCTTGCCCTTGATTAAAACTGAAAGCGACGCTACTACTTCAAGGCAAAGTAAATTTCCACTGAGAGATCCTCTGACAACTCCTGTTGAAGAGCAGGAAGATTTGCGCCGATTGGAAGAGGGGCGTCTGGTTGCCAAGGCTTTGCATTCAGCGAAGAGTCAGTTCAGGCAACAGGGATCTGTTAAAGCTTTGAAATGGTCTGATGTGATGTTACTGGTACGGCGGCGCAGCCATTTGTCGTCCTATGAGAAAGCCTTGCGCGAAGCCGGTATCCCGTTCGTTTCCAGCCGTCGCGGCGGCTTGCTGGATGCCTTGGAAGTGGCCGATATGATCGCCTTGCTGACGTTTTTGATCACGCCAGGAGACAACCGGGCATTGGCACATATTTTGAAGTCACCAATTTTCGGCGCCAACGATCAAGACCTGATTGCGCTTGCGCAAAGAGATGAGTCATCCTGGTGGAAGCGCATGATCGCTGCCGTGGAGCTTGCTAATAGCGGTTCCGCATTGTGTAGAGCGGCCAAGTTATTGCAGGTGTGGATGCAAGCCGCGCACGATCTTCCAGTGCATGATTTGATCGATAGCATATTACATCAGGGCGAGTTATTCGCTCGATATGCGCAGGCTGCGTCTGCCTCCGACCGTGCGCAAGTGATAGGTAATCTCACCGCATTCACAGAACTGGCTTTGAATATGGATGCCGGCCGTTATCCTAGTTTGCCAAAATTTATCGCCGCCTTGTCCGTCTTCAAGCAAGGGGCGGATGCGGATGCGCCGGATGAATCTAGTGTTGATAGTGCTACCGATGCAGTGCGTATTTTGACGATCCATAGCGCCAAGGGTTTGGAAGCAGAAATCGTTGTTATGTTAGACAGCAATCACAGCGAAGCGGCGAAGGATCAAACCGGCATACTATGTCAGTGGCCGCTGCAAAAAAATGAAAAAAAACACTTCTCTGTGTTTGGCCGAAAAGACCAGCGTGGTGCAGCAAGGGACGCCTTATTTGCGCTAGAGGAAGCGCAAGCGAAACAAGAAAATTGGAATATGTTGTATGTCGCGGTGACACGCGCCAAACAATTGTTAATCTTGAGCGGCGTCGCCAGCGATAAATCGGCCGATGTTGACGGTGTCAGTAAAGAAGGCTGGTATGCACGCTTTGGCATGCTCGATGAAGTTTTGCTCTCAGACGATAGTTATGCAAGCGACGAACTTGCTGAAGAGTGTTTCGCCATGCCGCTATTTTGCCCACCCGATCTACGTCTGCCTGAGATTGAATTGATAGCGCAATCGTCGCCAGAACAACTCGAAGGAATCGCACTACATGCCTTGATGGAGCGACTCACCAATCAGGTTCAATGCTGGCCACTGCGAGTTCCTGAGATAGAAGCGATCACGGCGTGGCTGCCATGCTCAAGTAGCACTGCTGCTACGATACGCCAGCATGCTATGAATATTCTCGGTAACAAGCAACTGGAACAATATTTCAATCCCGCACGATTTACTTATGCGCGCAATGAAATGGATATTTTGTATCAGCAAATGCTAGTGCGGCTCGACAGAGTTGTGGTGCTGGAGAACGAGGTGTGGGTACTTGATTACAAGCGGCAATTGCTGGCGAGCGAACGTGATGCATATCAAGAGCAGCTTAAAGGATATAGTGATGCTTTAATGTCGATATTTTCTGGCAAGAAAATTCGCGCGGCACTTATTCTGTCCAATGGAGCATTGATAGAAATGCCGTAAGCAAAAATTTAGGCTTATTTTAGCCTTATAATGCGAATTCAATTCCCGGCCTAAGTTGGTGGAACTTAACACTAGCGAAAATGCGTTCTGGGCATTGACCTACCCCTGATTTTTAAATAAGTTACCAAGATGATTTCTGAATTTGAATTACTCGCTGATAAAGTCGAACGCCTGGTCAGTTTGACCCATGCCTTGCGACTTGAAAATGGTGAACTGCGTCGCAATTCAGTTGAACTTGCAGCTGAGAATAAAGACATGCAGCAACGTATGCTGGAGGCGCATCAGCGTGTCGCTAGCTTGCTGGCGCAGTTACCGCTAGAAGATGTCAATGACAATCTCAACGACAATGATACTGACGAGGAAGCAGCATGAAAGATAAAAGTACGATACAGCTAGATGTAGCGATCATGGGGCAATCGTATAAGTTAGCCTGCAAAGAAGGCGAAGATGCCGCATTGTTAGATGCCGTGTCATACCTGAACGAGAAGATGTGTACCATCCGCGATGCTGCCAAAATTAAAGGGACAGATAGAATCGCTGTCATGGCAGCCTTGAGTTTGGCGACTGAATTATTGGCGACCAAAGCACCTGAAGGGCCAATGGCAGGTTTGACGATGGCTGAAGTAAAGCAAAAAATACTCGGCATGCATGAAGCGATTGATCAGGCACTTACACCGCAAGAAAATCTATTTTAAATAGCACCCTTATTACTAAATTTAATTAAGAAAAGTGTAGTGAAAAAAGGTAGTTGGGAGTAAACTAAAACTCCCTACCGTGTTCGCCAGTGCCATATATTCCTTGAACCATTTATGTGCACAGGCTGCGGAAATTGTTTGACTGGTGTGAGCGTCGCTAGATCGATGAACCCGAAGTTGAACGGACTGTGGCCAACTTGAACCTCTGGTTCAGGATGCCGGCATAGCGGCATCGGTGGGGACTTATTTAAAGGCATTTGCAAACGTTTGCAAATGCCTTTTGCGTTTCTGCGTTAATATTTTATTTTTGATTTTATTTGGGGCGTAAATTTATTATGCAATATTGGTTAATGAAATCCGAGCCAGGTGAAGTCAGCATAGACGATGCTCTGGCGGCAAAGACCAACCCCTGGTTTGGGGTGCGCAATTATCAGGCGCGTAATTTTATGCGCGACAATATGCGCGTCGGTGATGGCGTCTTGTTTTATCATTCCAGTTGTGCTGAACCTGGTATCGCTGGCATAGCTGAGGTATGCAGCACGGCTTACCCTGACGATACACAATTCGATGCTGCCAGCAAGTATTTTGATCCAAAGGCCACGCCAGAAAATCCGCGTTGGATGATGGTCGATATCAAGGCGCTACGCAAGACGCGATTGCTTGGCCTGCCTGAGATGCGCGCTTGTGAAGCCTTGTCGGATATGGTAGTGCTGAAAAAAGGCAGCCGTCTTTCGATCAATCCTGTGACAGCGGCAGAGTGGAAAGTAGTATTGCGCCTGCTGGATAAAAAAGCTTAGACCTTTTGCTTAGTCCTTTTTGTATCGTGCGCGCAGAACATTTTTTTGTACTTTCCCCATCGCGTTACGTGGTAACTCATCGAAAAAATATACGTTTTTCGGTACTTTGAAATTGGCGATCATCTTTTTCAATCGTGCAATCAGAGCGAGTTCCGTCAGTGTCTGTTCTGGCTTTAAGATGACAATCGCCACAACGGCTTCGCCAAATTGTTCATGCGGCAATCCGATCACAGCTGATTCCACTACTTCGGGCATCTCGTCGATAAAGGATTCGATTTCTTTGGGATAAACATTGTAGCCACCAGAGATAATCAAATCTTTACTGCGTCCGACTATACTCAAATATCCATCGCTATCAAACTTGCCCACATCACCAGTGCGGAAGTAGCCGTCACTGGTAAATTCTTCGGCAGTCTTCTCCGGCATACGCCAATAACCTTTAAAGACGTTGGCACCTTTGACCTGAATGTCACCGACTTCATCGGTAGCGCAAATGTGGTTCTCTGAATTGACGACGCGTACCTCGACACCCGCTAAGGGCTTGCCAACGGTACCGCCGACACGTTTTTCAACATAAGGATTCGATGTCAGCATTGCGGTTTCGCTCATGCCATAACGTTCTAAAATAGTGTGGCCAGTTCGGCGTGTGAACTCAAGAAAAGTGTCTATTAATAACGGCGCTGAGCCTGAGATAAACACGCGCATATTCTTGCAAGCTTCCTGGGTGAAACCAGCCTCTTGCAAGAGACGGACATAATACGTCGGCACACCCATAAATACGGTCGTGCGCGGCAAGTAACTTAGCGCCTGCGCCACATTGAATTTGGCCAGAAAAATCATCTTTGTGCCATTCAGCAAAGCGCCATGCGAAGCAACGAATAGGCCGTGCACATGAAACAGCGGCAGGGTGTGCAGCAACACATCATCCTTGTTCCAGGCCCAGGTCTGTTTCAGCACCTTGGCATTGGACGCAAGATTGTCATGCGTCAGCATGGCGCCTTTACTACGTCCGGTGGTGCCTGAGGTGTACAGGATGGCAGCCAGGTCATCAGCTGCACTTTGAACTGTCTGAAATTGATCAGAGTGAGGCAGGGCGCGTTGCAACAGGCTGCCGGAATTATTTCCTGCCGCTGGTGCATCTAGTGTAAACACGTGACGACTTCCGGTTTTGAAAGCCAATTGCGATACCCAGCCAAACTGTTGCGGTGCGCAGACCACAACTTCCGGTTCTGCATCACGCAAGAAATATTCAACTTCCGCGTCACGATATGCGGTGTTCAAAGGTAAATATACATAGCCAGCCCGGATGGTCGCGAGATACAGGATCAAGGCCTCAGCAGATTTCTCCACTTGCACCGCGACTCTCGCGCCGGCTTGAAGATTGAGGCTGCTGAGCAAGTTGGCGATTTTAGCGCTGGCGCGTTCGATGTCCAGCCAGCTAAAGTAACGCGCATCTTCAGTCTCTATGCAGCAACTGGATAAGTCTTTCGGGAAATTTGCAGCGAAAAGTGCGTATAAATTGGCGTTAGTCGACATCGTAGATTTTTTCGAATTGTTCCGGATTTATTTTCCGGTAAATTGGGGCGGGCGTTTATCCAGAAAACTAGCGACACCTTCACGGTAATCCTTAGTTTCAAGAAAAGCGAAAACGGCGTGTGCTTCGTCTTCGCTCAATGGCGCGGAGCTTGCCGTCATGCGTTTGACTAATTGTTTGTTGATCCGTGCAGCGGCTGGCGCCCCTTTTGCAATACGTATTGCAGTTTCCAGCGCTTCTTTGGGGACATCGTCAGAA
Organism: Pseudomonadota bacterium; assembly: GCA_040390685.1. GTDB lineage: Bacteria > Pseudomonadota > Gammaproteobacteria > Burkholderiales > Burkholderiaceae_D > Undibacterium. The sequence goes on along the minus strand of JAZJYB010000019.1, from coordinate 4,245 downwards.
AGCCGATGTAGCAATCCTTTGTCTTTGGCTTCCTGTGCGTCAAATACGCGGCCTTCAAGCAGTATTTCTAAGGCCACGGCCTTGCCCGTCAGCTCAAGCAAGCCACGCAACTCTTCTGGTGCGAGTGGAAAGCCAAGGCGATTAATCGGGATGCCAAAACGTGCGTCAGGTGCGGCGATACGGATGTCACAAGTGCAGGCGATTTCCAATCCACCACCGATACAGTTTCCTTCTATGGCGGCAATGATCGGATGCCGACACTCGCTGATCGCCTGTAAGGCCAACGCAACCGTATCATTGTGATAGAACATGCCATCTTTGACATTGCTGCGTACCGTGGCAAATTCTTCTATATCCGCCCCGGCTGCAAAGTTGCCATCTGCGCCCTTGATGATAACGCAACGTAGATCTTCATTCTGCGACAAAGCTGTAAATTGCTCACGCAAGGCATTCCACATCGTCACATCGATGGCGTTGAGTTTGCCCGGATTCGAGAGCGTAACGAAAGCTAGCTGATCTTTAATCTCGCAGAAAATATCTGACATCGTGGACTACTTTCTAGCTTTGCTTTTCTTGGCCGTGGCGACCACTGCCGGTGCTTTTGCATAGGCCAAGTAAAGCAATATTGCGCCACCTATGATCATCGGAAGCGAATACATTTGTCCCGCTGAAATTGTCACGCCAGCCCAGCTCACTTCAAAATCAGGAGTGCGGAAAAATTCAGTAAAAAACCGTGCGCAGCCATACAGCATCACAAACATGCTGCCCACCGCAAGCGTCGGGCGCGCTTTGCGGGCGTACAACCATAAGATGATAAAAAGAAGCAGTCCGTCAACTAAGGCTTGGTAAATTGGTGAGGGATGCACAGGATAATCAATGCCAGGCCAAATCATCGCCCACGGCAAATCGGCCGAGGCCGCCCGGCCAGGTAACTCGTGATTGATGAAATTGCCGATGCGGCCAGCCGCATAGCCAAGCGGCACTAGCGGTGCGATAAAGTCGTAAACCTGGGCGAGAGGTCGTCTGGCCTTACGTGACCACAAAAACATGGAAAACATGACGCCGATCAAACCGCCATGAAAAGACATGCCGCCTTTCCAAACCGCAAAAATTTCTAAAGGGTTAGCGAGAAAGTAGGGCAATTGATAAAAAATTACTTCGCCAAGGCGACCGCCGATGATGACGCCAAGCACGCCATAAAAAAGCATGTCATCGATGTCTTCCTTTTTCCATCCTAAACCAGCTATGTGAATCTGGCGTATCCTGACACGTCCGAGAGCAATAAATTGCATAAACGCGGCTAAGTACATCAAGCCGTACCAATGTATCGAAATAAAACCAAGATGAATGGCTACCGGGTCGGGGTTTGGATGAAGAATTGTCACGTAAAATTTTCCTGATTTTTTAATAAAGCTAAAAATGTTTTGAGTACTGGCGAAGAGTTCTCTTTGCGCCAGGCGATGTCTATTTCGACTTTGCCATGCAGTGCTGGCAGTGCATGATAAATTACACCGTGGCGTTTTAAATTTGAGACAGATTGTGGCACAAGTGCGATACCCATGCCAGCCGATACGAGACCGACGATAGTTTGCATTTGTATCGCCTCTTGCCCGATAGCTGGCGTCAATCCCTCAGTGCGGAAACAGGCGAAGATCGTGTCGTACAAAGCCGGTGCAATTTTACGTGGAAAGATGATTAGTGGCAGATCTTTATAGCTGTGCAATGAAGCCGCGTTTTTACGCTTTGCATGGGTTTCCGGAACCGCCAGTATCAAGGGTTCCGACAATACTTTTTGATGTACCAGGCTAGCAGCTAGTCTTTCTGGAATTGGTGGAATGAGTATGCCCGCATCGATTTCTGCGTTTTCTAAAAGCTGGAGTTGCACATCACTGGTGGCTTCGCGCAATTCTATGCGCACTTCGGGATAGCGTTGACGAAACTCGCGCAAATATGGAGGCAGGATGCTGTAGTCGGCGATAGAGACAAAAGCCAGTGATAAATGACCGGTCTCTCCAGATGCAGCTCTTTGTACCAGCTGCGGCAGAGACTGCGCTTGCTCTAATAATCTGCGCGCTTCTGGTATCAGGGCAAGCCCAGCTGGCGTTAATGCGATACTACGAGTGCTGCGGGTAAATAAGCTGGTTCCCAGGCTCGCTTCCAGACCCTGTATGGTTTGCGAAAGGGGCGGTTGCGTCATGTGCAGTTTTTTTGCGGCTCGACCAAAATGCATCTCTTCAGCAACGACTAAAAAATAGCGCAGCTGACGCAGTTCAATATTATTTTTTCTTATCAAAAGAGCGTTTCAATCTATTCTTTTTCATTATTTCAGTTTGGGCATCGGCCTTATGTTTATCCAGGCCAAGCATACGCTCGAAAAATTCAAACCATAGGAAGGCGAGCACCATGAGGCCGACAATCCACCACCATGAAATAGAATCAAGAAATGACACCTCCATGTATTTGAGCAAGGTGAGTAAAGCGATGATGATGATGAGTGGCATTGATGTGTTCCTTTTGGTAAATCATAGAAGCAATTTCATCTTTGGTCAACCGCAGGTAAAATCTATCCGTTGTTATTGGTGTATTGCCGAATCGCGGTAAAATACCTTGCAGATTTTTCAACCAGGAGAGAACTCAATGAAATATTCAATATTAGCTAGTGTTACTTTTGCAACTGCGGCCATTTTTGTATCTGGTTCTGCAATGGCGAATGCCGATCTGGCAAAAGCAAAAAACTGTATGGCTTGTCATTCAGTGGCAAATAAAGTGGTCGGCCCGGCTTACAAGGATGTCGCCAAGAAATATGCTGGAGATAAGACTGCAGAAGATAAGTTGGTTGCAAAGGTCATGAAAGGTGGTAGCGGTGTTTGGGGAGCTATACCTATGCCGGCAAATCCACAGGTAAGCGAAGCTGAAGCGCGTGTTTTAGTGAAGTGGGTTTTGGCATCCAAGTAATTCTCAACACACTCAGGCTTACTCTGTGGTTTTTTGAGCGAATTTGAATAAAAAACACAGCGAATTTTGTCAATTCGCTGTGTTTTTTTACCTAATATTTCGTCAATTTATTTTACAACCTGAACCATTTCCCGTTTTCCGCCTTTAAACGTGAAGATCGTTAAGGTTCCTTCCTTAAGATCTCCCTTGGCGTCAAATTCTAGCGTCCCTGTTATACCTTTGTGCTGAATTTTCTTTAGCATAGGCAAGTATTTTGCCGATTCTGCTGAACCCGCTTGTTTCATCGCTTCGACCATGACCATCACAGCGTCATACACGTACGGCGCATACAGCTGAACGTCGACACCAAATTTTTTCTTGTAGGCTGCGTCCCAATCAGTGCGGATTTTTTTCTGAGATTCCAATACACCACCGGCTTCAGCGCAGACAACGCGACCTTCGCCAAGTCCTTCGCCAGCCAGTTCGATTAATTTAGCGGTGCACAGGCCATCGCCGCCCATGAAATTGGCGTTGATGCCAAGCGCTTTCATTTGACGCAACATAGGGCCGCCAACTGCGTCCATACCTCCAAAGAAAATCATGTCTGGTTTTTTTGCCTTGATATTGGTCAGGATGGCGCTGAAATCTGTGGATTTGTCGGTGGTATGTTCCTGAACGATAATGTCAGCGCCTTTACTTCTAGCGCCTTTCATAAACTGTTTTGCCAAGCCTTCACCATATGCGGATTTGTCGTCGATGACGGCGATTCTCTTTGCTTTGCTATTGTCTACCGCGTAACGGCCTAAGGCGCCGCCCAACTGGCCATCGTTAGCAACGACACGGAAAGCGCCTTTGTATCCTTGACTTGTATATTCAACGATAGTCGAGGACGGGGATATTTGTACGATTCCTGCTTGATTATAAATTTTCGATGCCGGAACAGTGGTGCCAGAATTGAGATGTCCGATGACACCATTGACTTTTGCATCGACCAGTTTTTGCGCTACGGTGGTTCCTTGTTTTGGATCTGCTCCATCGTCTTCAGCTAAAAGTTCGAATTTAGCTTTTTTTCCAGCTATCATCACGCCTTTAGCGTTTAGTTCATCAATAGCCATTCTGGCGCCGTTTTCGTTGTCTTTGCCAAGATGCGCAATCGCTCCAGAGATCGGGCCGACGTGACCGATCTTGACGATCAAGTCTTGCGCTGCCGCAGAACCAGAAAAAGCAAATGCAAGGGTTGCTGCCAATGGAAGCAATTTAATTGTGAATGACATGAACAAACTCCTAAGGATTTTCAAAAGTAGAACCAGC
>JAZJYB010000018.1:5865-40953 GCA_040390685.1 Pseudomonadota bacterium | reverse complement strand
TCGTCGGAATTAAGGGAAGACGAGTTCCTCAATGACAGATAACGTGACAATCAATTGCAAATCGACGATGACGATTGTGCTGTTAAATAATAATTCAATGGTGTCGCTGATCCCGACATCTCAATGTCACACTAAGGTGATAAGGAATGTTTAAATGAAACGATTCGATTCACTTCTACTGGATTTGGAATCCTCAAATTCAGCTATTCGAAATCAAGCGGCACTTGAGCTGATGGAACTTGAAAATTGCGCTGCGGTTATCCCTCTTCTCTCCGCGATCTCCAAGCCTGAGAATGTCAACCACAGGGGCACATTGATATATGTTCTTGGGGCTTTTGAACGGGAATTTCGAAGTTTCTACGGGTGCATTCCAAATACTTGCGGACTCTGAATTTTCATCAATCACTTACGAAAAAATTGAAGCACAACTTCATCGGTACGATACTGCTCAGTTACCGTTCGAGCATAGCCAGGATGCACACAGTGCTTTGCTTGAGTTAATTTCGAGTCAAAGAAAATAATTAAATGACTGAGAAACCGACAAACTACGACTCCGCCGAAGATTTAACTTCTGATGAGGCAATAGCACACTTCATGGCTGAAGCATTTGAGACAAGCGACGCCAGTTATATTGCGCACGCGCTTGGGGTGGTTGCTCGTGCCAAGGGGATGGCGCAAATTACCGGAGAAACCGGGCTTTCCAGAGAGCAGCTTTATCGTTTTTTCAGCGAGAACGGTAATCCAACCTTGAATACCACACTGGCCGTGATGAAGGCGCTTGGCCTCGACCTCACCGCCAAGGTTCACGCTTGACTACAACCGTATAGCACATCAACATTTTGCAAACAATACAAACCGTTGGGCTGATATAGCCTTCGCCAAACCTTTAGCTCTGATTTGCCAATTGCAGTAACTCAGCGGCAGTAACAACCTGCGCATATTCCCCGTGTAAATTGGCCAAAGCCATTGCATGGACCTCTTCTGCACTACGGTGGACTCCGCGAAAATCGGCCATGGAAAATGCGAAGGTGGCGTCGGCAATTACGTAGGTTTTGAATCCTAAATTGCCTGCCGACCTGGCAGTCGACTCGACCGAATTGTTTGTGCTGACGCCCACAATTGCCAGCTCTTTAATTCCCCTGGCGTGTAACCAACGTTCAAGTCCGGTATTGATGAAAGCGTCTGGAACATTTTTCTCCACGACGTGTTCATTTGCCAAAGGCACTAGCGCTGGCTGAAACTCTGCACCGCTTTGCCCTGGCCAAAATGATGAATCTGGATTTCTTGATATATGGCGTACATGAATCACCGGCGCGCCTATGCTTCGCCACGCTGAAAGTAATCCGGCAATTGTCTGCTCGGCCAGTGGATTATTTCTATCGCCTGCGGAGGTGGCACTCATGCCGCGTTGCATATCGATAATGATGAGGGTTGGTGTAGACATGGATGGTGTGTTCTTTAGCATGATAGTGTTCACGCTTTATCGTTCAACATTTTTATTTTGACGAATTGTTTCGAACCGTTGGGCAGGTAAAGCTTTTGCCCAACCTACATTCCCCAACGTTTTCAGTGCTTCTCTACAACCGTTTTAGGCGCTGCGGCTGCGCTTGCTGAGGTAGTTTGAATCGCGGTTCCGGCATCGAGAATTTGCACAAATATTTCGTCTTTTTTGATCATGCCTAGTTCGAATCTGGCGCGCTCTTCTACTGCGCCCGTGCCTGTTTTCAGGTCTTGCACTTCAGAGTCTAACTTGCTGTTGCGTTCTTTGAGCGTGTCGTTTTTTACCTGCGCTTGCGTGACTTGCTTGTCGAGATCCCACACGCGCAACCAGCCGCCTTTACCCAGCCATAGCGGGTATTGAATCAGCAATAATAGGGTGGCTAGAACCAGGGCAATTAAACGCATCGAATTAAAAAATTTGACGAAAAAATGGGATTATAAAAAGGGGAACCCGAGTTCCCCTTTTTACATGCAACAAATTACTTCAAGTTATTTCAAATTATAAAATGCATCGCGGCCAGGGTAGCTGGCGACTTCGCCCAGATCTTCCTCTATGCGCAATAACTGATTGTATTTTGCCATACGATCAGAACGTGACATAGAGCCGGTCTTGATTTGCAGTGCGTTCATACCGACGGCGATATCGGCGATGGTGCTGTCTTCGGTCTCACCGGAACGATGTGAGATAACGGCGGTGTAACCTGCGCGTTTTGCCATTTCGATGGCGGCAAAAGTTTCAGTCAATGTACCGATCTGGTTGATCTTGATCAGGATGGAATTGGCGATGCCTTTTTGTATGCCTTCTTTGAAAATCTTGGTGTTCGTGACGAACAAATCATCGCCGACGATTTGTACTGTCTTGCCGAGTTTTGCTGTCAGGATAGCCCAACCTTCCCAATCGCCTTCGGCCATGCCGTCTTCGATAGAGATGATAGGATATTTGTCGACCCAGGTTGCCAACAAGTTGGTAAAGTCCGTTGCCGACAAGGTCAGGCCTTCGCCTTCCAGATGGTATTTGCCGTCTTTATAGAATTCGCTGGCGGCGCAATCCAGACCCAGGGCGATCTGAGTGCCCGGAACATAACCGGCGGCTTCAATCGCCTGGATGATCAGCTTGATGGCTGACTCGTGGTTTTCAACTGAAGGGGCAAAGCCGCCTTCGTCGCCAACTGCAGTGGTCAAGCCTTTGTCATGCAAGATTTTTTTCAGCGCGTGGAAAACTTCAGCGCCGTAACGGATCGCTTCGCGAAAACTTGGTGCGCCAACCGGGATGATCATGAATTCTTGAATATCCAGATTGTTGTCGGCGTGTGCGCCACCGTTGATAACGTTCATCATCGGCACTGGCATTTGCATCGCGCCTGAACCACCGAAGTAGCGATACAGTGGCAAGCCGGCTTCTTCAGCAGCGGCTTTTGCAACAGCCATCGATACTGCCAACATGGCGTTTGCGCCTAGGCGTGATTTGTTTTCTGTGCCATCGAGATCAATCAATGTGCGATCTAAAAATGCTTGTTCGTTAGCATCCAGACCCATGATCGCTTCAGCGATTTCTGTGTTGATATTTTCGCAGGCCTTGAGTACGCCCTTGCCGAGAAAACGGCTCTTATCGCCATCACGCAGCTCCATCGCTTCGCGCGAACCAGTCGATGCGCCGGACGGTACAGAAGCGCGCCCCATGACACCAGACTCTAACAACACATCACATTCAACAGTTGGATTGCCGCGCGAATCCATGATTTCACGACCAATAATATCAACAATAGCACTCATTCAAATCTCCTAAACGATCAATTAAATTCACAAATTTGCAAACAAAATACGCAAATAAAAACCTTGCTTGCGTCTGGCTTTGAGTCTGCCCGTCTGGTTGAACAGGCTTACAGATAAAGCTGCATTTTGATTTTTGATAGTGACAAGGACATGACAACAGCGATATCACAAATCCTTGGTTCGACGAACTCAAAAGCTTTTATCTTTACCGTGTGCTACTCCTTGGCCGCACACGGGACTTACTTGGCGCATTAATACACGCTACAAACGCACAACAAATCAGTTAAAACTGGATTCTAAAAATCCATTCTTTTTCACCACGCGATCAAGGCCGATCAAGGTGGCTAATAATTCTTTCATGCGTCCTAAAGGCACGGCGTTAGGGCCGTCTGACATGGCGACTGCCGGATTTGGATGCGTCTCCATAAACAAGCCAGAGATACCAACAGCGACCGCAGCACGAGCCAGCACAGGAACAAATTCGCGCTGACCACCGGAGGACGCGCCCTGCCCGCCTGGCAATTGCACAGAGTGGGTGGCATCAAAAACGACTGGGCAATTGGTCTCGCGCATAATCGCTAGCGAGCGCATGTCCGACACCAGATTGTTATAACCAAAAGACACTCCGCGTTCGCAGGCCATGAACAAATCTTCTGACAAGCCCGCCTCTTTTGCTGCAGCGCGTGCCTTGGCGATGACGTGGATCATGTCATGCGGTGCCAGGAACTGGCCTTTTTTGATGTTCACCGGAATGCCGGATTGCGCACAAGCATGAATAAAATCTGTCTGGCGGCACAAGAAAGCCGGTGTCTGCAAGACATCGACTACCGCAGCTACCGGTTTAATTTCTTCGATGGCGTGAATATCCGTCAGCACCGGCACATTCAATTGCTTCTTGACGTCAGCCAGAATCTCCAGACCCTTCTCCATGCCCAGGCCGCGGAAAGAAGTGCCGGATGAACGATTGGCTTTATCGAAAGACGACTTGTAGATAAACGGAATACCCAAAGCCGTAGTCATTTCCTTCAATGCACCGGCGGTATCGAGCGCCATCTGATGCGACTCGATTACGCATGGGCCAGCAATGAGGAAGAAAGGATGGTCGAGACCAACATCAAAACCGCAAAGTTTCATTTTATTTTCCAGTCGCTTTTTTGTGTGCTATCGCCGCTTTGGCGAAAGAGATAAACAATGGATGTCCATCACGTGGTGTCGATTTGAACTCAGGGTGATATTGCACGCCCAGATACCAAGGATGCACTTCACGTGACAACTCCATAATTTCACAGAGGTCTTCAGTCGGGGTGCGCGCAGAGACGATCAAACCGGCTTTTTCTACCCGGGCGAGGTAATGGTTATTCGCTTCATAGCGATGGCGGTGACGTTCAGTCACGACATTGCCGTAAATCTCTGCGGCCAAGGTGCCTGGATTGACTGCGCAAGTTTGCGCGCCCAAACGCATGGTGCCGCCCAGATCGGAATTCTCGTCACGAACTTCTACCTTGCCGTCGTGGTTTTGCCATTCATTGATCAGGGCGACTACCGGCTGTTCGGTTTCCATATCGAACTCAGTCGAGTTTGCCATGCTCAAGCCCGCCATATTGCGCGCGTATTCGATCAAGGCGACTTGCATACCGAGGCAAATACCGAGGTAAGGGATTTTGTTTTCACGTGCGTAACGCGCTGCCATGATCTTGCCTTCGACGCCGCGCTTACCGAAGCCGCCTGGTACCAGGATCGCATCGAATTTTTCCAATGCCTTGGTGCCGTGCGCCTCGATTTCTTCCGAGTCGACGTACTCGATATTCATCCGGCTTTCAGTATGGATACCGGCATGGCGCAGCGCTTCAGTCAGCGATTTGTATGACTCGGTCAGGTCGACATATTTGCCGACCATACCGATAGTGACTTCTTCTTTCGGATTTTCCAAAGCGTAAATCAGCTTATCCCACATATCCAGATTAGCTGGCGGCGGCGACAGCTGCAGCTTATCGCAAACGATTCTATCCAGCCCTTGATCGTGCAGCATTTGAGGAATTTTATAGATGGTGTCGGCATCCCAGACTGAGATCACCGCTTCTTCTGGCACATTCGAGAACAAGGAAATCTTGGCGCGTTCGTCATCCGGAATCCGGCGATCCGCACGGCACAATAAGGCATCCGGGAAAATACCGATTTCGCGGAGTTTTTGTACGCTGTGCTGAGTCGGCTTGGTTTTTAATTCGCCCGCTGATGCCAGGAAAGGTACCAGAGTCAGATGGACGAAAGCGGCAGAATGGCGGCCGGCACGCAGGCTCAGCTGGCGCGCAGCTTCGAGGAAAGGCAGCGATTCGATATCACCGACCGTACCACCGATTTCGACCAGGGCCACGTCGTAGCCATTGGCTCCACGGTAAATGTAATCCTGGATTTCATTGGTAATGTGCGGAATGACTTGCACTGTCTTGCCAAGATATTCACCACGGCGCTCTTTACGAATCACTGATTCATAAATCTGGCCAGTCGTGAAGTTATTCACTTTTTTCATCTTGGCAGTGATGAAACGCTCGTAGTGACCTAGATCCAGATCAGTTTCGGCCCCGTCATCGGTGACGAACACTTCACCATGTTGAAAAGGGCTCATGGTACCCGGATCAACGTTGATGTACGGATCGAGTTTGAGCATGGTGACTTTGAGGCCACGCGATTCAAGAATCGCAGCGAGAGAGGCAGCGGCAATGCCTTTGCCTAATGAGGAGACGACGCCCCCAGTTACGAATACAAATTTGGTCATTGCAGATGGTGCCAGACGGCACAAGCGGGAAATTCGAATTATACCTCACGAAGCAGCCGCCAGACCAATTTCGAGCGTAATTTTTCCAGCCCTTATGCCCAACCCGAGTGAACTTTAGCGGCTCACTTGATCACATAATTAAATTGCAATCTGACAAAATTTTGCTCGCCCAAGGCATTCGACAACTCCTTAATGCCCGAGCTGCGCCGTATCACAGAGGCGAGCAAGCCGTAATTAATTGCACGCCATTGATAGCCCAATTCAAGTTCACCCACCATCCGCTGAGGATGCACACTCAAGGCCTGATTCTTGAAATAGCCGCCTTGCAGCGTCGCATCATAGCCAACTGCCTTCATTTCTCCACGCAAAAATCCAAAGTTGGCCGTTTGCTCTGGCAAGTCATTTAATTGACCCAGGCGCAAAATTGTCTCGATACTGGCGTCAGTAAAAATATTCCCGAAGCGCGCTTTCACTCGCGGTTGCAGATCGATATTCTTTGCCAGCTGCCATCTTGCCGGACTCCACTCACCAGATAGAACAGCGCCCCACTCTTGCTGCAATTGCGTGCTCCATCCCTGCGGCAAAGGTTGATCTATCAATTTATGCAATTGTGTTTGCGTACGCGCGCCACCGGCGCAAGGGCCCAAACATCCAAGATCTACGCCTATGCGGCTGGCCGTACCGGTTTTGTCGGCAAATTCTCTAAACACTCCGGTATATAACCAGCCGGCATAAGGATGGTCGACAGCGAGAATTTGATCGGGAGCTAAATTAATATTCGAGGCGGTGTATAAATCTTGCCCGAACTGCCAGCCGTAAATCACTGATTGCTGCGCATTGTTGAGCATTTTTCTCGCCGAAATCTGGTTTCCACTGGTGTAAAAACCGTCATCCTTATTCAACAGCAAACTATCGTTATCGATCGTCAAGCGTAAAACCGTGACACCACTGGCATCAACTCGCCGGAACTCATCCATACTAGGAAAAACGCTCTCTGCGGATGCGAAGGCGGATGTGATACTCGCCGTCATGCACATTAAAAACGTCAGCGAAGTTCGGCGGATTAATTGATTCATGGCAAGTCTTTCAAATTAAATGAACGTATCATGTCATGCACTGCCTGGGCAGTCTGCTGTGGCACTTCCATCGGGATCAGGTGCCCGCCCGGTATTTTTATAAAATGTTTTCCAACTAATTTTTTAGTTGCGGCCAAACCTGCCTGTTTGCACTCGACCGATTCAGTACCGCCGACAAATCCTACCGGCACTTTCAAGCCGCGGCGCGCAATCGAACCCAAGTGATGTGGCAAAGTCAAATAAATTTGGCTTTCTACCTCGCGCGTGAAACGCAAACTCACCCCTTCTGGATGCGGCTGCAAGCCAGCATGGATATAGTCGCGCAACACTTCGGGTGGCCAGATCGCAAACATCTCTTTTGAGGAAAAATGCTGATACGCCTCCTCAGCATCCTTCCATAAGAACCTGCGTTTTTCCGAAAAACGAGCCGGCGAAAATTTTTTATCCAAACCGATCTTTTTAAACGCCCGTAAAAATAACGCCTTCCAACCCGCCACCAAAGGAGAATCTAGCACAAGCACGCATCGCACCAGATCAGGCCGCAGGTTTGCCACCATGAACGCCAGGATTCCACCCAAAGAATGGCCGGCCAAAATTACCGGTTGTTGATAATTTTTGCTCAAGGTATCAATCAGCTCTTGCACCAGAAACGGCCAGCCATCTGTCACGGGATAGGCTGGATTGTGTCCATGCATCTCGAGTGAGCGTATGTCGTAGTGCTGCGATAGGTGCTGGAAAAACACGCGATAAGTCCCGGCCGGGAAGCTATTGGCATGGGCAAAATGTAGGATAGGTTTGCTGGTTTGACTGTGCATAAAAATATGGGTCGTTCGATGAAGCGGCAAATTAACGGCGATACCAGTAACGCGCGTGCTCGCTACGATATTCGGAGATTGCCAGAGTAGATCCGAATTGTAATGTGATTGCACCCGTTTCGTCTGTCCTTAGACGGTTTACTCCAAAATCCGCATATCGTTGATACACCTCTGTTTTCGGGTGGTGATAGCGGTTTCTATATCCAACCTGAAACAGCGCCAGCTCAGGATGAACCGCACGTAAAAAAGCTGGCGTGGATGAAGTGCCACTGCCATGATGCGGTGCCAACAAGACCGTTGCGGCCAATTTTTCCGGCACGCTATTGAGCAGCTCATCTTCCTGGACGGCCTCTATATCACCAGGCAAGAGTATCGACATTTTTTCAGTTGAAATTTTAAGCGTGCAACTGCGCGCATTCGGCTTCCATTTCTCGCTCTGGTAACTCGCTGGGGTCGGCTGCAAAATCTCGAAGCTGACCCCATCCCAGGCCCAATGTTGACCAGCGCTGCAGGCTTGATGATGTGGTGAAGCTAGCACGATAGCACTATCGGGTTTCAAGGAAGTTAATACACGCTCAATCGAGATCGCGCCGAGCACGCTTAAGGCGCCGCCAGAATGATCGTTGTCATTATGCGAGACGATCAGCGTATCAAGATGATGGATGCCGCGCGCATTTAGATAAGGCAGTAGGACCCGGCTACCGCCATCTGATTCCGGCGAATAATACGGCCCCGTGTCGTAGAGCAGCCGATGCTGCTTTGTTTCTATCAATAAAGCCATGCCTTGCCCGACATCAAAGGCCGTCACTGCCATCTCGTTTGGCTGCGGCGCGCTGGCCTGATTTGCACATAGCGGTATCCAGCAAAACAGACCCAGATAACGCGCAGGCCAGCCATGCGGCGCCAGCAACCAGAGGCTACCTAGCATCGCAACCACAAACATCCAGAATGGGGCGATAGGCGCGGACCAGACCGCAAACGATTGTTGGCTCAAGAATTGCAAGCAATCCGCCAAAACAACAACGCAGGCATGCGCTATTTGCAGTAACCAAGTCGAGAATGGCGCGGGCAAGATGCTGCCCAACAAAGACAAGGGCGTGACGACAAAACTGATCAGCGGAATCGCAATTGCATTCGCCAATGGGCTGATCAAAGAGATCTGGCCAAACAGCAGCAGGGTCAATGGCACCATGCCGACTGTCACTGCATATTGCGTGCGCACTGCTGCGCTCCAGCTTCTGCGCAAGTACTCCCGCTTTGATCGTGCCGCCGCGATCGTGATGCGCCCGGCAGTGGCAAATAACAGTATCGCCACCGCACCAAATGACAGCCAGAAGCCAGGCCACAATACCGCCCAGGGATCAAGCAGCACCACCACTCCTAAAGCCACGCACAGGATATGTGAAATGCTGGTCAAGCGCCCTGTCCACATCGCCAATGCCACCACCATCAGCATGTAAAGTGTGCGTTGCGCCGGCACACCAAAACCAGCCAGCGCGACATACAGCAAGGCCATCAAGGCACCGGACAGTGCCGCGACTTTTTGCGCCGGCAAACGCAAAGGTAATTGCGCGTCAGTAAAAAACGAGTGGCGCCACAAATAAAACATGCAGCCGGCAAACAAGCCCGCCACCATCGTAATATGTAAGCCAGAAATCGAGACCAGGTGTCCAATTCCGGTCCGGTTAAATATCTTCCAGTCTGATTGCGATACTTCACGCTGATCACCCACCACCAGAGCGACAATCACGCCGGCATACGGCTGCCCTGGCAAGGCAGCATGTATCCGCTCGCGCAAGATCGCTCGGCTACGGTCAACTATGTTGCCGACACTCCAGACGAAGGAATCAAGCCGCGCATTTTCAAAAGTGGCGCCAGGGCGCACAGTTCCAGTAGCACGCAGGCGCTGCTCCAGCAACCAGACTTCATAATCGAAACCCATGGGATTGGCGTTGCCGTAAGGCCGTTTCATTCTTACCGTCAATTGCCAGCGCTCGCCGGGCTTTACCTCAGGAATGCCCGAGGCATCTAAATTTTTGCTGGCGACATACCAGGACATTGCGGCTTTTTGCGGCAAACGCGCCAGTAAGGCCGCATCAGGCAAGGTTTTTTCTAGTGCGAAATTAAAGCGTACGCCGTCAGGAAAAACATGCGGCAAGCTGGCGATGGTGCCCACGACTGTGATATCTTGCCCTTCGAGTTCAGCGGCCAATTCCTCATGTAAATACCAGTTGGCGAACAGGCTAGCCCAGACATAGCCGAGTAAAAAAAATACGCCGACAGTGACTAACTGACGAAGCCTTTTCATCAGACTCACGGGCCAGAATTTTTTAACGCCAAGTAGGATGAATATTGCGAACAGAAAAAGCGTTATAAGAAACTCGAATTGCCACAAGGCCGCTTGCTGCTGCAAGCATGCAACGCCTAAGACGAAGGCAAGAATGGCTAAGCGCATGCGCTAGCGCTGGCCAAAATTCATGCGTGGCATGACCGCTCTTGCATTGGCGCTGGTTTGCGCCGCCACCTGTTCTGCCGGCATCGAGCGCAGCTCCGCCAAGACATTACCGATGCGCGGCAATTCGGCTGGCGAATTGATCGCAGGATGCAGCCAACTTGGTGCGATATCCGGTGCATCGGTTTCCAATACGATGCTCTCCAAGGGCAAATTTGTCGCCAGACGCCGGATCTGTAAGGCTCGGGTATACGTCATCGCACCGCCAAAACCAAGTTTGAAATTCAGCGAGATAAATGCCTGCGCCTGTTGCTCACTTCCGTTAAAAGCATGGGCAATCCCACCCACGACTTTAATCCGGCGCAAATATTTAAGAATGACATCTTGTGATCGCCTGACATGCAGCAAGACGGGCAAATCAAAGTCTCTTGCAATCTTAAGCTGTTCGGAATAAAAAAATTCCTGCTTCTCTTTCAAGGGACTTTGCTGCAATGCCGGCACAAAAAAATCCAGCCCGATCTCGCCAATCGCGACAAACTTTGTGGCCCGCGCTGGCAAGGCCATCAAGCGCTCGACCTCGGCACGCAGTGCTGGCAAATCTTTTTCTACTGCGCTCGGTACATACATGGGATGTATGCCCAGCGCGTAAAAACAATCGTCACGTTGCTGCGCCAACGCAGCAACCATAGCAAAATTACTTGGATGTACCGCGGGTATCACTATGCCAGACACACCCTTGACGGCCGCAGCATCAGCTACAGCTAGCGAGGCACCATCAAACTCACTCGCATCCAAATGACAATGCGTATCTATCCACATAATGAGTATCGGTGAATTTTTAGAGAGGATGGTTTTTTTGAGCACATGGAGACGATTATGCGTAGAGCTTGTCATCCAGTCAACCAGATATCAATGAAGACTTTAATTAAAAACCAATAAGTCATATGAATTGAGCATCTTCCCCTGTCCTCAGCCGACACATTTATGTGGCGCCACAACACCGACATCTGCCATACTAATACCTATCGTTTTCTGTCTGGATAATCCGATGGATCTGTTTATTCTTAATGAAGAAGTTGCGCAGAGGGAGGCTGAATTAAGCTCGCTCACAGGCGACGTCTACATTGAGAGTTTGACCGAATTATCATGGCATTTACGCCAACGCGACACGCAACGTTCTATCAGCCTGGCCGAACAGGTTAACGCCCTGCTTCCGGCATGCAGTTTTTCAGCATCCAAACTAAGAAAAATCAAAGCGAGACTGCAACTCGTTTATGTTGAGGCTAGATGGTTGTTCGCCGATTTAGCCGGAGCGGAGACGCTGGCGAAAAGCACACTCGATGAATTTAACGCATTACTTGACTGGCAAGCTTGTGCGGATGCACATTGGTTATTAGCCTGGATCGCTATCGATTCCGGAAAATTAAGCGAAAGCGATCAACAATTTGAAGCGTGTGCAGCATTAGCGCAGCGTGCCGGCGATAGTCTAAGGCAAAAAATAGCTGAAACCGCTCTAGCACGGTGGGCCGTTTTACGTGATTCTCAAACCGCAAAAGAACGCTGGCAAGCGCAATTTGAAAATGACTGCGACGGTCTGCATCCTTCTCTGCTTGCATGGCGTGAAGATTTCTTTGGATTGCTCACGCATTTCACCGGCGATATCGGCCGGTCTGTCACGCAAACCATGCGTGCTTATGAAGCGGCCAGAGAAACCGGCCAAGTTCGCGCTGCGATTATTTCCGCGACCAATATCTCCGAAGACTTTAATCGTTTAAACGATCATCAGCAGGCGCTGGAATGGACGCAAACTGCGCTTGATCTGGCGCGCGCAACCAATTGGCCACGTAGCATAGGTGCGTGCCTGATGCATATGGCAGAAAATCAGCGCTACATCGGCAACCTCGATTTGGCGCAGGATCTGCTGACCGAAGCGCTTGATATACTCAGCCCGGTGATTAATTCGCGCCCCTACGCGCTGGCACTGCAATACCAGGGGAGCGTTGCGCTCGACCGAAATGATTTTGCTACGGCACTCGAGGCTTTTTTGAATTTAGAAAAAAAGGCTCGAGAATTGCAGCAAAATGATTTTTACATCGATGCCCGGCGTGGTCAAGCTCATGCACTTTCTAATTTGGGTAGAGCGGAGGAAGCATTGTCATCAGCGCACATCGCACTAAAAGTAGCGCAAGAAAAAGGTGACCGTTTTCGCCAAATAGAAGCGTTAACGGTGCTGGCGTATATTCACTCCCAGCACCCACAGATCGCGCCAACGCTGAACCATACCGATGGCACTCCTCTGCACTACCTGCATCAGGTTTTAGAAATCGCAAAAAATTTTCCTAGCTACACGATTTCAAGCAAACTTCTGGAAACGCTGGCGCGTGAATATGCCAAAGTCGGCAACTACGAACAAGCCTATGCAATGACCACGCAGGCTATTGCAACCAGAGAAAAAACCCATAGCCACGACACCACTAATCGCGCCATCGCAATGCAGGTAACCTACCAGACAGAACGCGCACGAACGGCCAGTGAGTACCACAGAAAACTTGCCGTCGCCGAAGCACAACGGTCTGAAGTTTTGCTGCAATCAAGTGCAACTTTAAAGCAGCTCAGCACGATAGGTCGCGAGATCACCACGCACTTGGATTCGGCTTCGATTTTTCAGGTGCTCGATAGACATATGTCGGGATTACTCGATGTCAGTTCGTTTGCCATCTACTTGTTAGAGCCTGACGCGGAAAAGTTGGTAATGGCTTTTGGGAATGAATTTGGACAAACAATACCAACGTGGCAAATAAAATTATCTGACAAAAAATCCAACGCGGCGCGCTGCATTCGTGAAAATCGTGAATTGCTTTGTGATCTATCAGAGACCGAACCTCTCAACATTCCAAACACCGTAACTACCTTGACCGCGCTCTTCTCGCCATTGACTATCGGCGAACGCCAATTAGGCGTGATCACAGTGCAATCCATGAAACGAAATGCTTACTCAGACAGTGATCGCCTGATCTTCGGTACGCTCAACGCCTACGCTGCGATTGCCATCAACAACGCCCTCACTTACCAAGAATTACAGGCAACACAAAAAAAATTATTAGCCCAGGAAAAAATGGCTGCTTTAGGGTCACTAGTGGCGGGCGTCGCCCATGAATTAAATACACCGATCAGTAACAGCATTCTACTGAGCAGTACCATGAGTCATAAAACAGAATTATTTAGCGAGAAATTTAACGCCAACAAAATGCGCCGTTCCGATTTAGCTACCTACCTGAAAGAATCGGCCGAGGCTACCGCCATCAATTTACGTTCACTTCAAAGCGCGGCCGAATTGGTCGATAGCTTCAAGCAAATTGCAGTTGACCGCACTACGGCGCAACGTCGAGTCTTCAATGTGCAACATTTCGCCCACGATATTATTGCGACGATGAACAGCCAGTTACATGAAAACCATGTAACGGTTGAGTTAGATATAGCAGACGAATTGATGATGGACAGCTACCCAGGACCACTCGGGCAAGTGCTGATGAACTTCATCAACAATGCACTCAGGCATGCATTCGACGGTCGTCAAGGCGGGCTGGTTATTTTATCGGCCCGGCCTAGCAGCGATACGGAGATTCAATTTAAGTTCACTGACAATGGCAGCGGCATTCCGGCAGAAAATCTACTGAAAGTTTTTGACCCTTTCTTCACCACCAAATTAGGGCAAGGCGGCAGCGGATTAGGCCTAAGCATCAGCTACAATATTGTCACATCGATTCTGAATGGACAGATATCAGCGCACAGCGAACTTGGCAGTGGCACTAGCTTCATCCTCGATTTGCCTGTCGCGGCCTTAAGGTAGGGAACGTAATTTAGCCTCCGCCTAGCGTCATTCCTCAACGGTCGGCGACAAGATGGCCAACTGCTCCATCAACTGGGCAAAGCGACGTTGATTCGGCGCCAATTTATCAACTTGCTCCAGCACTTCTCTGGTTTCTGCCGCCATCACCGGATCAAAACCGTGCGCCTTTAAGGAGGCGACCATGATGTGGGCAAAATTAAACAATATGCGTATATTCGCTGGCATGGCAATCCTGGCCTGACGCATCCATGCGACCGCTTCGGTCAGCTTACCTTCTTTCCAGAGTAATACGCCCTGATTCATCTTCTCACTGGCCTCTTGGCGCGAAGCGCTGACCAATTCAGCGCCCTCTTCACTCATGCGCGCTTTATCGAAGATCTGCTGTACCTGCTCAGAGAGTTGGTCGTTATCATGGTTATTTTTGATTAATTCGCGCAGCAGGTCGACCGGGGCATCCTTGACACCGACTGCAAACAGCAAGCGTGCCATATCCAGACTGGTTTCAATATCAGGATGACTGGTGCTCTGCGCCAGAAGCCGCCCCATTTCTTCACCGGACATGCGGGCTTTTTTCCAGTCACCGCTTTCGTGGTAAACCAAGCCTTCAGTGACCTTGGCCCGCAGTCGAATTTCTTCTGTGTCAAAGGTTTTTTGCACCGTGCTGAGTAACTGTAGTGCTTCTTTCGGGTCATTCTTTTGTCCGCAGACCCTAGCTAAACCAAGGTAGGAATCGGGCGTCCTCAGGATAGAATGTTCACCGACCGCGACGCTCTTGCGAAAGGCTTTTTCGGCAGTTTCGATGTTACCCAATTTCAATGCGACTGAACCTAGATTTTTCTGCCGCATGACGGAATTTGGCGATAATTTTACTGCGCTTTCCAGCACCTTTTCCGCTTCGGCAAACTGGCCCAAATGCTGCTGTGCCTGGGCCAGTTGATCGTATGCATCCAGATAATTCGGATTTACATCGATGACTTCCTGTAATAATTGCCGAGCGTTCTCATCCTCGCCATTTTGCAAATAAATTTTTGCCAGCCCGGTCTTGGCCCAGGGATAATCACGTTCCGCCAGCACAGACTTATACACCGCACTGGCCTGCTCTGGCTCACCACTTTTTACCAGCAGGTTCGCCTTCATGCGCGCCAGATCCAGGGCGTGCAGTTTATCGGTGGCCAACTGCGCATCACACAGCTTGGCGGCTTTCAAATAATCCTTGGCCTCATACGCCTTATCGATTTCTTTAAACACCAGTTTCTTGCTCCAGATACGATTCAGTCGCGCCATCAGCAAGCCTTCGGTGATTGGCTTAATCAGGTAACCGTCAGGCTGATATTCGGCCGCGCCCATGACTGACTCAACGCTTTTTTCGGCTGAGACCATCAGCCAAATACAAGTTGGCCCAACCAGGTCACGAATCTTCGCCTCTTCCAGCACTTGCTGGCCGGTTCTGCCAACGCCCAGATTGTAATCACACAAGACCACGTCATATCTGGTTCTGGCCAGTGCCGCAACCGCCTCGGAACCGCTGCCAACCTGATCGACATACTTGACACCGAGGCTGCGCAACATATCCCGCAGCATAACCCGCATGCTGGAAAAGTCATCAATCAGCAGATAATGTTTATTGATCCAGTCAGATTGCACCGCTTGATTTTTTTCCATGGAATCTCTCTTCTAAATTAAGGCAAACGCATGACAAAGCACCCACCACCCGCAATTCCGCTATTTTCCAGGCTAACGCTACCGAGGTGCCCACGATGCTTGTGCATACGCGCCACCTCGCTGGAAAAATACAGCCCCAATCCGGTGCTGCCGGTCGAAAAATCGACACCCTTGGTGACCGTAGCACCAGCTTTAAGCATCACATCGGGATAACCTGAACCATTATCTTCAACCCGGATTTCCAAAAAATCACCCGCCTGGAAGATACGCAGGCAAATCTTGTCGCGCGTGTAGCGGATGGCATTATTGAGCGCATGTCCGACCACCCCACGCACCAGATCTTCATCAAAACACCATAATAAATCTTCGGCAAATTCAGTCTCGAAACGAATTTTTTTTGAATCAAACAAGATTTGGTTATGCGCGGTAATTTCTTCGACAAAATGCGCGATTGAAAGTATCTGCGGATCGAAAGGATAGGCAGCGCCGCCGTCTGCTTTATACATGGCCAGCAGCTGTATTAAATTATTATTCAGGCGTCTGGTTTCATACAACATCTGCGCCATCTGTTGATACGCTGGCGTAAATCTGGTTGTCTCGTCTGCCAGCAAGTTCTCCAGAGTGCCACTCAGCATGCTCACTGAATTTTTCATATCGTGGGCGGAAGAAGCCAGAAACATGGTCAGATCCGGTCGCTCTTGACTGTCTTGCATTTGCGTCTCTCCCTGAACCAGCAACAAATTCGGATACGAAAATCATTGATTAGGACACACAGCTGACACACATCGAATACACATTTGAAATACAGTTTTTTTCAGCTCTAGGCGTGTAAGAATATACTGCCGATTTTGTCGCGTCAATGCTTATAAATTGGGACTTTTTCACAACCGAAAAGGTATATTTTACCGAACAAACAGACATCATTGTCGACGCTTTTTTCTGCAAATCCATGTCAACAATTTGAATCTGAGTATCCTCTTGAACAAGCTTCATGACAAGCAAAATTTGCCTGAATCTGCAGTAGATCAAGCTTTGTTTTTTCAAATTCACTGTAGCTTTTGCGACTGCGCCTTGAGTTAATTAAGCATTTAATTGACTCAAGTCAATCCGGATTTTCCATTTAATTCAGGCTACACTATGAAATTCACTTCTATCATCACTACATTATGATTCTTTACGGCAGCACCGATTCCGGCCATTCCTACAAAATCAGATCTTTTCTATTCATGTCGGATACCGCCCACCATTATCAGTGGATAGATCTTGCGCTAACCAGATCGCTACGCCCTTCAGATTTTGTTGCTGCGAGCAAGTTTGGCGAAGTGCCCGTGCTTGTCGATGGGAACCAAAGCTTATGCCAATCGAATGCGATTTTGATTTACCTCGCGCAAAAGACCAAAAAATTCTGTGGGGCTGAAACAGAATGGCAAGCCGTACTTGAATGGTTATCGTGGGAAACTAACCGGATTGGTTTTAGTGTGCCGAACCTACGTTTTGCATTACGCTGGGCGCCGCAACCACCAGATGTTTTAGCGTATTTGCGCAAACGCGTTGTGACTGATCTTGAGACGCTTGACGCGGCACTAGCGTCCTCTTCGTTTTTATTACCTTCAGGACCGAGCATCGCCGACATAAGCTGTGCGGCATATTTGTTCTGGCTGAGTGACATCAACATTGAAGAGGCGCGGTATCCGCACATACAAAATTGGTTGTCCGCATTGCGGGCACTGCCCGGCTGGGTCCATCCGGACGATGCGATGAAAGCGGAAATTTCAGCCTAAAAATCTGGCATTGGCATGCGAGTTCCAAAAATCTTAAGTGAAGCGAAATTGTTGATGTAAAAATTCAGTCAGCTTAATGCCCTTTGCCAAGCTGACTGGTGCAACAAGCGCATTTGGAAATCGCCGTTCGTCTATATAATTTTTACGCGTACCCGATTAACGCAAGCTTGCCACGGTCACTAGATGTTCTACAGCTGCGGCTCCAGCGACTGACTGATCGCGTACTACATATGTGGCAAGCACATCGACAATACTGCCATTCTCGTATTGTTCAAATTTTAGTTTCATTTTCCGGTTCGTCGCAACAAATATGTTCGGTGAAGCTGCGACCAATTCCGCTTGCGGCTGGCCTTCAATTTCTGCGTAAATCTTACGGCCAACATTTGATACTGTCAGTACCTTGCCGTTTTCCAATTCATACTGGCCTCGTATTTCACGCCGCTCTTCAGAGTTGGTTTTGTAAATATTGACAGGAAGGCTGATTTCCTGCATGGCAGAAATGGTCACCGAGCTAGTGTCGGATGAAGTTTGTGCTGTGGCGCCAAATGTGAATGCGCCGAGGATGGAAAGTAGAACGATACGTTTCATGATATTTCTCCTTGTGAATTCAAAAATACAAATATGAAGTAGTTCGGGTAGCTTAGTGAGGCAATGCGACAAGTGAAAGTCGATTCAGACGGAACGCTAAAACAGGGCGACAGCTTGCTGCTTGCAAGGGATGAAGCAAGCTGGACGCTCGTCTTGATAGCCATAAAATTAGTGAATAATCCCCGCAAAAAAAAACGCGCCTGAACTTTCCAGGTGCGCTTAAATTGGCGAAAAAATTAAATCAGGATTGCTGCCGATATTAAGTTCTCAATTGCAAATTCACTTTATTTCAGCGAAAATTCGCCACAAGTAATTGCTCTTTTCTGATACTTCCCTCGCTCAGAGTTTGCGCTGGCACTATCATCAATAACTCACCAGTCACATCGCCATCGTCCTTGATGTCGATGCGCATTTGCAATTGCTTATCCAGCGCGACAAAAGCATTATCTGCAGTCGCGACTATCTTATGCCTTTCCTGGTCGCTCACCTGCGCATACTGAGTATTCCCTCGCTGGGAGAGCGAGAGTGTCTGACCATTGGAAAGGCTATAGACGCCCTTGAATTGATAAAAATCTTCAGATGTCATCCGATAGGTTTTCGCCGGGATCTCGATCCTTAGTTGCGGCTTGGAAATCGTGACCGTGTCGACGTCGTTGGTGGCCTGTGCGAACGCTGAAAACGAGAGTGCGCTCAGGACTGTGCATAAAAATAACTTCCTCATCATGTTTCTCCATATATTTTTAAAATTCTCATCGGTGCTGTTGGCTTTTTTTTTGCACGGCACTTGAGTATTAATTGCTCCGCGTTACGCTATTTCTCCGCTGTGCCTGCATTCAGTTGGCGCTGAAGGAACACAGTATTTTTTCCTAAATTTGAAATAGTTCTTCAGCTTAGACAAGCGCTTTTGTGAGCGATAGTGGATTCAGACGAAGGGCCAAAATCATAGTACAGATCGCGAATTTTTCAGGATGAAATTAAGCTCATCAGCCTAGTCGAAAAGCAAGAAAAATTTGCCGCAATTTATCAAAAAAAATGTTGCGGCGCGATGCTTACCGTGTCCTGATTTCGCTCAAAAAAATAGTTCAGATGCTATCCCTTCATGATCTTCGAATATGACGTCGATCAAGACTATGTTCATTGTGATACGGCAATTCGATTGCTACTCCAAGTTGTTCTTCCAACTTGACTGTGAAGCTTGCCGCTTCACCATGTAAGACGTTTAGACGTTCACGCATTGCACTTTGATCCAGCGCTTGCAGTGCCACCCTGGTGGATAGCTCCGGGCTAACGGCAAACAAAGTGATTAGCAGCCGGTCTGCAATGCGTTCGGCATTGACTTGCCAGGCAATTGGCGCCGCTGCCACTAGCGTCCTTAAGCTTGGTAACAAAATCATCGGGGCGAAATTTGCCACCTCGGCTTCCGGCGATGCATTGAGGATTAGCTGGGGCGATTGTAAGGCCGATAATCTGGTAACCCGCGCATAGGTCCGTACCAGATTGAACTCATGTCCGACCGTGGATGTGCTGGCACCGCTCACTGGCAACATCGCGCGTAGCATCGCAATCAGATCGGCCAGCAAAATATCCGCAGCCGACACCGATTCGCCGATCAACTGATTTACACGCTGCAAGGTGTCGAACAAAAGTTCAGGCTCGACGCGTGCCTGTAATGCAAACAGGCGTGCGGTCTGCAAGGCTTGCAACTGACGCACCCGCTCTACTTCGTCAGCGCGCAACTTCGCCAGCGAGGATTGCTGTTGACGCCAATTCGCGTAAGCAGCGACGGCTAGCGTCATCGGAAAACTGACACCGCTGGCGTGGTGCAGGTCACGGACCCAGTTCCAGGAAGGGTGTATATTCACCGAAAGCGTCCACAGCAGCACCGGCCTGAGCAAGGGCGAAACCAAGGGCCCGATGACCCAGACGCCTAGCGTCACAGCGCAAAAAATAGCCAAGCCGTAAGCGGGAATCCGGCGGTGCCCGGCATCCACCGCGCTATCGGCAACACACACCGCCAATACCAGTGGGAAACCAACCTCTGCCAAATGAAACAGCCACACGATCAGATTAAACAGATAGCGTTTGCCTCCCTCGATCTGGCTGATGAAAACGCCCATGTAAATCATGCTGACGGTGCCCATCAATATCGCCAATAGTGTGTGGCGCAGGCGCCAATCGCGGCAGGCAGTGACTAGCGCCTTTAGCAACGACCATCGGCGTGGAACAAGGTCCTGCTTCATTGCAGCAGATCCATATCCGGTAGGGCGACCGTCGCGGTAACGCCGCGCGGTTCATTGACGCGCAACGACAGGCTGGCGGCGCTACCGTAAATGGCTTTCAATTGTGCGCGCAGGTTGGCCAGGCCGGTGCCGTGGCCACAGGCATCACCCATACCCTGGCCATCATCGGCCACAGTGAGGGTTAGCGCACCATCTAGCGTACGCGCAGAAATGTGGATCGAGCCACCTTCAGCCAGCGGCTGCAAGCCGTGCTTGAGTGCGTTTTCCACCAGGGTCAGCAGCGACATCGGTGGCACGCTGCGTGCGGCAAGTTCAGCCGGCACATCGAAATCGAAACACAGGCGTTGCCCCATGCGCACCGCGTGTACCGAGAGAAAGGCGTGCGTCAGATTGACCTCGCGGCCCAGGGTGCTGGTCGAGTCGCGCAAGCGCGGTAATGCTTCGCCCAAATAGCGCAGCAGATCAAGCAGCAGGCCACTAGCGGCGGCGGTATCGGTACGCAACAGACGCCGCACGTTGGCAAATGAATTGAACAGAAAATGCGGTTCTATCTGCGCCTGCAATAGCTGCAGGCGGGCCTGTGTCGCTTCTACCTGCAGGGCAAGCTGGCGCAATTCACTGGCGTGCAGCGCGTCCGCAGCAATACGGTTGAGGTGGACGAATTCGCACAACCCAGTGAGCAGTATTACCTGGGTGCTGATCATGCCAAATATGAATGCCAGGTAACCAGTTTTTAGCCACTGGCTGGGAGCAAAAACGGATTTGCCTGCCAGCAGATGCGCGCCCATACCAACCCCGATCGCCAGCGTACACAAAGCCAGCAAGCCAGCCCAGCGCGCTGCACCTGGGGCTGGCAGCGCACGATGTGCAAACGAGACGAAGCTGACGATGGCAAGATTGACAGGCAGCTGCGAACGCCAGAAAGCCCACATTGCACTGGCGATCTCCATTAATGGCGGTGGCCAGACCGGAGTCATGGTGTGCGTGGTACTCCAGGCGGCCGTCAGGACGGTCACCAGCGCAGCGAAACGCAGATCGCGGGCAAGCAGCATGAGTGCGCTAAGCAAATAATCGAGAGCACCACGGAAGACCTGATTCATAAGCTATCTCACGCCATTCTTGAAAAAAATCATCACATTGAATTCGCCTTGCATCAATTCATCTCTGGCGCACTACCACTGCTTAAACAGATGTGCATAAGTTGCGCTGACCTGGAGCTTTTCGCTGCGCTGCTTTAGCTGTAGAGTTAAACCGCCGGCAAGGCTACGGCCAATACTTTGCACTGCATTGAGATTGACGACGGTGCCACGGTGCACCTGCCAGAACACTTCGGGGTCCAGCCGGGCCAGCAATTCTTTGAGCGGCGTACTGATCAGTGATTCGCCCTCGGCAGTCACAACGGCGACATACTTGTGATCGGCGCGAAAATAACAAATATCTTCAATCGTGATCAGGCGCAAATCGCGGCCCTGCTGCACGGTAATCCAGCGCAGCGGCCCAGCCGCTGCATCGGATCGTTCGCGCACCTTATCCAACAGGCCATGCAAGTTAGCCGGTACCTGGCCGAGCCGCTCTTTCAGCCGGTGTACCGCACGCGCCAGTCTTGCCGGTTCCAGTGGTTTAACCAGATAGTCGACCGCGCCTTCATCGAATGCCTGCACCGCAAAATGATTGAATGCTGTGACGAACACGATGTGCGCCCTTTGCCCTACCAGACGCGCCAGTTCCAGCCCGCCTAATCCTGGCATCTGCACATCCAGAAACAGAACATCCGGCGCATGCTTTTCAATCTCGCGCCAGGCGGTGTGACCGTCCGGTGCAATGGCACAAATCTCCAGCTCCGGCCAGATCCGCCCGAGTTCGTCGTGCAGTTCTTCGGCCAGCAGGGGTTCGTCTTCAGCGATCAGGGCTCGGGTTTTCATAATAAGGGAGTTCAATCAGTATTCCGGGATAGTCAGCAGATGTCAGGCGAACTACAACTTGCGCGCCATGCACCGCCACCAAGCGCGCACGTAAGGCAACGAGATCAATTGATCGTAACGCCGCCTTCGCATTTTCATTTGAAACAGACAAGGCTTCGCACGACAAGCGCAGCCACTCTGAAATGCGATCAGCCTTAATCCTCCAGCCTTCGGAGGCCATCGATGTCAGTGCGCGCAGTGTCGGCAACAAGACCATCGGAGCCAGGCTCGCAATCTCCGCCTCCGGCGAGGCATCGAGCGTCAGTTGCGGTGCTTGCAAGGCAGACGATCCAGTAACGCGTGCATACGAATGCACCAGGGCAAACTCGCGCTCAACGGTCGAGGCGCTGGCACCAGCGATGGGCAACATCGCACGCAACAGCGCGATCATGTCGGCCAATAATGCGTCGGCAGCCAAGGGGGAAATGGTGATGAGCTCATCGATACGCTGCAGCGTATCGAACAGCAGTTTCGGCTCTACCCTGGCTTGCAAGGCCAGCAGCCTCGCAGCCTGTAACTCTTGCTGGTAGCGTGCGCGCTTGAGTTCGCTCAATTGCAGCAAGGCCAACGCCCGCCTCTCCTGGCGCCAGTGGACATACGCCGCAACCCCTATGCATGCTGCGGTATACCACCCTAAAAATATCACCAGATTATCGTTCAGGATCCAGTCTTGTTTTTCTGCGGCGAACGGTGCCACAATCTGAAAACCCAGCCAATTGCCGGCCAGCAGAGCGATCGCGATGCCAGCACCATAAGTCAAGAGCAAAGGGGCACCAGCGTCGACCGCGCGGTCAGCTACGCGGATTGCGTACACCAGGGGCAACGCGAATTGAAACAAATGATAGAACGACCAAAGCACCAGGTGGCGCCCGCCTTCAGGATACGGACACAACAAATTCCCGCTCCAGATTTGGCTCAGCAGAACCAGGAGCAAGGCGATCGCGCTATGGCGCCATCGCCATTCGCGCACGACTTCAAGATTCCACCTCCATAACATCCGAGGCCAGTTCATGGCATAGCTTCAGGCAAGGCGATGGTGGCAATGACACCACGCGGTTCATTGATGCGCAGCGACAGGCTGGCCAATGCGCCATACATGGCCTTCAGGCGCGCACGCAAATTGACCAGGCCGGTACCGGCACCGCTACCACACCCCATGCCACAACCGGTATCACTCACTGTCAGTGCAATCATACCCCCGGCAGAACGCGCCGCTACCCGGATCGTGCCGCCTTCCGGTAACGGTTGCAAGCCATGTTTGAGTGCGTTCTCGACCAGTGTCAGCAGCGTCAGCGGCGGCACTTGTTGCTGCTGCAAAGCGGCTGGCACATCGAACTCGACACATAAGCGTTGCCCCATTCGCACCTGATGCACTGCAAGAAAGGCGCGCACCAGCTCAACTTCCGAACCCAGCGTAGTGCGCTCTTCGCGAAAGCGTGGCAAGGCTTCTTCAAGATAGCGCAGCAGGTCGCTGAGCAGTGCGTGGGAAGTGGCGGCATCGGAGCGCATCAGGCATCGCACATTCGCCAGCGAATTGAACAGAAAATGCGGCTCTATCTGCGCATGCAAGACTTGCAAACGGGCCTGAATCACTTCGCGCTCCAACACGATCTGCTGCAATTGTGCCTCGTGCAACGCTCTCGCTGCCTTATCATTGCGACCGGTGAATTCACGCAGGGTAAGGAACAAGGCCGAAAGCACGACATGCCAGTTCCAATACATAAGCGCGATCGCCGTGGCTTTCGACGGATCATCACC
Source organism: Pseudomonadota bacterium (assembly GCA_040390685.1). Classification (GTDB taxonomy): domain Bacteria; phylum Pseudomonadota; class Gammaproteobacteria; order Burkholderiales; family Burkholderiaceae_D; genus Undibacterium. The sequence goes on along the minus strand of JAZJYB010000018.1, from coordinate 16,724 downwards.
CAAAGTCCAGCCGGGGCTGAAGCTGCGAAGAGCCAGGCCTCCCGATCCAACCAGCAAACAAAGCAGCAGCATTCCCAGCGCTCTGGCCACGCCACTGTCAGGCAGCAATTGATATCCATACGAAATACCCAACAACATCGGTGTGATGATGAGTATTTCCATGCTCCAATAAAACAAGATTGCCCGCAGGAATTGCGTCGTTGAAAGTTCAGGTGCGCCATTGGTCGACAGCACAATAATAAACGCCCCACCCAGCGCGACCAGCAGCGCCAAGCGAATATCCCTTTTCAGCGTAGTAACATCGAAGCGCCAATTTTTCGGGATGACGAGTGGCACGGCAAGACTCCTTGACATAGAATCCATACAACTATCCCGCCCAATCGTTTACGCTGAAGATAGCGGCGTCAAAATTCTCTCAGACAGGCTCACGGCAACAATAAAACACTGCGCCAAGGCAACAGATGGCGCAGCAAAATATCGTATATAAAATGTGGTTTTAGTTTAGGTGATACTTGCACCGACTTCCAGACAATTTCAGATGAAATCCATTGACAGCAGGATCAGCACTAGTCACAGACGACGAAGTCTCTTCAAGGCAAGTTCTTTTCTCAGACTTCCCAAAAACTTCAGGTTGACACTTTTTTCCTGTACGGCGGTTTTCATTCTCGATCGAAATAGATGGCTATTTTTTTACTTGCCTTATTTACTTGCCTTAGATAGAGCTCCCATTCACGCGGGTGTGCACCAATATTTACAAGGATATAATGCCCGGCTGTAAGTCTTTTTTCATCCTATTCCAATACACCATGTTTATTTCTCAAGCCCCCGAAGTCACGCCAGATTATTCCATTCTTGCCCGCCAGGTAAGCAGCATCCTGGAAGGCGAACGCGAACTCACGGCAAATGCCGCGCAGTTTTCTGCTTTTATTTATCAATCAATTTCAGACCTGAATTGGGCCGGCTTTTATTTTCTTAAACCATCAAAAGACGGCCAGACTCAGGAATTACTGGTCGGCCCGTTTCAGGGCAAAGTCGCCTGTGCGCGCATCGCATTGGGGCGCGGCGTTTGTGGCACTTCAGCGTCGCAAAGCCGTACGATCTTGGTAGCTGATGTACACGCTTTTCCCGGCCATATCGCCTGCGACTCTGCATCGAATTCTGAAATCGTGATTCCAGTGATGAAGGACAGTAAGATCTTCGGCGTGTTTGATATTGACAGCCCTAGCCTGAACCGCTTTAGCGATGAAGATCAGCGCGGCTTGGAGCAGTTAGTTGCCGCATTTGTCGCGGCGACCGACTTCACATAATTTTCGATACAAAAAAGCCGCGAACCAGAATTAAAGTCGCGGCTTTTTTTCGACAACAGCTTTCTTGTCAGGCGTTTGCCAGATCAAACGGCAGCTTACGCAGACGCTTGCCAGTCAGTTTAAAAATGGCATTGGCAAAGGCAGGTGCTAATGGTGGCACTCCCGGCTCGCCCATACCAGTTGGCGCGTCTGCCGAGGGCACCACATGTACATCGATATGTGGCATATCAGAAAGACGCGCGACCGTGTAATCGCTAAAGTTTTGTTGCTCCACCATGCCATCTTTTAGCGTGATCTTTGATCCTGGCAAAGTCGTACTCAGCGCCATGACAGCAGCACCCTGCACTTGCGCCTCTATCGTTAATGGATTTACCGCCAGATTACAATGCACACCGGCGGTGACCTTGTGGAGTTTTGGCACACCATTTTCTACTGATGCCTGCACCACATAAGCGACCACAGTATTGAAGGATTCGTGCATGGCCACACCCCAGGCCCAACCTTTCGGCAAAGCTTTCTTGCCGTAGCCCGACTTGGCAACCGCCAAATCCAAGGCCGCCAAATGACGTTTGTGTTTCTCACCGATGATTTGTTTGCGGTAGGCTACCGGGTCTAGCTTAGCCATGTGCGCAGCCTCATCAATCAGCGTCTCCATCACAAATGCGGTATGCGTAGAACCAACTGAACGCCACCATAATACGGGCACATTCGCGATAGTGTGATGCACGGTGAGATTAAGCGGAACCTCATACGGCTCGCCCATACCCTCGACCATGGTGCCATCAACACCATCCTTGACCATAAAGGATTCCAGGGGTGTACCGCTCACTATCGATTGCCCGACAATCACATGATTCCAGGCGATAATTTTCCCTTTAGCATCCAGCCCCAGCTCTGCGTTATGCACGTGTGAGGGACGATAGTAACCTCCTTTGATATCGTCTTCCCGGCTCCAGATTACTTTGAGCGGCCCAGTTTTTCCGGATGCCTTATACGCCTTGGCAACATTCACTGCCTCAACAATATAGTCGGATGTCGGCACTGCACGGCGACCAAAACCACCGCCTGCCATCATGGTATTGAGAGCTACATTTTCCGGTTTCAGGCCAGCCGTTGCGGCAATTGCAGCATGATCAAAAGTTTGAAACTGCGAGCCGACCCACATTGTGCAACTGTCCGTCTTTAGGTCGATCACGCAATTGAGTGGCTCCATCGGCGCATGCGCCAGATACGGGAACTCATACACGGCCGAGATCTTTTGCGCGGCGCCAGCCAGTTGACTGAGATCGGCTTTCTTGACCGGCAAGCCTGGCGTTTTTGCCAGCGCTTTATAATCAGCCATCTGCTTAATAGAGCTGATTTTTTCGAGCGCGCCGCTATCCCATTCCACGACCAGCGCATCGCGCCCTTGCTTGGCTGGCCAATAGCCACTCGCGACTACGGCAACACCACGGGCACCGCGGTCTAAAGGCACTTCAAACACATCCAGAACACCTTTAATCGCTTTGGCCTTGCTGGCATCGAGTCGGGCAATTTTTGCACCGAATACTGGTGGATGTAAGACCACCGCCACCACCATATTTGGCAGGCTAAAATCGATACCGAATTGTTGCTTGCCACTAGATTTATCGCGCGCATCCAGGCGTTTTATTGGCTTGCCAATAAGACGAAAATTCTTCGCGTCTTTCAGCGCCACTGTTTTTGGCATAGGCTGCTTCATGGCGCTATTGGCGAGTGAACCGTAGCTAGCCTTTTGTCCGGCTGGACCGATGACCACGCCCTTGTTGGTCTTACACTGTTCCGGTTTGACTTTCCACTGCTCTGCTGCGGCTGCGATCAACATCATTCGCGCTTTGGCACCGATCTCCCGATATTGCATGTACGAGTGATTGATAGAGCCAGAACCACCAGTCATTTGCATGCCAAATGCCGGATCATTGAAAACCTCGGCGGCGGGAGCGAGCTCACCGCGCATCTGTGCCCAATCAGCATCGAGTTCCTCGGCAATTAACATTGGCAAGCTGGTCTGCACACCCTGGCCAAATTCCAAGCGGTTAACTGCGACTGTCACAGTATTGTCGGGCGCAATGCGCAAAAACGCATTCGGCGCATATACTGGTTTTGGATCAGCGGCACGGGCAAATTTATTCGCACTCGGCATAAAGAAACCCAAGACCAGACCGCCACCGGCAACTGCGCCAACTTTGATAAAACTACGGCGTGACAGTCCACCTTGCACAGGCCGAAGCAGGGCCTGTTGATTTATCCATTCTGTACGCATGGTGTTCTCCTCAGGCTAAAGTTTTAGCGGCGTCTTTGATGGCGGCGCGTATCCGTTGATAGGTACCGCAACGGCAAATATTGCCGTTCATGGCGCCGTCAATATCCGCATCGGTCGGATGCTTGTTGGTGCGCAACAATACCGCCGCACTCATCACCTGCCCGCTCTGGCAATAGCCACATTGCGGCACATCGTGACGCACCCAGGCATCCTGCAAGGCCTTACCAACCACGTCCAGCTCCATCGCCTCTATCGTGGTGATTTTTTGCCCTGCGGCAGCGGATATTGGGGTCACGCACGAGCGTATCGCAGCGCCATTCATATGCACAGTACAGGCACCGCACAAAGCCGCACCACAGCCAAACTTGGTACCGGTCATATTCAGGTTATCGCGTAGCGCCCACAGGATAGGCGTAGAGGGATCAGCATCGATTTGCATATCGCGACCATTGATGTTCAGTGTAATCATTCTTTGCTCCTTCTTTGAGAATTGCTGCGGGAAAACGATGATTGGTGATGCTTAACGCTGTTTGACGCCGTTTAACGCTGTTTATATAAATGAGATAAAGCAACAAAAACTTGTTCGACTGGCCAACACTCTGTGCGTAAAAAGACCAGAAACGATTCTAATACAAATATGGAATTTCGTTGCTCTGTTTTAGCAAAGGAAAAAGCTACTTTACGCCGACACCTGGACTAGAAGCAAGGATTAATAGCGTTTGTAATTTCACTCCCTGTGAGTGCCAAATTTTTCTATCCACAACGAAACAAGAGTAAAATTTCTTCACGTCAAAAGTCCTTGCTGTTGGCTTAAATTAATGACTGCATTTCGAATGACACGATACTTCTTTGGGTCACTAATCGCACTATTTTTGTTTAGTTTCGCCGGTGCTGCGGAGCTGGAGATCGTGTTCATTGCGCCGAGTAATCATGCCATGCCCTGGGCACAGTTTAAAGATGAAAAATTAAGTGCTGGGCTATTAAAAGATTTGGGCGAATTAATCGCAAGCCGCCTGGCGCGCAAGGCAAAATTTATTATCGTTCCGAGCAACCGGGTGCGCGGCGTGCTGCTAGGGGGATCTGCCGATGCTTTATGTTATGTGCGGCCAGAATGGATAGATGGCAATTACAACTGGACCCCTGCGCTAATACAGGATGGTGCTGTCGTCGCTGCACGGATTGGCGCGCCAGTGATACACACACTCGCAGATCTGCACAATGTGCCAGTCGGCACCGTGATTGGTTATCGCTATCCCGAAATTGAAACTGCGCTGGGACAGGGTTTCGTACGTGAAGATGCGCCATCGATGGAAAGCAATATGCGTAAGTTGATCGCTGGTCGCATGGAATACGCGATACTCGAAAAAATGGTGTTGGACTATCACTTACGCAAAGACCAATCCATACAATTGCGCGTGGATTTACTCTACATCAGCTTCGATGCGCAATGCGCGTTTTCACTTTCATCCAAGATTCCATTTGCCGACGTGACACGCGTAATCAAGAAAATCAACGAAGACGGCAGCGCCGATGAAATTTTTTCGCGCTATCGATGAGGAAAAATTTCTTGCATATTCATTCAAACAAGCGCCTGTCTGGCCACCAGCACGCCATCCATATCCGCATAGATCCAGTCTCCGGGATTGATAGTGATGCCGGCAATGGCGATACGCAGATCACGCTCGCCACCGCCTTTTTTAACGCTACGCAGAGGCATAGTCGCCAGCGCACGAACGCCAATATTACAGAGACTAATTTCTTCCACATCACGAATACAGCCATTCACCACAATGCCGGCCCAGCCATTAGTCTCAGCTAATTTGGCCAGATTGCCGCCGACCAGCGCACAACGAAAACTGCCGCCACCATCAATCACCAGCACGTGACCATTGCCTGGGGTTTCTAGCACCGTGCGTACCATGCCATTGTCTTCAAATACCTTGAGCGTGGTAGCGGGGCCGCAGAATTGATGCTGAAGACCAAAGCGCATAAAGATCGGCGGAAAAACTGATAAGTCAGCGGAGGCCAGTTTATCTTCGTTGGCATCGCAGATATCGCAGGTGGAGAAAGTCATATTCATCCTTAGAAAAATTTAAAAATTGGACTCACGAAGAGCGCAAAAAATTCAAATAGCCAATGCTCTGGCGCGCGTATTTAATCCTACATTCACAGCCGTAAAAATCGCCAGCACCTGGAACACGCCTATACTAACAAACACCCAGGCCGGATGATGCGCATCCATCACCGCACCAAACAACAAGGGCGAAACGGCCAGGCCAATATCGAGGCCAGAATACACCACACCATACACGCGGCCAGTGGCATTTTTTGGTGCCGCCGCACGGATCAGCAGATCGCGAGAAGGGCCTGCGACACCGGAACCAAAGCCTATCGCACCCATCAGGATAACTGCCACCATAGCGCTTGGCCATCCGGTCGCCAGCAACAGCGACAAAGCACCCGCCACCGCAAAGGCGATCGTAATAGTGCGGTCATGCTGTGTCGTTTTCGACGCGATGTAGCCACCCCATAACATGCCCGCTGCTGACGCCAGCATATACAAGGTATACGCAGATGTCGCCCAAGCCAGCGACATGCCATACAGCTGAGTTAAACCAGCTGACGAAAAACTCTGTATCCCGCCCAACGCCATCGAGATCATGAAGAAAAAACCAAAACACATCCAGACCGCCGGCAGGCGCATGAAATCCAAAGTTCCGGCGCTGGCGTGCACTGCATGTGTTTGCCCATGCTGCAAGCTCGCGTTCTCAGACTTAGGCTGTAAGACATCGCGATACACCACCAAGATCGCCAAGACGATCAGAGGCAAAAATGCGGCGGCGAACAAGGCGGTGCGCCAGTCAAACAAGCCCGCCAGCGTGACTAAAAATACCGGGGCTGCGGCCCAGCCGAGGTTGCCGCTGATACCATGTATCGAAAAAGCGTAGCCGAGTCGCGCAGTGGAAACGCGCTTATTCAAGATAGTGAAATCGGATGGATGAAATACGCTGTTACCTAAACCCGCCAACATCGATCCAACTAAGAGCATGCTGTAGCTTTGCGCGGCCGAGAGCGTAAATGCTGACAGTGCAAGACAGCTAATGCCAAAAAATAACACAGAGCGAGCGCCCAGCTTATCGACTACAAATCCTGCCAAGGCCTGACCTATCCCCGACACAATAAAAAACACCGTCATCAGCAAGCCAAGCTCTGCATAAGAAAGCGCGAACGCTTCCTTTAGCCAGGGAAATAACGGCGCCAAGATCATATGAAAGAAATGCGACACACCGTGTGCAACACCCACCAGGGTAATCACTAATGCATCCTGTTTTAAATCTGCTTTTATATTGGCGTTTGTCATTTCACTCACTAATTTAACGATCGATAGCGTCAGTGTACTCAGAAGGTTGGCGGCGGTTTTAAGATAAAATGACATTTATTGTCGCAAACACGCCATCCTATTCTCATCGCTTATGCCATCCCACCCCCTCACTCATACCGGCACACCCCCTGCCAGCTTATCCCCCACGGCGGAACGCCCGGTGCGCGTAGTGGCAAGAAATTTAGAGGCGGATGAATTATTGCAAGCGCATCAGCACCCATGGGCGCAGGTAACCTATGCCATCAATGGCGCGATACAGGTCGTGGCAAATCAGCAGACCTGGTTTGTGCCACCCTTGCGTGCGATTTGGATACCTGCCGGGATAGTGCATGAAGTTCGCACACTAGAAAAGGCACAGCTGCGCGCCATCTATGTCGAAAAGTGTGTGGCACCGATTGCCGGCGATCAATGCGTGGTGCTGGAAGTTTCCAGCTTGATGCGTGAACTGGTGCGTAGTTTAACGGCGCTAGATCAAGCTGGCAGACGGGAAAATAATTTGGTCACAACTTTACTCGATGAACTTTCCATCGCCGAAAGTCTGCCTATGGGTGTCGCCATGCCCAACGATAAGCGGTTGAAAAGTTTATGTGAAAATCTCCTCGCAGATCCGGCATCAAATCTGACACTACATGATTTTTCTCTGCAAGTGGGCGCCTCAGAACGCACCTTGGCAAGGCTGTTCGAGCGAGAACTGGGGATGAGTTTTGGGCAATGGCGCCAGCAAATGCGCCTGGCCCGCGCCGCCCCATTAATCGCCAGCGGCTTACCCTTGTCGGCCGTTGCCGCTGAACTGGGTTACGCCAGCCAATCGGCATTTTCAGCGATGTTCAAAAAAACCTTCGGCAAGTCACCTTCTGATTTTTTTAGGCAAGCGTGACCCGGTCTAGTAGGTTGGCGCAGAGCGCAGCGAAGCCCAACATTTAGGACTGCTAGCACCACATCAATGCGCCTCAGCCTCAGCCTTGCGGCGCCTTTTATCTTCAAACATTCGTTCATCGGCTATCCGTAGCAGGCTATCGAGATCATTGCCGTCCGCCGGGTGAATTGCAATGCCTATTGAGGCACCGACATGGCAAGTTGCTCCAGCACCGAGATCGATTGGCGTTTCCAACTTATCGTGTAATTTATCGCATAGCTGTTTTACAAAATTCAGGTCGCGCACTCCATGCAGATAAATCACAAACTCATCGCCACCAAAACGCGCGGCAGAATCGTCTTTACGGATCGTTGAAGTGATTCTTTTCGCCGCCTCAACTAAGACTTTGTCACCAGCCTCATGCCCAAATGTGTCGTTGATTTCTTTAAAATGATCCAGATCCAGGTACAACAAGGTAAATTGTTGATCCTGTTTATCTGTCGCGCGGCGGCGCTTGAAATCGATATGCGAAATAAAGGTGTCTCGATTGAGGAGTTGAGTCAAACCATCTATTCTTAATTGCTTCTCCATGTCCTGCAGGCTATGTGCCAAAGTGCCGATTTCATCGCGTCGATGAATATCAATTTCTTTAAATGGCTCGCCGTTTCCCATACTGCTGGCGGCCTTGGCGAGCTTCACAATATCATCGATGGTCCAGCGTAAAATGGCATAGCCTAGCCCGACCATCATCAGAATGATGACGAGACAAAAAATCAAACTACTCTTGGTAATACTAATCGTCTCAACCTGCAAAGACGCACGCGGAATTACCACAACACTGATCCAGTCCAGCCCGGCATCATCACTTAGCATGGTGGCGGAAAGCTGTAAAATCTGTCCGTTTTCATCTTCAATTGCCTGCAGAATTGGTTTCCCCGGGATGAGTAAATTCGCCATATTCCGTCTTACATATTTGGCGGCCACGCGCATGAATGGAGCCGAACTTTCTGACGCCGCTTGCCTTTTCAGGGTCGTCTCATTCACCCGGATGTAGGGAATATCGCTCAAGGATGTTGCCACTAACTCATCCGAGCTCTCCATAATAAAGGCCACTCCATTTTCAGGAAGTGGCATTTTTTGCAGGAAGGAAGTGAGTTGCTTCAGGGATAAGTCTGTCGCAACGACGCCTAGCAATTCGCCTTTTTCTCCGTGAGTAATATCAGCCTGCTTGTACACCGGCTTACTTAATGTCAATAAAGGGTTTTGATTATTAAAATCAATATACACAGATGACCAGGAAGGTTTTGCCTTATCAATCGCGTTGAGATACCACAGCCTTAACTTAGGATCGAATTGATCGCTATGCAACAAGGCAATTTTTTGTTGTGGGCCAGCCATGCTATACACATTGCTGCGCTTTTCGCCCGGCTGGGTAAATCTCACCACGACTAACGCCTCTGACAACATGCGTTTCACACCGACATATCCACCATCTTTTGCCGCAAAATAAGCCTGATTGTTTATTGTCGGAAAAAGGCCGGTGGCTATCCATAAGCGCGCTTCGATTTGCGCCAAATCTTGCGGCAATTCCAAAGGAATTTGAAACTGTTTATCGGCTGTCGCGATGCTTTCTGGCGCAACGGTATCCAAAATCACCTGAGCGCTGGAAAGATGCCGTTCTACCGCCCCTTGAATACGATAGCTGATCGCCTCGAGGTTTTTTTGCACAAAAGCGTCCGTCACGCTTTCACCAGAACGGTAAAGTACCCAACTAATCATCGCTGCCAGGCTAAGCATCAGTATCAGAAAGGGAACGATGAAAATTCGTAACAGAGATGTATTCGCAGATCGCATAGCATCATTTCGTGTGCTGCATTGTCGGAATGGGAGTCAATACCCTATTTACCCATTCTACTATTTCTGTATAGAAAAACCGGACTTTCCTCGTCAACATGGGCTATCCACCGCAAAACCAGATCAATTACGTACTGAATTGCTGTTTTTCATAGACAAATACGCAGATCACAGTTGACTGCCAAGCAGAAAAACATCGATACTTCCACGGCGCTGATTGCGCGAGCTTTTCACCACTTAGTAAAACACTTCTACAAGCGTCAATTATGTTCCCACTGCCAGATCCAAGTATTACTCTTCCGCCAATAGGTAAAGGCGCACCCACCCTACCCTACGAAAAACTCGAACACGGCAAAAATTATTGGGTCGTTGACAATGTACTTGCCAATGCAGAAGAGATCGCCGAACGTTGCTTCAATTATCAAAAATGGGAATATGGCGCGCCATATCAGCCAGAATCCTGGCCGGGCATGCGCTTTCACGGAGCTTTAAATCAAAGCGAATTAGCTTCGATAGAAACCCTGGTGAAGTCACTGGTCGGCAAAGATAAACTCTGGATGGAACAGCCACCAGGCGGATTGCGCCTTGATTGCAATGTCGCACAACTGGTCGGCGAAAAAGAAACGACCCCGCATCCACATACCGATAGCCGCAAGCTGTGCCGCTATGCCTGCGTCATCTATTTAAGCCCCAACCCGCCGCCTGATTCTGGTACCAGCTTTTGCCGCCTGCGTTACCCCAACGGCGCAATCGGCGGGAATATGGTCGCCGCACCGCATAACAATTTAGTCGATGCCTTGAAAGTACGTGGCCTACCGACCGAGGCCTGGTATGAAGATCTGCGGGTAGAAAATGTCTTTAACCGCATGATTTTATACAAGGCAAATTTTGTCCATTGCGCGACTGGATATTTCGGCAAGGAGTTGCGTGAGAAACGGCTTACTACTGTGTTTTTTTGGATGACTGAGGATTGAGTGGTGTTGGCTTTTAGCTCCTTCCCCCGGGCAGGGGGAAGGTTAGGATGGGGGTCGAACGGTTAAAATTATCCTTGTCTTTATTTTGACCGCCACACCCCCATCCTAACCTTCCCCCTCAAAAGGGGAAGGGACTAAATACCCAACACGCAGCAAGTTGACGTAGGCGCTACAGCTCTAAAGCCCACTTTATTTCACCAAATCA
>JAZJYB010000018.1:0-5855 GCA_040390685.1 Pseudomonadota bacterium | reverse complement strand
ATCCTAGCCTTCCCCCTCAAAAGGGGAAGGGACTAATCACTAGCACATAACGAGTTAAAGTAACGGGAAGGAAACGAGTTTCAAGCCCACATTATTTCACCAAATCAAACACCAGCTCACCATTCGCCACATCTACCGAAATCACATCCTTCGGTCCAAACTTACCCTGCAAGATCAACTTAGACAGGCTGTTTTCTATCTCTTGCTGAATCGCCCGTTTTAAGGGTCTGGCGCCATACACAGGATCAAATCCCGCTTCGGCGATTTTATCCAACGCGGCATCACTCACTTGTAAGCCCATTTCCATTTGCGCCAGACGCTTGCTTAAGACATCGAGCTGGATCTTGGCAATTGCTGCAATGTTCTTGGCATCAAGCGCATGGAACACCACAATCTCGTCGATACGGTTAATAAATTCAGGACGGAAATGCGCTTTGACTTCGCCCATGACCGTCATTTTTATCAGTTCCGGTGCGTTGCCTTCCATCGCCTGTATCTGGTGCGAGCCTAGATTCGAGGTCATGACGATGACGGTGTTCTTAAAGTCTACCGTGCGTCCTTGGCCGTCTGTCATGCGGCCATCATCTAGTACTTGCAGCAAGACGTTAAATACATCGTGATGCGCCTTTTCAACCTCGTCTAACAAGATCACGCAATACGGTTTACGCCTGACCGCTTCGGTCAGATATCCGCCCTCTTCGTAACCTACATAACCCGGCGGCGCACCGATCAGCCTGGCGACAGAATGCTTCTCCATAAACTCGCTCATGTCGATACGAATCAAGGACTCTTCCGTGTCGAACAAGAAACCCGCCAAGGCTTTGCACAACTCCGTCTTACCGACCCCGGTTGGCCCGAGAAACATGAATGAACCATACGGCCTGCTCGGGTCACCCAAGCCAGCACGTGAACGGCGGATCGCATCAGATACCGCAACGATGGCCTCGTGCTGGCCGACCACGCGTTTATGCAAAGCGTCTTCCATCTGCAATAACTTCTCACGCTCGCCTTGCATCATTCTTGAGACCGGAATGCCAGTCGCGCGCGAGACGATTTCGGCAATTTCTTCGGCACCGACTTGCGTGCGCAGCAGCTTGAGCTTGCCTGCCCCGGCTTCCTGATTGGTATCCGCTTGCTTGAGTTGCGCCTCTAGTTCAGGCATACGGCCGTACTGCAATTGCGACATGGTTTGCCAGTCGCCTTTGCGCTTGGCGTCTTCCATTTGCAGGCGAATTTTTTCTATCTCTTCTTTAATGTGGGTGCTGCCTTGGACGGTGGCTTTTTCGGCTTTCCAGATTTCTTCCAGATCAGCGTATTCACGCGAGAGTTTGCCAATCTCACCCTCAATCAACACCAGGCGTTTTTTCGAGCCTTCGTCCTTTTCACGCTTGACCGCTTCTTTTTCAATTTTTAATTGAATCAAACGGCGATCGAGTTTATCCATCACCTCCGGTTTGGAATCAATTTCTATCTTGATTTTTGCGGCTGCTTCATCGATCAGGTCGATGGCCTTATCTGGTAAAAACCGGTCGGTAATGTAACGATGCGATAACTCAGCCGCAGCGACTATCGCAGGGTCGGTAATATCCACGCCGTGATGCACTTCATATTTTTCTTGCAAGCCACGCAGGATCGCTATCGTGGCTTCTACACTAGGCTCATCGACGATAATTTTTTGGAAACGCCGTTCTAACGCGGCATCTTTCTCTATGTATTTGCGGTATTCATCGAGGGTGGTGGCGCCGACACAATGCAACTCACCGCGCGCCAGGGCTGGTTTCAGCATATTGCCCGCATCGATCGCACCTTCCGCCTTACCCGCGCCTACCATGGTGTGCAATTCATCGATGAAGACAATGGTCTGGCCTTCATCCATGGCAATTTCTTTGAGCACGGCTTTCAGACGCTCTTCAAATTCACCTCGGTATTTGGCACCAGCCAGCAAGGCCGCCATATCCAGCGACAATACGCGTTTGGATTTAAGACTATCCGGCACTTCTCCATTCACGATACGCTGCGCCAAGCCTTCCACAATTGCGGTTTTGCCGACACCAGGCTCACCGATCAAAACCGGGTTATTTTTGCTACGACGTTGCAAGATTTGAATCGCGCGGCGGATTTCGTCATCGCGCCCTATGACAGGATCGAGCTTACCTTTACGGGCGCGCTCGGTCAGATCCATGGTGTATTTTTTGAGCGCTTCGCGCTGGCCTTCGGCTTCCTGATTATCGACACTGCCACCGCCGCGCACAGAACTAATGGCTGACTCCAGTGCTTTGCGTGTGAGGCCGTTTTCGCGCACTTGTTTGCCCGCTTCTGATTTATCGTCGATCAAAGCCAACAAAATCATTTCACTGGCGAGGAACTGATCACCGCGTTTTTGCGATTCTTTTTCTGCCAGATTCAGTAAGCCTGTCAGTTCACGACCGATCTGCACTTGTCCGTCGTTGCCTGTTACTTTAGGCAGGCGATCCAGCGCACTCTTTAAGCCATTCATGAGGCTAACGACATTGACACCAGCGCGTTGCAGCAATGAGCGCGCACTACCATCATCCTGATTCAATAGAGCAAGTAAAAGATGTACTGGCTCTATATATTGGTTATCATTGGCTACGGCCTGGCTTTGTGCATCGGCCAAGGCCTCTTGCAATTTGGTCGTTAATTTATCAAGACGCATACGCCCTCCAAAAATAATAAGTTAATATTTCACCGCTGCTTAAAATAGCGCTTAGATTAGCGTATAGATTAGGATAGTGAAGCGCATTTCAAGAACAAAAGATACTGAATAACAAAGAAACTTTGCGCAACATCAAGCGCGCCTTAATTACCATGAATTTAGAACAACTGCACCTGAGTTATTTAAACAATGAAGACAGAATTTTATTGAAGATGGGCTTTCTTTCAGCGGAGGACGCACCAGCTAAGCAAGAAATTCAGATTTTCATTACCCGTCGCCTGCTGCAAAATCTTTGGCCTGTCATGCTCAAAGCAATGGCAACGCAAATCACGATTGATAGGCCAGAAGCGGCTTTTGCCAGTGACGATATTGTCCAGATGGAATATCAACAAGCTCTGGCAGATATTACTGAAAGCGGCAATTTTTCCCGCCCCTATACTAGCGAAGAGCGAGAGTCGCCTTTGGGGGACGCGCCGCTTTTACTGGAAAGCATCAACTTCAATCTCAACTTAAATCAGCCCGTGCATATGCAACTGCTTCCTTTTAACGGCGGGAGTATAGATATGCATCTGCCAACGCAGATCTTGCACGGTTTTTGCAAATTACTGCAAGATGCGGCCAAACAAGCCGCTTGGGGACTCGATTTAAGTATGCCGGGAGTAGAGCAAAATACTGCACAATCCCGGGTACTCAATTAGTGCGTGTTGAGATCCGATTTAAAGAAATTTTTTATCCGTCTTGAACTGCTCGGTAGCGCGCACCAGTTCAGCCGCAATACCCGGCTCCATCGCGGCATGGCCCGCATCTTTTATCATGTGAAATTTTGCCTGCGGCCAAGCCTGATGTAAGCGGTAGGCCGAGACTGGCGGGCAGATAATGTCATACCTGCCTTGGACTATCACCGCGGGCAAGTGGCGAATCAAATTGATGTTTTTGATCAGCTGATCTTCTTGCATGAAGGCGGCATTCAGCATGTAATGCGCCTCTAGCCTGCCTATGCCCAGGCACACCGCATCGGACTCGAACTGCTCTATCGCTTCGGCTTGTGGTTCGAGGAAAAGGCATGAGCCTTCATAACGACTCCAGTTGCGCGCGGCCTCAAGATAAATGTCCGGATCATCACAGAACAGGCGTTTTACATAGGCTTGCAGCAAATCACCGCGTTCCGCCTCGGGCACGCCTTCTGCAAAACGCTGATGCACTTCCGGATAGAAGTACTTCATGCCATTGACGAACCATTCTACCTCGGCCTTGGTACACAAAAAAATCCCGCGCAGGATAAATCCCAGACATTGCTCAGGGTAAGCCTCACCATACGCCAGCGCCAGCGTAGAACCCCAGGATCCGCCAAACACCAGCCATTGCGAAATACCCAGCAGATCGCGGAGTTTCTCTATGTCTTCGATCAACAAGTCGGTGGTGTTTTGGCGAAATTCACCGAGGGGAATCGATTTTCCCGCACCGCGCTGATCAAACAAAACGATGCGGTAATGCGCAGGGTCAAAAAACCGCCGGTGGATCGGCGAGATGCCACCGCCCGGGCCGCCATGCAAAAACAATACGGGCTGGCCATCCGGGTTACCACACTCCTCCCAATACAAAGTGTGCAGATCATCGACTGCCAAAGTACCGTGGCGAAATGGCTCGATTGGCGGAAACATCATGGTATTTTCAGACATCGTCATAAATAGACCTTACTGAGTGAGAGCACGCCAGCTGGCAGGAATGAAAAAAACATCATGGTATTTTCAGACATCGTCATAGGTAGATTTTAGACCTCAATGAGTAAGGGCGCGCCAGCTGGCAAAACCTGCAAAACAAAGCAAAATGGAACCTGATAAATGCAACAGGCTATGTCCGGCTGCCCAGACGTAATTACCCTTATGTAGCAAGCCCATCGCTTCTCCTGAAAAAGTCGAGAACGTCGTCAAGCCGCCAAGAAAACCGGTAATCACGAAGAGGCGCCATTCCGGCGAGAGATGTGGGAAGTCAGAAAAAAAAGCCATCGCCACACCGATGATATAACCACCTATCAAATTCGCAAGCAGTGTGCCCAAAGGTAGCATGGTATGCATGGAGTTTAGCCACAACCCTAAACCCCAGCGCAACCAGGCACCGATTGCAGCACCCAAACCTACCGCCAGCGCGCCTAACCAAGTCATACGCCCACCGTGGAGTTAGTTGAAACGATGCCCCATTTACTGACCGCTGCATCATCCGCTTCGCGCGCATCGACCCAGCGCTCACCTTCCGGTGTTCGTTCTTTTTTCCAGAACGGCGCCTGGGTTTTAAGGTAATCCATAATAAATTCACAGGCCGCAAAAGCCTCGCCGCGATGTGCTGTTGCCACCGCCACCAGAACAATTTGATCTAGCGGTTTAAGAGCGCCGACACGATGTATTACCAGGCATTCCATCAACGACCAACGGCTAGATGCTTGCGCCACAATCTCTTGCAACGCCTTCTCGGTCATGCCCGGGTAATGTTCCAGCTCCATCGCATGCACGTCGAGACCTTCGTTCAGATCGCGCACCACACCAACAAAACTGACTACCGCCCCTATCGCTGGATTATTCGCGCGCAACTTCGCTATCTCTGCGCTCAGGTCGAAATCTTCGGTTTGTACAAAAATCGCCATGTTCATTTACCCACCCGTCACCGGAGGGAAAAACGCCACCTCAGCGCCCTCCTCAATCGCAGTTTCTGCCGCCGTCATCTGAAGATTATAAGCCATGCGCAAAGCCCGGCCTTCGGCCAGCACTTCAGCCCATACACCACCGCGCGCGACTAAAAATTTCCTGACCTCGCCGACGGTCTTAACCTGCTCTGGCAAAGCTAGCGTTTCTTCAGAAACACCGAGCTTCTCACGTACGCTGGCAAAAAATCGTAATTGGATTTTCATAAAAATCAGTTTATTAAGTTGAAACTAAGTTTGAAAAAGGGATGAATTTGACGACATCACCTGCATTGATGATTTCGCCCGCAGGCAAGTCGATGAGTCCATCGCCCCATACTGTAGAAGTCAGCACAGCAGAACTCTGATTAGCAAATAAATCCAGGCCGCCCTGCGCATTGATTTTGGCCCGCAAAAATTCATTGCGCCTGTCAGGCTTTTTGAGTTCGAAATCGGCCCGCATCATGAAGGCTTGCGGCGTCACATTGGTAACTCCCTGCATGC
>JAZJYB010000017.1:0-30834 GCA_040390685.1 Pseudomonadota bacterium | reverse complement strand
GGAGGGCCGATTGGCGCGCAAATTTGACTACAGTTCAGCGACCACCCGGATGGAGTTAAATACGCTACGCGAGCTGGCGCCCGGCGTTGCGAGCGACTGGTTTCCAAACGGAGTAGATCAAAATTTCTTTGCTCCTGACGGTGGTGGCTACGACGCTGACACCATCAGTTTTATCGGCCGGATGGATTACTATCCAAATCAGGAATGCATGCTCAGATTTTGTCGGGATGTGCTGCCAAAAATTCAGGCGCAACGTCCCAGCGCAAAACTTGTTATCGTTGGTGCTGACCCTACGCCTGAAATCTTTGAATTGGCGAAACTGCCGGGCGTAACTGTCACGGGTTCCGTGCCGGATGTGCGCCCCTTCGTGCGCCGCTCAGCCCTGATGGTGGCGCCTTTGGCGATCGCGCGTGGTACGCAAAACAAAATATTGGAAGCGCTGGCGATGGGTGTGCCGGTAGTGACAAGTTCATTGGCTGCTGATGGAGTTGATTGTGTCGCTGGTGAACATCTTTTGGTCGCGGATAGCGCCGACGACATTGCCAACTGTGCGTTGCGGCTAATGCAAGACAATGTTGAGCGAGAACGTTTGTCAGTAGCTGGGCGCTCGCGTATGCTATCGCATCACCATTGGCCACACTCGATGGAGCGGCTTGATAGCATCTTGGGCGAGGCGAAAAAGCAAGCGGCATTGCGGACAGTTTAACGGGTGCCAGCCGGTGCTCGGATGCACATAGGATTCATATCTGATTGCCTTAGCGGTCAGCATTTTATTTAGAAGACAAGGAAGTACATCATGAATATCAGCATTTTTGGTTTGGGATATGTCGGAGCGGTTTCACTAGCCTGTTTGGCGCGTGATGGTCACCGGGTCATAGGCGTGGATATCGATCCACATAAATTGGCTCTGATACGCAGCGGCAAATCACCAATCGTTGAAGAAGGCATCCAGGAACTCATGGCGCAAGTGATCAGCAGCGGTGGCGCCACAGTGACCGATCAAGTCAGTGAAGCGCTGCGCGAGACTGATCTGTCATTTATTTGCGTTGGCACGCCATCTTCGTATAACGGCAGTCAGGATCAAGGGGCGTTACTCAGCATCGCACGCCAGTTTGGCGAAGCCTTGAAAGACAAGAGCCGCCACCACGTTTTCATTTTCCGCTCTACCGTAGTACCAGGCACGGTTGAAGAACTGCTAGTGCCTTTGATAGAGCAACATTCGCGAAAAAAGCGCAATGTCGATTTTTCCGTAGGTTTTCAACCAGAGTTTTTGCGCGAAGGCAGCTCGATCAAAGACTACGACAAGCCTCCTTTTACGATTATCGGCACTGATTCAGATCGTGCCACCGAAGTGCTGAAGGACTTGTTCGGCCACTTACCTTGCCAATTTATTGGCACCAGCATTCGCACTGCAGAGATGGTCAAATACTGCTGCAATAATTTCCACGCGCTGAAAATCACCTTCGCCAACGAAGTGGCCCGCCTCTGCGAGCCTTTGCAAGTGAATCCATTTGAAGTGATGAACCTGGTATGCCAGGATAAGCAGCTAAATATTTCAACAGCTTATCTGAAACCAGGTTTTGCCTTTGGTGGCTCGTGTCTGCCAAAAGACTTGCGTGCCACCATGTACATGGCCAAGAATCATGATATTGACTTGCCATTGACAGGAAGTTTGCTGGCATCCAATCGTGTCCATATCGACCATGCGGTCAACAAAGTTTTAGCGCTCGGGTCGCGCAAAGTGGCTCTAATCGGCTTGGCCTTCAAACCAGGAACCGACGATCTACGGGAGAGCCCGCTGGTGACTTTGGCGGAGCGCTTACTTGGCAAGGGTGTCAGTTTAGCGGTGTATGACGGTGAGGTCCATCTGTCGCGTCTATTGGGAGCTAACAAACGTTATATTGAAGAACATATTCCACACATTGGTGAGCTGCTACGGCCGACACTTGAAGAAGTTGTCGCCCATGCCGATGTACTGGTTCTTGGTACCGGCGATGCGCAGGTACATGCCTCCTTGATGCCGCTGCTCAAGTCACACCACAAGTTGGTCGATTTGGCGCCGTTGAAAGACATCAGCAACTTGCCTTGCCAATACCTCGGCCTGTCCTGGTAGAGCCATGTTTGTCCATCGCCCGTATTGCCTGCGCGTGGCTGGCATTTTGCTTGCGATGTTGGCGCTGGCGTTGGTCGTCGTGTGGCCAATTTTGCGTGATCACCGAGGTACGGAAGTTACCCGCTATCGCAATGCACTGCGAGCCGAGAGCGGCGTTGCTGAGGATTTTGCCTGGACTCCCGCCAATTGGCCGAGCGATTTTCAGCGTGAGCAAGGTACAGTTCCACCAGCATTGAAGCAATGGCCTGGTTTGCAAAATTCTGAAATCCTGGATGTGTGGCCACGCAGCTTGAAGTTAGCTGGCGCAATTACTAGTAAGGCACATAAAGGCAATATGATTGCCAAGCCGACGATGGCTACCTTAAAAATCATGGAAGAGACTGGTGCTGGTTATTGCGCCGATTACACCAAGGTATTCAATGCAATTGCTTATGCCGGCAACATCCAAGTCAGGCAATGGTCGTTTTCTTTCGATGGATTTGGCGGTTGGGGTCACACATTTAATGAAGTGTGGGACGACAGCGCAAAGCGTTGGAAAATGATTGATGTTTTTAATGGATTCTATCCAAGAGATCTGAACAGTGGCGAAGTCTTATCTGCCTTGGAGTTTCGCGATCGCTTATTCAGCGCACCGAAGTCGATAGTCTGGGAACGTCTGGAAAAAGATAGGTTTGGTTTTCAAGATGATGCTGAAGCCTTTCGCTATTTTAGGCGAGGAGCCAACGAATGGTATCTATGGTGGGGTAATGATCCTTTGACCTACGATGCAAATTTTTTAGTTGCTTTGGCAGCCAAGTTTGGCCGGATGCCAGAGCAAGTCGCCGGCTTGCTGACCGGTGCTATGCCACGATTTAAGATTTTACTGAGCAAAGAGAATGAACTCGCTGTCGCCACCCTACATAGGGTAAAAACGTTTTTGTTGGCTGCAGCCATATCTGAAGCATTGTTGTTCAGTTTACTGGTCTGGCAACTCACTCAGTGGCGCCGATCAGTTCGTCAATAGTGCTATCCATTTACAATCATACCGTGCAATTTTTAACTTGAAAAACTCCCATTGATGCGCATACTGCATGTTTTTGATCATTCCTTACCATTACAGAGTGGCTACACTTTTCGTAGCCGTGCCATTCTGCGCGAGCAGAGGGCACTTGGTTGGAAAACTGTTCATGTCACAAGTAGCAAACATTACGAAGCCAAGGCTGAATTTGAAGAGTTTGATGGTTTGAGTTTCTACCGGACTGCACCTGGCCCATTCGCTAAGCTACCCATATTAAATCAGTGGGATGTAGTACAAACATTGAAAGCACGCTTACGACAGATTTTAGATCAAGAGCAGATCGATCTGATTCACGTCCACTCGCCGTGTTTGAACGGCATGGCGGCGGCAAGTGTCGCCCGTGAGCGCGGTCTGCCCTGGGTCTACGAAATGCGCGCGCTCTGGGAAGATGCGGCGGTCGATCACGGTACCACGCGACAGGGTAGTTTGCGTTATCGTGCCGCACGTGCACTGGAAACATGGACCTTAAAACGTGCTGATGCCATTACCTGTATTTGTGAGGGACTGCGCCGCGACATTGTCAGTCGAGGGATAGCACCAGATCGAGTGACCGTGATACCGAATGCGGTCGATATTGATCAGTTTACATGGATCGATCAGCGCGATGAGGTCTTGGCAGCTGAGCTCGGTTTACAAGGCAAAACCGTCCTTGGATTTCTCGGCTCGTTTTATGCCTATGAAGGTCTTGACATGGTCCTTGACGCACTCGCAATGCTGAAAGACATGTATCCAGATCTGCGCGCATTATTGGTCGGTGGCGGGCCTCAGGAAACCGTATTAAAGGCGCAAGCGCAAGCCCTTGGAATTGCTGATCGGGTAGTTTTCACAGGTAGGGTCGCTCATCACCATGTGAACCGGTATTACAGTATGGTTGATGTGCTCGTGTATGCACGCCACCGCATGCGCTTGACCGATCTGGTGACTCCATTGAAACCGTTGGAAGCAATGGCTCAAGGAAAACTTGTCCTTGCTTCCGATGTGGGAGGCCACAAAGAGTTGATCCGTGACAGTGAAACCGGATTCCTGTTTGCCGCAGATGACGTACAAGCCCTCGCTGATGCGATTGAACGCACGCTCGGCGCGAGGGCAATATGGCCAGCGATTCTTACCCAGGGTCGTCAGTTTGTAGAGCAAGAACGGAATTGGACACGTAGCATTGCAGGATATGAAGATGCGTTTGCAGCAGCTGTCCGGAACTCAGTGAAATCTCGCTGATTAAGACGAATCGTAGTGAATTTACTGATCGTCACATTGAGGAAAATAGCACCTGTTCCTAGGACAATTTTCAACATCGCGACACTAGAGGTAAACAAGGATAATTGAGCGAATCCGCGCACCGACAACAGATCCTTCCTCCGATGCGTTTTACAGGTATTACGGTGTCGGGGCGATAGAGCATTTTCAGTTGTGGATCCAATGGCAACTCGATTTAATGAGGTCGTACCGTTTCTTGGATGCAGAGGATGTGCATGAAATTGAGTTTGAGGCCGTTCTTTGTGGCTTCAGCGATATCTTAAGTAAGCTAAAAAGCCAGCGGCACCCATTGATCTACAGCGTTATGTCGCCAACGTATTTTCATCTTTGAGCGCTGCTGCTCTGAGCTTTGCTATTCACTGGCGCAGGCATTGGCCCGATGTACTGGCGAGCCACCACCAGATTATCAATATAAAGATCCTGATCATATGGCGAGACTGCCGCCGTGGTAGATACTGATCCAAAATTTTTCGATCTTCAATTCTGGCACGAGCCGCAGGTTTAAATTGTTCCTGTTTAAGACTAGTTTGCCATCTAGCCAAGCTTGAAGTACTCCATCACTCTGTCCTGGTGTATTTAATCGCAAATATTGTTCTATGCAATACCATCGGTTATTTTCCAGATACGCACCCTCGCCTTCACTCCACGCAAAGACGGCACCAAAGTCATTACTTTTGCCATTTTCGTAGACGTAAGAACCAATGGGAGTTCTACCTGCAAGCGGATTGCCTTCAGCAATTTGCTTCAAAAATGCACCACGCGCCGACCAACCGCTGCGACCGTCGTTGGGTCTGCCACCCCAACCTCCTTTGCCATAGGTGCCTGCGAATCCGGGTAGCTTGCCACCATCAATTCTTGGGCGCCAATTATTACCAAGACGTAGGTAATAACGAACATACATTTGCTCTGGTTCGGAGCCGAGTAATTTTTTGAACATTAGGTTGCCGCCCGCACCATTGTTATCGCCTTTCTCTAGTCGTACTTGCAACGCTGAGCCAGACAACGGCGAAAAATGATCCGCGCTGTCAACAATTTTAAAATGGCCGATGAATTCATGCCAAGACGCTATCCAATTCTTGTCATCGAAACCTGTAGCATAAACGACGTCAGGATGATGCGCGATGTTGACGTCGCCGACAAATTGACTGGCGATGCCAAGTTGTGCTGTTATTGGAGCTGTAACAGGTAAATCCACCGCAAAAATTTGCACCGCCGAGCTAGCGCCAAAGCGCTCAATTGCAACGAGTTGCAATTCGGCTTTTTGTAATGCAGCCTGTCGAGCAGTAAGCGCAGAAAAATCGAATTGCAACAGCGCACGGCGCATACCAGTACCAACAGATAACAAAATACTTTTGCCATTCGATTTGTATGATGACGGATCTAATGAAGTGTCCGCTACGGCATTGAGCGTTTCCTTACCATCCCGAAAATGTAATACTAATCTTGGTCGCAAATTAGCATTAGGGTTTTCTCGACTGGCAAACCGGATCACGCCACCGTTGACATTGCCAATTTGCAGCATTACACCGCGATTTGCCAAGGAACCATTGAGCCATTGGTTTGCTAGTGCGGTAATGTCAATGGATACGGGGAGTTCTTCCTTGCCGCCTGCGATAGTCAGTTCGCTAAATGCAGACTTACCTTGAGGAGTGCCGAGCTTGTCGCGCCAGTCGCCATTTGGATGTTGCCAACGCAATGAGGCAGCCGCATTATAAAATTCGCGGGTAGCGCCATCTAAACCCGATTCTGATCCTTCTGTCCAGTTCCAGCGATCAGCTGCGCTCAAAGTGCTGGCCACTAGAGTTTGAAATACAGATACTGATAGCAGGGCAGCAGTCAAAAAAACGCTGACAATTACTTTCTTTTTCATGGTTTTCCTATCAATTAAATTGTACGTAAAGCTATTCAAATTAAGTTGTAGCCGTGTAAAAAAACCACAGAAATTTTTTTAGTTCGCACTTGCTTTGCCAGAAGGATCACACAGTTTAGAAAATAGTTAACCTAAATCTGCGAGAAACGCCTGTCTGACGTTAATTGATTTTGTCAGCCTTACGGTTGTGACTGGTACTTTATTCGAAAAAATAATCCATTTATATGACTGGAAAGTGTAGGCCAGCCAATATATCCAGATTTAACGCGCGCCAATAGCGGGAGTTCAATTCGATGAATGCAAGTTGTTGTCGTTGACGATCCCATTTATGCCCCAGCATTGCTGTGCCATTCCATTGCAATGCCTTCAATCGGCGCAAGGCATCCTCATATATTGCCTGTTACCACCAACTTCGTCTGAGTGACATTACCCCGGCCTGTGTATGAATTTTTGTATATCCCTGTGACCCTCGATTTCGTCAACGGTCGCCTTTCCTTAAATAATAAATTTATCGTTATTTTTTCGTCTGAATAAAAATCTTGAATTAGAATTTTCTCGAAGAGATTTAATTTTTTAGATGTCTTAATTCGAAACTCTTCTTTGGTGTTTATTTTTCTCCCCAATGCGTTATCGCCCTGGCGGTCGTATTCACCATTCCCTTTTACAAAAAAGGCAATCTCCAAGCGATAATATCAAGATTTGTTAGCTCTTCGACTGCGCTAACGATGCTAGATTTTGGGAGCGCATTCGCAGTCGAACATCTTCATTCAGTTGAAAGCGATCAAACACATCAACCATAAATAAGCATCTATAGACGCACTCCTGACCCTGATGACTGTCAATCAAAGGTGAAAATTTCGAAAAGTATGGGTCTGATCACTAATAAAAAACCTTTATTCGGCACTACGGCTTGTATCTGATGTTGTGAGTTCAGTTGGCGCAACCATGTAATTAATCAGTGGATTGCCATGAGGAAATAGTTTGTGCGAATGCTGTAAAAGATGACTTGCCGACTAGTGCATCCGGTTTTGTTGTGGCAGCATGAAATTGATAACCGCGTTGTTCAAGCGAACGAATAACGTCTATCGCTCCCAAGGAGTCCGACGTAGGAACCAACACCGCAGGCTTCCTTGAAAAAGCTAATTTATTCATGCTAAAAAATATGGGTTTTTATTTCATTTAAGGTTTTTCTAAAAAAGAAAAACATCACTAAATAATAGATCAAGCCACCACAAATAATTTCTATTGATAATCTGAGCAATCCCGATTGATCAAGAATCAAACGATTCGCTGTGAGCAATACAAAAGCCATTACCAATGACGCAGTGAGCGCTGGTTTTAGCGCTTGGTAAAGTTCCAAAATTTGGATAGAAAATATTTTATTACCAATAAATGCAGAGAAGGAAGCCAGCATCAGCGCTGAAATACTAAATAGATAAACTAAACCTAATAAACCAAATTTAACTGCGACTATCGTACCGATAGACATAATAACTAAATTTAGTCCGTTAATCATCATCACCCACTTGGCGTGTCCAAGCGCGTTGAGTGGCGCATAAAAAATTTGATTGACTAAACGGAATGGCATTACTGCCGAAAGAATTGCTAAGGGTAAGGAAATTGCTTTCCACTTATCTCCAAAAACCACACTGACCAAATGATCTGATACAGACGCCATACCAATAGTGAGTGGAAAAATAATTAAGGATGAAAGCTCAAGTGATTTAAGAAGATATTGCTTCGCGACTTCGGGCTGCTCTTTCAAACGGGCAAACGCAGGAAACATGGTCTGCTGCAACACCGGCATAATTTTACTCATGGGCAAGGTTGAAAATACTCGGGCAACTGCAAATAGTCCCAAAACTTCGGCGCCAATTTGAGGGCCTGCAAGCAGACTAAAGGCACTTCCAGAAAACACACGAATAGCTTCACCAATCATGATGACGATACCGTACTTAAGAAGTTCTCTTATTGGTTCAATTTGAAATGTAGGTCGCAATACCCAAGGACGGAAATAGGCTAGTAAAACCGCTCTTAAAATAGCGCTTAAGAGCATCGTTGCGACCAATGCCCATACACCGGCGCCAAACAAGGCGAGAACCAATGCAACTAACGATGAAATAATAGCAGCTGCTAATTCGACTTGTGCTTTGATTTTAAAGTCTAACGCCATATCCAATAGCGCATTAGGAATAGTTCGAAAAGGTGCTAAAACAAAAATCAAGGCCGAGACTTGAATAAGCAATGTTAGTCGAGGTTCTTTGAAATAGGCTGCTATCAGATTGGCTGATAGCACAAGTGTGAAAAATAGGACTCCATTGACTAAAAGCAGAAAACCGAAGGTCGACGCTAACTGAGCCGGATCTCGTTTTCCAAATCGAATCAGCGCCGCGTCAACGCCTAAAGTGCTAAATAGGAACAGCAATTCAATTGGCACTTCTATCATGGCATTCAAGCCATAATCTTGCGGTGTGAGTAAACGCACCATGATCAAAGTTACAGACCAGGTAAATACCTGGCTAGCAAAGCGTACACCTGCAGCCCATTTAGCACCAGAAACGAGCTGTTTTCTTAAATTAGCCTCGTCCTCAAACGGCATTATTGTCAGTCAATATAAGTAGGAACATAAATTATTTTTTTTTACCAAAACTGATAGCAAGCCAAAAAAGCAGGCGCATGCTAAAAATAAAAGGGGTAAGATCCCACGGGCGGCTGCGTGGAATTTGAAAGAAGTCATTCGCACTTGTTGCAACCCCGAACGCCGTTGTAAAAGCAGCGGTATAACCTGCTTCTTTTACCATTGTAACGTGGCGTTCTTCAAAATCTGCTTCCACTTTGCCATTTGGGTAGGCAAATAATGTAATTGGTTTTCCAACTATTTTTTCTAGCACACGTTTATTTTCTACGATCTCATAGCGAGCGTCATTATCATTGAGATTGGCTAAAATTGGGTGAGTGATAGTGTGACCGCCTATTTCCATGCCTTGTTCTGACAGATTTGCAATCATTTCTCGTGTCAGCATTAGATGACTATCTTGAACAAAGCCAGCCAACTTTTCAAGTTTCTTTATCACTTGAATGCGGGTGTCGGCCGGTAAGTATTTTGAGTCATCACTGATCTTATGAACAATTGCTTTTCTTTCTTCTTGTCCTGAGATTGCGTGCAACCCGAGTCCTACCTCGCGTAAGTCAAGCGGCCCTTCAGGTAAACGACGAATTGCCTCTATGATCCTGTCGTTCCACATATTGCCGCCATCGAGATAACCTGTTGTGACAAACACAGTCGCATGTAAATCAAGGCGATTTATTATGGGGAGTGCTAAATCATGACATGAACGATATCCGTCGTCGAAGGATATACACACGGCACGGGGAGGTACTCTATTTTCTTTGATCGCATTAATTGCTTCTGGCAGCGATAATACGTTAAAGCAGGCAGCTAAGGTTTCCATTTGCCAAGTGAAAGTATCTACATCAGGCTCGGTTTCTAGTAATGGATCACGATGCTCAAGAATTCTATGATAGGTAATGATGCAAACGCGCCCCTCTTTGCTCAGATATCTGACGCTATTTCCAATTGAACGAATCAGTTGAGATAATAAACGAGAGGGTTTTTTTTGCACGGTAATTGAATCGCTAGTTTGATAGCCGCGCATAAATAATAGCAGCAGGGAATCTTATTGCTTACTGGGGTAAGCCGTCAATAAAATCGTATAAAAGTTCTTAACAATATTTTTCAAATACTAACATGAAAGAAGAATATGACGTCCAAGTTAGCGTCGTAAAATTTCTCTTCAGCGCGGCAACTACACAAAATGTGGGTACATATTTTGATTTCGCGAGTGTATTAATACTATGCCAATTATGCAGTATCCATATAGAATAAGGAACACCTCTTCCGGGAAGTTTTTTTTTATTCAATTTCCCGCGCGGATACTCTTGTTTATCAAACTGCGTCAAATTTTATTGCCATCAAACTTTTTTCTAGGGCTGCGGAATGCTTTTCAATTCATTTCCATTTCTCTTTTTTTTCTTACCTCTCACGCTCATTATTTTCTTCGTTTTAGCGAAAAAGAAACATTCATTTGCGACTGCCTGGTTGGCGATCGCATCTTTATTTTTTTATGCTTGGTGGAGCGTGGAATATATTCCTTTGTTACTAGGGTCGATTGTTTTTAATTATGGAATGGGATGGAAAATAGGACATGTAATAGCTCCAGCGCGGTTTCGTTGGCTCAGTTTTTCCGTCGTAGTCAATCTAGGTCTTTTAGCTTATTTTAAATACGCAGATTTTTATATTTTCTCAGTCAATTCTGCGCTCGGTACAACGTGGTCGCTTCTCCATGTCATTTTACCTATCGGTATTTCATTTTTTACCTTTACACAGATAGCGTTTCTGGTCGATACCTACCAAGGAAAAGTAGCTGAATATCGTTTCATCCCCTATGTGTTATTCGTTTCGTATTTCCCCCATTTAATTGCCGGGCCAGTATTGCATCATAAGGAAATGATGCCGCAATTTAATGAGAGTGAAACCTATAAAATATCAAGCAAAAATTTTTCTATCGGCTTGTCTATCTTCGCCATTGGCTTGGCGAAAAAAGTCTTGCTCGCTGATAATTTGGCGCCACACGCTGTTTTCGTTTTTGATAATACCGACCATCCTTCTATGTTAATTGCATGGGGAGGAATCCTGGCATACACGTTTCAGTTGTATTTTGATTTCTCTGGATATTCGGATATGGCAATTGGACTTTCTCGCTTGTTTGGAATAAAACTACCGCTTAATTTCAACTCTCCTTACAAAGCTGTCAATATCATTGAATTTTGGCGCCGTTGGCATATGACATTGTCGCGATTCTTACGCGATTATCTTTACATACCCTTGGGTGGAAATCGTAAAGGTGTGGCTCGTCGCTATTTGAATTTATTTATCACGATGGTCTTAGGTGGTTTATGGCATGGTGCAGCATGGAATTTTGTTATTTGGGGCAGTCTGCATGGCGTGTATTTGATGCTCAATCATGTTTGGGGTTTTATAGCATTGAAGTTGCACATTCCTGTGACATCGCGGGCATGGCGGGTATGTGCGATTTTGTTGACGTTTATTGCAGTGTGTTTTTCTTGGATTTTTTTCCGCGCCAGTAGTATTGATATCGCGTTGCAGTTGAGCAGAGCGGCAGTGGGCTGCAACGGTATTGGTTTGCCCGATGCAATTGGATATCAATTGGGCAGCGCAAAACATTTACTGGAAGCGTGGGGCGTGAAATTTTATTTAGGTGGCGGCGATAGATTTGTTCAAATGTACGCCTGGACGTTACTGGCCGCACTTATTGCTTTTTTAACGCCCAATACACAGCAATTATTGCGTCATTTTGTTCCTGCCCTTGATTATGTGGCAGAGACTCGTACAACGTCTATTTGCAACTGGGAGTGGAAGCCGAAATCAGTGTGGGCTGTAATGGTCGCTGTTCTTTTAGTGAGCAGTTTACTTTCACTGAATCGGCCTTCTGAGTTTTTATATTTCCAATTCTAAGGAATAAAGAAAATGTTTGTTTATCAAGAGCATGCAAGCTTTGTTAAAAAAACGACCCTCTTTGTGATATCTGGCGTTGTGTTGTCTATTTTGTTTGTAGTCATCGTTGATCCATATCGCATTTATGGTCTGGTCGACAGAACCGGGTTTAATCATGTAAAACCTGCACCCGAACGCTATCAGGAACAAATCAAACTTGTTGGGGCTAAGCGCTTGAATGCAAACGTTCTTATTTTAGGTAACTCAAGAGCTGAAATAGGCTTTGATACCGACGACAAAATATTCGCAACAGCAGGGAATTCTAGTTATAACTTAGCAGTCCCAGGCAAAGGGATTGATACGTCAAGACGTCAACTCGAGCAATTGCGTGGATTAAATATTCATCCAAAAGTGATTATTCTGGGGCTCGATTTTCTTGATTTTTTGACCGATAAAAAAATTCCTTACTTACCAAACTTGGAAGAAAAAAAAGAAAAGACTGTGAGTTCATTAAAGTGGCAGTTTGATCTTCTCTTCTCTTTACAGTCGGTTGCAGACGGCATAAAAACTTTGCGCATCCAGAATAAAACTGACGCCGAGACAATCACTACTAGCGGTTTTAATCCTCTGCTGGAATATAAGAAATATTCGAAAGAACAAGGCTATTACGCCTTGTTTCAGCAGCGAGCGGAAGAAAACGCCAAGAACTACCTACGTAAAAGCCAGTTCGTTATTGCACCTGCCTCAGATAGCGATACTCGTTGGGGGGAGTTACGCACTATTATGGCTGCTGCATCTGAAGAAAATGCTGAACTGCATATGCTCATTTATCCTTATCACGCGCAGATACTGTTGATGTTTGAGGAAGTAGGCTTGATGCCCGCGTTTGAGCAATGGAAGGCGCAACTTGCCCAAGAGCTTGAGAGAGCAAAGAGAATTTATCCTCAAACGAGAAGTCACCTATGGGATTTTAGCGGGTACTCTACATTTCAATGTGACGCCATACCGGCAAAAAATGATAAGTCGACTGTCACGAAGTGGTATTGGGAAGCAGGTCATTTTAAAGCTAGCTTAGGGAAAGTCATACTATCCAAAATGTTTGATAAGACTGCAGTGGATGCGAGCGACTCATTTGGTTACGCTTTAAAGACGTCAAATATTTCTTCGAATAAGCAACGTCTAGCTGAAGAAAGGCAAGAATGTCTTAAACAGTACCCTGATTTGTTTTTAGATGTGGCTCGACTAATACGAGAGAAGCAATGACATCAAAGGTCGGGTCAATGCATCAGATTTCTCCGAACTTGAAATTCAGCCAACTGCGCTATGTCATATAAATGATGGCTGTTTTTGAGTCTTTCTTTATCTCGGAACTATCGCGAATTGTGGAGCAACCGAGTAGTCTGGTTTAATTGGTCGATTAATGAAAATATCCCAAGCCTTTTTTGCATTAGGAATGCCAGAGCCAGCGGCAACTGCTAATGCTGGTTGCATATTGGATGGAGACCCTTCCACTGAATATGAGAAAATCGGCATTTCTCCCAATACCCAAGGATTACGACTAACATTATTATCCTTGTCATTTTGGGTACGCCAGTCTGCTTGGGCCTGGCTGCCGCAAGTTAGAGAAAGGTAATCTTGTCCGGTGCTATTAAGCATCGGACCTGATGGACTCTCAATTGATCCGAGTCCAGCGCGCATGGTTGCCAGATACGCCTGGTTAAACGTAGTAAATAAGGGCGAGCTTACGCTCGCACGTACAGTGATGTTATACAACGCACCATCTACCCAGCAAAAGCCGGGATCGGTCAACCGACCAACAGAAAATTTTGCTTTCCAATCAAGCAGTGGTTTTGCTTTCGCAAAACCGAGCTCAACCAAATAGCCGGTGCTCCAGGTGAAAAAATCATCCATCCAAGGTGCTAAACCTGTCTTTAAGCCAGCTGCGGTTGTGTAGGCAATACTTTGAAATGCATCTTTACCAGAACCATCAAGCACTCCAAGTTGGTTCGGCTGGCCTAAGGTATATGTTGTATTGTAAAAATCAAGATTGAAATTAAGCATATCGATGAAATATTGCTTCATTGCGTGGGCGTCAGGAGTTATGTAAGCCACTTGCCCCATCGTTCTTAAAGACCAAGCTTGTCCACGAACCTGAACTGCCTTCATGAGACCTTTTTCATGCTCACGGTAGACAGGGCTTATTCCTGCCACATTGTATGTTGCCCAAAATTGCAATTCTTCAAGGTAAAAATAATCACCAGTGACCAGGTACGGTAAATATGCCATTGAAGGTTGATGATTAACATCAGGGGTATAGTTGTAAGGCGACGTATCACAGTCACTGGCAATTGCGCATCTGGAGAATGACCAGTCTTTTTTCAATGGGTCAATATTGTGACTTGCTATCCAAGAACTACCGTAGGGGTAGGTAGCAATGCTAACTGGCTTATCTGTATTTTTGTCGCGATAATGAATTGGCCAACTTCCCGCTAGGTCACCGGTACCGAGGGTAATTTTCTTCGAAACTGCGTCCATACTTAACAAATACATTGCTTCCCATTGGGGTAAAGGGCCAATATCTGGGCGGCCGCCAGCCATAGGCATTGCAGTTGCCACTAAACCCGGCCCCATTGGGTCAGTCACTGCCTTTTCCCACCTGCTGTTTATTTGGTTTAAGCCTGTCGAAGTAATCACCACGCTTTGATCGTAATTAGGTATCGCCTTCGATGCGATCAAGTATGCAGTATTGTGTTGTATATGCACGGATGGTTCACCGCCCCACCAAAATACCTTACGCCAGCGCGCATGATGAAAATGCGTAAGCGCTGTTTTTGTATAAACATTTTGACCGCCAATTTGAATTTGTGCGTCATAGGTGAATTTTTGTGGATTTGGCTCGTAAGTCCAGTTGTTTTCCAAGGTAATATCAACCCTTGCTTTATTTTGTCCTGCATATGAACGTATAGCAAAACGCGCTGTTAAATGCGGGTGCTCCATGCCTTGCGCATTCTTTAGAGGTGCTGATACATGCCATTCGTTGACGATCGTGCCTGCGAGCCAGTTGGTATATTTACCTACTTTTAGCAGGCTGTCTGCAGAGGCCGTGTAAATGTCCCCAGCGAGAGTTACATTGATACTCGCAGTGAATCCTGCCGTCAGTAGTTTGGCTGGAGTATCTGCAACCGCAGTCGGATTTGGTGTACCACTTTTAAACAAATAGATTGTTTCTACTTTATCTGCGTCTATCCTGGGCAGTATCGTTGAGATAATTGCATGACGCAGAGATCCGTCATCGTGCGCAGCTTTTACGTCAACTTGAAGCGGCAAATTTGTGCCATCGCTTAGTTTCCCACTAATGCTGTTATTTAATGGGATGTCACCTTTAGCAAATACCTGTCCAAAGCTAATTGGCACATTACTTTGTGCGAGGGCCACGTTTTGAATTTTTACACTAGTAATAACTTCGGCACTTGCACTTGGCGGTTGGGTGACGACGGGAGGCGTAACGTCGCGTGGAAGACTGTTTGTCGCTACCCCATTTCCCCCGCACGCAGAAAACAGTTCTACCAAAAAGACAATTAAAGTAAACTTTAATAAGTTATCGCATTTGTCGCGGTGATTTGAGATTACATTTTTCAAGGTTAGGTTCAATTGAGGTAATAGTTGTGAGTTCGGGCATCCTAAATGAAGAATAGAGGACATTCTATGTTGGTCAATTCATTTTAAAACGCTCTTGTAAGCGAATGTAAAACTCGTTTTTTATTTGCCAGAAGGGATATATGGCGCATATGTATCAGGTTCAGTTTAGATCTTTCTGGTATTCGATATGACATCAACGTTGTGAAGAAGTTCGTTCCAACTTCTTGGAAATAAGAATCTTTTTAGGGCTTCATTCTTCATAATGAATTTAGCAATAAGTAACGTCAGTAGCAGTGTGATAACCATCGAAATCACAAGACGTATATTCATTGACGTATTTGGTAAATTTTTCTCAATGAGTTTAAATATTATTAAGGCGATAAAGGCATGAAACAAGTAAATCTGCAAACTATTTTGTCCCGACCTTTGGATTAGCTGACCTAAATTGAAGCGTGCCAATTGGAAGAGCATGAGAGTACCTGTAATCGCCTCCAAGTCATTTACTATCATGGCCGGAAGATTCCTGTAGTCCGCAACCATTGCAAAACCTAATTCCTGACTTAGCCCCATTTTAATCTGCGAATATTTAACAATTGAGAATGCAGTTATGATTAAGAGAAAAGCATTCGCCCTGTTGAATTTTTCAAAGATGGATTGATGAAATTTAACAATAATTAATATCAGTGGAAATGCATAGATTGTTGGAAGTAATCCGAGAGGAATGAAATTACGAATTTCGGATGCAAAAATACCGATATAAAAATGTGCGAGAGAAATAGAAATAAGAAAAAATGTTTGAATCGCTTTTCCGCTAGAGGCCAATGCACCGCGAATTAACATTAATGAAAAAAAAGAAGGTAAAAACCAGAGAAGTGACATTTGAGTGACATGTTTCAATACTTGGCTGTTACCGCTATATAACGCCAAAAGAAAATTGAAAACGCTGGAGTCCAATGTTGATTGACTTTGACTTATTAGCGAATTGAGTAATGCCATTCCGCAGACGATCCAGAAAAAAGGATAATAATAAGAAAACGCCATTTTTTCTAATATTTTTTTTCCTAGTGGTTCAGCAGGGCGGAGAAATGGCAAAGATAAAAAACCGATAACGTGAAACGAGAAGCCCGCAAGAAATAGCGGATATATTTTGTGGGCATATTCATTGTGATCAAAAATGACCAGAATAATCAGCACCCCTTTAAGAGTATTTTGGTTTATCACTACTTTTGATTATTGGTTAGATTAGGGATAAATTTATTTGCTAGTACCAGTACTAATCCATAGATCGCATAAATCATGTCGAAATATGCAAAGCTCAATGCTGCTCCACCAATTGCGTAGGTGAAAATTGACAATCTTAACATGGTAGCGAGATTGATAATCCATTCTGGTCCGTTAGCATTTTTAGCGGCCTTGGCAATTTTTCCTGCCTTGAAAAAAGAAAGTATGAGGACCATAAGGAAAATAATGAGTCCCACAAATCCATGGTCGCCAAGTACTTGGAAATAGATACTATGTGCGGCATGACTTCGGCGTGGATCGGGAAATGCGTTGCCAGAGTAGAAAAAAGGATATTGTCCAAAATCTTCTGACAATGCCGTCCAAACTGGAAAATATTCAAGTCCCTTGAACCCTCCCCCAAGAAAAGGATTCTGGGACGCAAGTATGAAAGACAATTTCCATGCTACAACACGCCCCATGAACGATGCGTCTCCATCTGCTTGTGCGATCGTGTCCATGCGGGCAAACCATCGTTCCGGAATAAAACCGACCAATACACTTCCTATGCAGATGACAATAAGGATAAAGAGAAGTTTTTTTTCGCTTTTGATGAATAGGTATCCGCCAACTGATGACAAGGCGAGTAATCCACCTCGGGAGTTGGTGCCAATAATCGCGGTAACAACTAAAATAATTAATCCAAGTAGGCCGAATTTAAGCACTCGAGATTGCTTACCGTATTCGCCCAACATATAAAAACAAATAGGAAGCAACATGGTAAATGCTAGAGCAAGCTGATTATTATCTTGAAGAATATGTCCGGCCAATCCTTCAATGCGATGGCCTCCACCACTGGCGATGTATTTCAATCCTTCTAATGATGCGAAAAAACCTACGGAGAGTATCAAACACCATAGAAAAAAATCAATGTGTATTTTCTTTTCAATGATGAGCAAAATAAAAATAAATAGTAAAATGATTTTCAATAATTTCAGCCATTCTCCTAAAACGAGATCGGGAATTGATTTAGCGAAGAATGTGCTTAAAGCGGTCCAAGCCAGGAATAGAATGATTAACCACCCGATTACTCCTAATTGTAATTGTTTCTTTTTTCCCGAAATTAGATAGCCACCTATTGTTAGGCCTGCAAAAATAAGGTTGTATCTTATGCTTGAAGCTGCACCATAAACCCATCCATTTGGATTAAATAACGCTGTCCAGACCCACATTCCCAAACCTATAAATGGACGTTTAAGGATGGCGAATATGAATAATGGAAAAATAGCGAGTAAAACAATATCACGCATATTGCTACCTAGTTATCGGATTTGGTGGATTGCTCATTTGTGTCTTGTCGTATTCCCCAAAAACACAGAAATACCATTGCTACCAAATCGAGCGCAAAAAGAGCACTTTCCATTTCTTTCCTTCTTTAGTTTTTTCAAATTGTGATAATACTTAAGTAATTTTTTGTACAAGAAAATAAATAAAAATTAAATATGTATTATTGAGGCGTAAAAAATTACCGAAATTCTGCGTATTTTTGGTTAATTTATTTGATTCCTACTTTACTAATAACATATCGAAATTTGCCCGATTTTTCCGCAGGTATTTCGGCCACTTTTTCCACTTGAATTTCAACGTCTTTTCCGAGACGGGCTTGAAACCCTTGCACTATTTTCATCCGTAATTCAGGGTCAAGTTCGACTTCGAGCACAACCAATACGCGCGTCAAATCAAGACTCTCTTGAATGATCTTAAAGGCGCGGACCTGTGGCAAATCGCGCAAGATGTAGATCAGTGCCAGGCCGTGCATTACCGTGCCATTTTGTGCGATGAGAAAATCAGTGCTGCGGCCTTGTATTTCTTTTAGCAGTGGCAGGCCACGCCCGCATGGGCACGCGGTATCGCCGAGCACGCCAATGTCACCGGTACGGTAACGTATGAAAGGGAACTCTCCAGTGGCAAGATGCGTGACTACAATTTCGCCAGATTCTCCGGCAGCTACAGTTTTACCTTGTGCATCGATGATTTCGACAATGATGTCTTCAGCGGTGATGTGCATGCTGCCCTGTGGGCATTGATGCGCAATAAACCCGGCATCCCTGCCACCATAGCCGTTGGCGACTTGGCAGCCGAAAGTCTTGGCGATTTGATCGCGCTGTTCGTCGTACAGACGTTCTGATGTGACGAACGCAACCTTGATACCCAAATCGTCCATGCGTAAACCGCGACTCTCGGCATGACGTGCAAAATGCGAGAGCGCTGATGGATAGCCAAATAACATTTTCGGTCGGGTCTGGCGAATTTTGGCTAAGAACCCATCAAGCTTTTCTTTAGACATTTCAAATGCCGGTAGCAATTTAGTGCGGAACAATTTGTCGCGAATCGCGCGTTTCTTATCTTGCGCGCCTAATTCGATGGGTGAGCCCCAGACTACGATTTCTTTGTCCCCGATATCTACATCCCACCATCGCGTAGCACGCCACTTCGCCGCTACATCGTGGCTAACGCGATCTTTTCCGATATAAAAAATTAAAGGCTCACCGCTCGATCCGCCGGTGTTATAGCGCGCTAAAATTCCAGCGTTGTCTGCCTTGAGTGCGTCAGT
Organism: Pseudomonadota bacterium; assembly: GCA_040390685.1. GTDB lineage: Bacteria > Pseudomonadota > Gammaproteobacteria > Burkholderiales > Burkholderiaceae_D > Undibacterium. The sequence goes on along the minus strand of JAZJYB010000017.1, from coordinate 11,554 downwards.
GTGAGCGCGAATTTCAGCCTTGGTTAAGAAAGGAATTTGTGCCAAATCAGAGAGCGACGTCATCTTTTCCGGATCGAAATTGACCTCTAAGAATAGTGCACGATAATACGGTACATGCTGCTGTACCTTGATGAGTAGTTGTTTAAGTCTGGCAAACTGCAATGCCTTAATTTTATCGCTTGTCCACCATTGGCTTTTTTCCAAGGCACGATGTCGCGCGACTGAGTTGTGTTTTTTTAAGCGCTCATGCAGGGGGAATAACACGTTAGAAACTAGCGAGGTATACAGTTCTCTGGGGAATGTCGGTGCGGTATTCAATTGCGCGCTCACTTTGCTAGTTGATCTGATGCAATGATGTTTCGGGCAAGGACTCCGGCGTACACCGCCATCAGTCGCTCGCGCACCTGCGTCCAGGTATATTGTCTGACTAATTCTGTTCCTGCCTTGCGTAAGCTGCTTGCTTGTTCGGGATTGCGCAATAACGATAACACTGCATTGGCCATCGCAACAGAGTCTTTTACGGGCACTAAGATCGCGGTTTGTTTATGCTGCACGAGATATGGAATTCCTCCGACATCGGTACTGACAACAGGAACGCCGCTGGCAAGCGATTCTAGAATGGAGATCGGCATATTGTCGGCCAGAGTAGGATTGAGCATGATATCGGCGTTGTGATACAGGGCAGGCATCTCTTCGTTGTTAATACGTCCGGTAAATGTGACTGCGTCCGTTAAGTTGAGTTTCTGCGTGAGCTCCGTTAGCCGGGTTAATTCTGGCCCTGTACCTGCGATGGTGAGACGGGCCAAGGGCACCGCATCATGAATAATCTTGAAAGCCTGTAAGGCAGTGGCATTATCGTAAATTAATTCCAGGTTGCGGGCGACTAATAAACGCGGTGACTCTATCCATTTGGCGTCAAGATCGGGCGTTAGGCTAAAAAAACGACTGAAGTCGATAATGTTCGGCACAATCTGCGGCACAAACCCATACTTTTTAAAAACGATTTCCAAAAAACCTGATGGCACCACGATCGCGCTGGCTTTGTTGAGGCTGGGCTTGACCAAAATGAAGGCTTTTTCAAAAAATGTGGCAGCCTCACCGCCGCGATAATTGATTACAACAGGTGTGCCGCGCAGATGTGCAATCCAGACTGCAGGCATGGCGAATAGATGCCATGACCATCCTGAATTAGCCATGATATGGACCAGGTCGACCTTGCCACAGGCGCGCCATAATTCAACCAGGTAAGGGCAAAGCCGGAAAAATGCACGGATACCTTTGAGTCGCTCTACCCATGGGTGGTAGGGGAGGTTCACCTGCACCATCTCCACCGTAATTCCTTCGTTACGCAATAGTTTTGAAAGTTGCAGCGTCTGATTTGCCATGCCCCCTGACGAGGGCGCCAATGGCCCCACCAATGCGATACGCAGTGAGGTAATCGGTAAATCTGCATTCTTTACATCAGGCGTATGCGCTGTATTCATGAAAACAATAAAAAATTGGTTGGTCTAAGGGATGGCTAGGATTACGTTCGGCATTGGATTTTCCAGCACATTGCGTAAGAATGCTTCAAACATTAAGAGCGACCACAAAGGTGCGCTGTTGTCACGACGCCCGGATTGATGATGATCGACCAACTCCTTAAGAAAGTCCATGTTGAAAATGCCGGTCGCGCTCATAGTCGGTCCCAATACTGCTTCATTAACTCTTTCTTTCAAGGGGCCACGCAGCCAACTGGCAACTGGAATTGAGAATCCCATTTTTGGTCGATACAAGATGTCGTCTGACAGATAAGTTTGCATGGCCTTCTTAAAAATGAATTTGCCTTCAGCACCGCGCAATTTCATCGAGGATGGAATGCCAGAAACCCATTCAACAAACTGATGGTCGAGTAAGGGAACCCGCACTTCCAATGCGTGAGCCATACTTGCGCGGTCTACTTTTGTAAGTATGTCGCCGGGCAAATAGGTTTTCATATCGAGATACTGAACTATCGATAGCGGGTCTTCGCTGGGGGCATTTGCTGCATGTGCTAGCATAACCTCAGAAGCATGATAACCCTGTAAATCACGTCTGAAATTGTCGCTAAACAAGTGAGACCTGATCCTGTCGGGCATGATCGACACGCCTTGGAAATACCCTTGTGCCAAATCGCAAGACAGCGCTTGAAAGGTGCTCTTGGCGCGAAACATTCTGGGTGCCCAATCCGCTTTCGGATAATATTTTGCTAGCAGACCAAACACCGGCTGTCGTAACGCCGCTGGCAATGCAGAGCGCACTTTATCGGTAACAACGGAATGGCGATAACGTCTGTAGCCGGCAAAATTTTCGTCACCGCCATCACCGGAGAGTGCCACTGTGACGCGTTTTCTGGCTAACTGGCAAACGCGATAAGTGGGAATCGCGGAGCTGTCCGCATACGGCTCGTCATACAACTTCGCTAATGTATCAATTAAGCCATAATCGTCTTTGTCGACAGTTTCAGAATGGTGATTGGTCTTATATTGATTGGCGACTTGCGTGGCGAATACGGATTCGTCAAAACGCGGGTCATTGAACGAAATTGAGCAGGTATTGACTGGCTTGGAACTTAAGCCGGCCATCATGGCAACCACTGCGCTTGAATCGACGCCGCCTGATAAAAAACCGCCCAAAGGAACATCGGCAATCAAGTGACTACTGACGGCTTCCCTAAAGCGCACGACTAGTTCCTCTTCAATTTCTTGTTCGGTTGCCGGCACATTTGCTTTAAACGGAACGTCCCAGTATTTTTTTTGCTGAACTGAGGAATCACCGACCTTAATTGTCAGCATATGTCCGGGCGCTAATTTATACGCATCGCGAAAAATTGTCCGTGGTTCTGGTACATAGCCAAACGCAAAATACTCTTCAACCGCACGTGGATCGATGTCGCGTCGCAAGCCAGGTAAAGACAAAATGGATTTTAGCTCTGAGCCAAAGGCGAAAGTCCCATCCGGCAAAACCGAATAAAAAAGAGGCTTGATACCCATACGGTCACGAGCCAGGAACATGGTTTGCTTATTTCTGTCCCAGATCGCGAAGCCAAACATGCCACGCAAATGATGGACACAATCTTCGCCCCATTGTTCCCAGGCATGAACGATGACTTCGGTATCACAATGGGTGGCAAAGCGATGTCCTAAGTTGATTAATTCCTGCATCAAAGTTTGGAAATTGTAGATCTCGCCGTTAAACACGACTACTACACTGCGGTCCTCGTTAAACAGCGGCTGTTGGCCAGAAGCGAGATCGATAATGGAAAGCCGCCGATGGCCGAAACCCACGGCCCGTTCAGTGTAAAGCCCGCCTTCTACCGGCCCCCGATGAAATTGGGTTTCATTCATGCGTTCGAGTAATTGGCGATCGATATCCCGCTCGCCATTCATATCAAACATGCCTACGATTCCACACATGATGCAATCACTTCCTTAAGTTATTGATTTGGCGATACACAACTTATCATATAAGCCTGTATATGCAGCTAGCATTGCTTCAACACTGTAAATATCTTCTGCACGTTTTCGTCCGGCAGTGCCATGCTGTACCAAGGTATCCGGCGCCACTAAGTACGTCGATAGCGCCATGGCAAACGCTGCAGTATCATTCGATGCTATTAATTTACCGGTTTCGTTGTCGATGACTACTTCAGGTATGCCGCCCACTTTGGTCGCTATTATAAGTACGCCACTGGCCATTGCTTCTAAAATTACAACTGGTGTGCCCTCGGCGATGGATGTCATGGCAAAAACTGAAAATGATTGCATGAGATTGGCGACGTCATCACGCGCCCCAGGCAGCCAGACGACATCGGCAATTCCTGCATCCTGAATTTTCGCTTGTATTTGTAAAAACAAGGGGCCGTTACCAATAATGGCGAGCCTTAAACGCGGCTTCTGTTCTGGGTGTAATTCACGTAAAAGTATAAAAGCGTCGATTAAGCCCGCGTGATTTTTTACATCTTGAATTCGCCCAACCGTTCCTATAATAAACGCGTCTTCAGGGAAATTACTTTCTCGCCTGAGCGTATCATGGTTTTTTTTAAGACAAAATTGACGGATGTCCACACCATTATTAATTAACAGGTTTTTTGCATCTGGAACATGAATGCGCGAGCGCAGCCAGTTTTGTAAATCCTTGGATACCGGAATGAAGTAGTCGACAAAAGGAATCAATAACCGACGCAATAAATTATGCTTCCAATTCGTCCCTTCAGGATCGCTGGTATCTCGACCGTGTTCAGCATGAACGCGTATTGGTATTCCCGCCAAGCTTGCCGCCAAAGTGTATTCGATGGCAGAAAGATTGTAGGTATGAAGTATGCTCGGTTTTAATTTTCTAAATAATTTCCAGATCTTGAGATGGGTTTCAAGGCCAAGACCGTGTTTCTTATTCAATGAAAATATTGCTACATCTGGGCGCGTAATTTTTTTCGAAAACTCTGTGTAATCGGTCAGGCAAATAATCGCATGGCGATACTTGTCCGCAGGCATACGATTGACACATTCGACCAGCAAAGTCTCAAGACCACCAAAATCCAATTTGTGTATCAAATGGACGACCAAGGGAATAGATTTCATTTCTGGTATCGGCCTAAAATTGTTTCTTGCTGAGCGCTAGCTTTGATTCCAGGCCCGGCAAGTTGGTACTCAGGAATGCGCGCATGGCGGTTCGTGCCTTTTCTGGATTCACTTCGTAGGGCGCATAAAAAATCAAGACCGCGCCATCATCCCCCTGCATCAGCAATTTTTGCTTGGCTTGCCAAAATTTTCCTTGGTAGGAATTCGCCATATATTTTCCGTCTACCCAATACCATTGCCAAACTAAGATCGAGTGTCCGGGACCTTTTAATTTACTTTCCTTGATTTTTATGATCCGTGGCCCTAGCGTTTCCGTTCGTAAAGAAGAATCAGTCTCGTGCCAGTCGGTTGCTGCGCGTTTTACCAATTGATTGACAGAGTTTATTAATGAACTCGAACGAGTTTGATTGCGGTAGTAACCGAGATGCATGCCAACTAAAGTTGAATTGCTTCGATAGGATTGATTGACTTCGACATAAGCTGGCAGGAAGCCAAGTTTCCAACTGACAAACTCTGGCACTTCTTGCCAATCGCTCTTAAATTGAGCTAGTTTTACATCAGTTGAATTCACGGCTTCGCTATTAATATACGCTGCATAAACAGGCCATAGACTGATGCACAGGATGGCACTTGCTGCTGCCTTCAAGATAGTAGAGTTTGGTGCAATAGCTTGAGCAGCAAGCTTGGCAGAGTCCGGAGAAGTATCAGGGGATTCGCGCCAGAAACTTCCTATCCAGAACATAAAAAACATCACCAGTCCAAAAAATAACCAGCCATAAATTAAATGATCAAATCCAACAGCCATCGTCATGCCGCTATAGTGGCCTATCATCACGATCATATAGGCTCGTAAGCCATTGGCGATAATCGGCGTGACTATAGAAAATAGGATAAATATCAACCGACGCTTAGCCGAATTGTAGGTAAGGTAGGCATACAGGCAGCCCAATGTGAATGAAGAAATTAAATATCGCAAACCGCTACAGGCTTCAACGACAGACCAATTGCCAGAAGGAATAGAAAAAGTGCTGCCTTCTCGCAGCACAGGTATGCCTGTCAACTGTAAAGCAGAAACGGTAAAATCAGCAGTAAAGTTGACTAATGGAGTAAGAAAAATTTCGCCAAACGGTACCGCAAGAAGTAAGTAAAAAAGTGGAAACGCCATAGCCCATGCCATGCGCCAACCCAACACTACGATGACAATGAATGGGATCATCATGACAAACATATATTGCCGGACGACTTGGACATCGGCAAGTTCTGCGAGCAACCAGCCAAAGCCACATGCAGCCAAGCCTAATATTGCGAGCCAACAAGGTTGCGGATTTATCTTTAAAATTACATTTTTACGCTTCCAGATCAGCCATAGAGTTATTGGGAGAATAATATAGCCGTGCGCAAAAGTTTCTGAGGAATTCCAGATCGAAACGATAGATTGCACTGTTTCAAAGTAGGCTAGAAAAGGTGCAAGTAGGGCGGCACCTATCGCTATTCCTGTCCAATAATATGATGATCCCTTATTTGTCAAAGTGAGCCTTCGGTTCGATATTGTTAATGTAAGAAGAATATATTATTTTTTTGCCATTATACAGGCTAGAGCGAGGCTGTCGGCAAACCGTGAAGTTTTCACTGATCAACATGGTAAACCTTACCGCTCTATCGAATCCTGGCAATCCGCAAGATTGCGATCGTTGATTTTCATGCAGACTCAGAAAATAAGTCTAAGGATCTTGTTAAAATTTTCCCTGATCAAGAAAAATATTACTAGAGAATAAATTAAACTTCCACAAATAACGTCAATCGACAAACGTATTGAGCGAGACTGAGGAAGTGGGAAATGATTTGCGGCAATAAGCACAATTGCTATTCACGAGATTGGTCATGCTCTTGGTTTTACTAGCGGTGTCGACGTGCAGGACAATGACTATAATCCTGCCAAGGGTATCGCTTACCATGATGTCGATTTTGATCCTTATGCGACTATTATCGACTTTACGCGTTACTCAGCTAGAAGCCAAACGAATAATTCTGATATGGATTGGCGTATCGGTAATTTCGTTCCAGGCATCATAGGCCATACTTTTGACTAACTGGTATAGCACAGGTGGAAACTGCAGTTTTTGCCAAATCGCGAGAATCTGGGTTTGATCGTGATTTGGCGATCACGCCAAGTATGCTCATAAAAATCGTACAATGCCGCTTATGCCGCTTATTTTGACGCGAGCAATCTCGCACTGCCAATTAAATTTCTTTACGTAATATTTATGTCACTGCTCAACCGCTTAAAAAATCTCAAAAATAAATTTATCCCGGCCTCGTCATCGGTTGAAGAAAAACGAGCTAACAATTTGCCAGTAGCAAAAATCAACAGCGACCCCGTCACCATGCAGGCCCTGGCCGATGTCTTGAAAGCCGAGGGCGTAGCATTTGAATGGCAGTTGCCGCGTCTGGTACTGGCCGATGGAATGACGCTGGAGGCGGAAGCGATCGAATCGATTGCGTTGGCCGAAGACAGGTTGCGTACCTGCACCAAAATTCATATTACTCATTCCAAGTATTTCCCGAAGGGCATCGCCGAATATCAGCATGCCATGGGTATCGACGAAAGTCTGGCGATGGCTGAAGGATTTCGCGCCTGGACCCAGACCGATCTGGTGGCCTTGCTCGATGCCACGCGCGAGGTACCGAAAGATTGCACGGTGATAGAAATGAGCGTGGTCGACGGAGCCGATGGCATTGCGCGCTTCCGCCAAATCGTGTTGGGGCCGGTGGCGCATCTGGCGACTTTGCCCGCACCGAAGAAAAAAGAGGAACATCCGTTTTGCCCGTGCTGCCTGTTCACCGAAAGCACCGCGGCCTTTCATGATCTGCTGCAAACCGATGAATTTCTCGGCGTGCGCTTGTTTGTCTCGCGAGACAGCGAAGGTAAGCTGGCCGCCGATTGTCGCGTCAACGGCGAAGATTTTGCGCCAGCCATCGACTTGCTCACGGCCTACGCCAGCAAATGGCCAGAACGCGGGCTGGAATTTCGCAAGCAGTATGTGGTGATACGATCGGTGAGCCGTCCGGCAAATTCATAATACAAGGGGCGATTAGGCGTCTTCAATCGCCCGCCGCAAAATCACAAATCATTGATCTAGATCGTGTGCCCCTGCGCGCAACGGTGGTAAAACTACGCTTTCCCCTCCGATATCGCGCACGACATGCTTAGCCTTCAACTTGACGATTTTTCAACCGAACACTTTCTACAACATTATTGGCAACAAAAACCGGTCGTAATACGCCAGGGTTTCCGGAACTTTGAAGATCTGATCAGTCCCGATCAGCTGGCCGGTCTGGCGTTTGAAGCCGATGTGGAATCGCGTCTGGTGTACAAGAAGGCGGGGCAGTGGCAGGCCGAAGTTGGCCCCTTTGAATCGTACGAGCATTTAGGTGAAAAAGACTGGACCCTGATCGTGCAAGCGGTGAATCACTGGTCAGCGGAGGTGGCGGAGCTGGTGCGGCCTTTTTCGTTTCTTCCCAAGTGGCGTTTTGACGATGTCATGATTAGTTACTCGACACCCGGCGGTGGGGTCGGGCCGCATATTGATTTGTACGATGTCTTCATTTGCCAGGGTTCTGGCAGACGTATTTGGCGCGTCGGTGACACCGGCAATCACCGCCAGTTTGCCGCGCATGCCGCCTTGCTGCATACCGATCCGTTTGATCCTATTATCGATGTGGAATTGTTACCCGGTGATATTTTATACATCCCGCCGGGCTTCCCGCATGATGGCGTGTCGCTGGAACATTCGATGAGCTTTTCGGTCGGCTTCAGAAGCAAATCGGCCAGGGATATGCTCAGTGGTCTGGCCGATTTTGTCATCGACAAAGAACTCGGGAGTGCGCTGATCAGTGACCCAAAACGTCCACTGCATCATCAGCAAGGGCGTATCAATCCCAGCGATTTTGCCTTGATCAAGGCGCAACTTCAGTCCTTGCTGGATAACGATGAATTGGTCGCGGATTTTGCTGGAAGTTTTCTCTCGAAAACCAAATGTCAGCTGGACCTACAAGTTTTGGACGATCCCCTTGATGCCCTTGAATTAATCGAATTATTACAACAGCAGCCCTTGTTAAGGATAGGTGGCTTGCGTTGTTTTTATCTGGACAATACCGTCGCGCAAGGGGTTTGCTACATTGATGGTGAGCGCCATGAGTTTGGTGCTGCATGTGCGGATACCGTTATCCGGCTTTGCGATGAAGAAAGTGTAGACTTCGCGATGTTAGGGCCAGGTTTGAAAAATGCCGAGTTTGCTCGGATGTTAAGCACATGGGTGAATACCGGTTATTGGTATTTTCAAGACTAGTTCCGTTGAAGAAAATAGCTGACCTGGCAAGACATTGTGTGCTGCAGTGCGGTAACAAATTAGAGTGTGGGTTGGAACGTGATTTAGGTTGTTAATTCACGCGAATGTGCGCATAATTTTGGCATAGGTAAGCCGTAGTTACATGCCGCTTATCCTGAAGTTTGTAGTGCAATAAAATTATTTTTCCTTTGAACAAAACGCTGGTCGCCGCAACCGGGTTGAGTTTTACGGTTGTCGTCACCTGGCGATTACCAGGAGATATTTTGCAAGCTACCAATACTAACGATCCGGCGTATTTTCATAAAGTCGTCGATTGCCAATGGGCCTGCCCGGCTCATACTCCCGTCCCGGAATACATCCGCCTGATCGGCCAAGGCCGTTATGGCGACGCCTACATGGTCAACTGGGTCTCGAACGTTTTTCCCGGTATTTTAGGGCGCACTTGCGATCGCCCTTGCGAACCCGCCTGCCGCCGCGGCAGGGTGGAAGAAAGCAATGGCGCAACGCCAGAGCCAGTGGCGATTTGCCGCTTGAAACGTGTTGCCGCCGATAATAAAGAAGACGTTCGAAGCCGCATGCCAAGCGTGGCGCCCAAAAACGGCAAGCGCATCGCCTGCATCGGCGCCGGCCCCGCCTCGCTGACGGTGGCGCGTGATCTGGCACCCTTGGGTTATGAGGTTACGGTATTTGATGGCGAAGCCAAGGCCGGCGGCTTCATCCGCACACAGATACCGCGTTTCCGTTTGCCAGAATCGGTGATCGATGAAGAGACTGGTTACATCCTCGACTTGGGCGTCAACTTCAAGAGCGGCCAGCGCATAGACTCGATGCGCAGCTTGCTCGGTGATGGCTACGACGCAGTGTTTGTCGGCTGCGGTGCACCGCGTGGACGTGACCTGGATTTGCCAGGGCGCAAAGAGATTAGCGAAAATATTCATATTGGTATCGATTGGCTGGCCTCGGTTTCGTTCGGCCATATCACTAGCGTCGGCCAACGCGTGATCGTGCTTGGCGGCGGCAATACCGCAATGGATTGCTGTCGTTCGGCGCGCCGCCTCGGTGGCACTGAAGTCAAGGTTATCGTGCGCAGCGGTTTTGACGAAATGAAAGCTTCGCCCTGGGAAAAAGAAGACGCCCAGCATGAAGGTATTCCCATCATCAACTTCCATGTGCCGAAGTCTTACGAACACACAAATGGCAAGCTCAGCGGCATGCGTTTTGAAGTCGTCAAGGCAGTGTACGACGCACAGGGCAAGCGCACTCTGGTGCCAACCGGTGAGGCCGATGTGCTGGTCGCATGCGATACCGTGCTAATCGCGGTCGGTCAGGAAAACGCTTTCCCTTGGATAGAAAACGACATCGGTATCAGCTTCGATAAATGGGGTTTGCCGGTCTTGGGCAAGGACACATTTCAATCGTCATTGCCGCAAATTTTCTTTGGCGGTGATTCCGCTTACGGGCCAAAAAATATCATCACCGCTGTCGCGCATGGGCATGAGGCGGCGGTCTCGATAGACAAGTTTTTGCACGGTGAAGATATCAAGCAAAGACCGGCGCCGATGACCAATTTGATGTCGACCAAGATGGGCATCCATGAGTGGAGCTATCACAACGAAATTTCACTCGATGACAGGTTTAAGGTGCCCTGGGCCAAGGCTGAAGTGGCGCTGGCCAGCATCCGGGTCGAGGTCGAACTTGGCTTTGATGCGGCCACCGCATTCAAGGAGGCCAGCCGCTGTTTGAATTGCGATGTACAAACCGTATTCACGCGCAACTCTTGCATAGAGTGCGATGCTTGCGTGGATATCTGCCCTATGGATTGCATCAGCTTTACTCACAATGCTGACGAATCCGATTTGCGTAACCGCCTGCAGGCGCCGGCGAATAATCTCACGCAAGATCTGTATGTCTCGGCCGAACTCAAGACCGGGCGTGTCATGGTCAAGGATGAAGATGTCTGCCTACACTGTGGTTTGTGTGCGGAACGTTGCCCGACCGGCGCCTGGGATATGCAAAAATATTTGTTCAACCCTACCCATGCCGGGGCTAAGTGCCGTGATGGAAAAGTCAGCAGAGCCAGCATTAGAGCAAAGGAAATGCTATGAAACGCATACAGGCGGTGAATGATTTTGTGATCAAGTTTGCCAATGTCAACGGCTCCGGCTCGGCATCTGCCAATGAACTATTTGCCAAGGCGATCTTGCGCATGGGCGTGCCGGTCAGCCCAAGGAATATTTTCCCTAGCAATATTCAAGGCATGCCGACCTGGTACGAAGCGCGGGTTTGCGAAAAAGGCTATTCCGGCCGGCGCGGTGGCGTCGATATGATGGTGGCGATGAACCCGCAAACCTGGGATGCCGACCTGGCCGAGATAGAGAGCGGTGGCTACCTTTTTTATGACAGCACGCGGCCGATACCTGCAGACAAATTTCGTCCGGATATACAAGTGATCGGCGTGCCATTAACTGAGATCAGCAATGCCGCATACACCGAGCCGCGCCAACGGCAATTGTTCAAAAATATCATTTATGTCGGTGCGCTGTCGATGCTGCTTGATGTCGATGCCGAGGTATTCGAGAAGCTGTTTGCCGAACAGTACAAGGGTAA
>JAZJYB010000016.1:0-15294 GCA_040390685.1 Pseudomonadota bacterium | reverse complement strand
GTGCATCCGTCATCAGCGCAAATCCTAATGGAATATCTGAGTTTAAAAAAGTTAAAGTGCGCACTATAGCAGTGAGAAATTTCCCTGGAAGTTTTATTTACAACTTATTTACAACTTGGCGTGGAAAACAATTACCGACTATTCATGGTGACGCTTTTCCGGCATTTCCACCGCATCGGCCCAAGTGTCTATCGACACCGGCCGTGGCGGTTGTAGCGTACGGTAGTAACTTTGCAAGGCAAAAATCTCTTCCAAGATCTCCGGAGAAAATCCATTCCTATCGCCACGCTCGTCAAACAGCAAGCCATCTACATACGCCAAGAACGTACCATCGCCCCAATGCTGCGACAAATTCATCACGATCTTGGGATATTTTTTGTCCAGATGATGCGGATAATGCTGATCAGAGTGAAGCAGTTCGGCAAACTTGGCGTTCATAAAATCTCCTGATTAAAAAAGCCCTCATTTATAAATATAGCCTCCAATTAAGTATATAACAACGTTTTTTCCGTGTCATATCTCAATTTAGGTTGCATTTTTCCAGCGATCATGCGCAAGTCAAAAAAGTTCAAAATGAATAACAAGGCGCATATTTCAGTACCACACCAGCAATTTATCGCAACTTCGTAACGCCAGATGGTACTTATCTGCAAAGCTGCTTAATCTGCGTCCAGAACTTGCAACGGCGCATGGTGTTGATAGTGCGAACCAGTGCAGTTCAACGATTTCACACGAATCACATTACTTAAAGGAATACCTCATGAAACGTCATTTACTCGCAGTGTTAGCCTTGAGCGGCAGTTTTTTTGCCTTACCTGCCTTAGCCGAAGACAGCGCCACCCTGGCTACAAGCCGTGCCAGCCAGCGCTCAAACGAGCAAGCCGAACAGGTGATTGGTGCCAGCCTCGGTTATGGCACCCGGCTTTTCACCAGTACAGATTGGCAAGCGAATTTATTCGCCGAAGCCAATTTCGCTAACGGTGTTTTTCTCAGTAGCACAGATGGTCTCGGCTATCGTTTCCTGAACAGCCATTCCGGCTTCTCTGCCGCCGCAAGTATTAGCGCCAGCGGTTGGCGCAAGTCATCATTTGGGAAAAGTAATAGCCATAATCGATTGATAGGTATGCCCGATATCGATCCAGAAGCGCAGGCCAATCTTTTCTTAAATTATGATGACGGTGCATTCCACATCAACACCGGCGTGCACCAAACCCTGGGTGCCCGCCGTGACGCTTCTATCGATGTGACTGGCCGTTACGATCTGCTCTCGACAAAAACCGATTTAGTGGAATTGTCCGGCGGTTTCAGATACGCAAATAAAAATGAAATGAACACGTATTTTGGCGTTACCAAAGCGCAATCCCTCTCTAGCGGCAACGCAGAATATGCCGCAAAATCCGGCATTGCCGGTGCCGGAGTCGGGGTAAATTGGCGCCATGCGATCAACCAGAATTGGGTCACCACTGTCGGCGCCAACGCTATCCGCCTGGGTGATGTTGCTGCCGATAGTTCATTGACCGATCGCCGCACTGTTTCAAGTGTAAACACCTCGATTGCCTATCGTTTTTAAGTTTCGCTTTCAGCGTCCTTTCTTAGGCTAAATAAACGCGTGAATTGCTGATGCATCTCGTCACGGGATACTTCAGCAATTATCGCGTTTTGTTTTTTGCGCTTTCGTCAATTGTTGAAGACATGTTTGTATTTGTAACAAATTTGCGCTTGGTCGACTTGATGTCTACACGTAGCTCGCAAATGTGATTGCCTCTGAATCTGTGTAACCCTATAATTCGCGGCTGATTATCTCAAATAGAACAAGGGTCAATATGAAAAAGGCATTACGTTACATCGCATCCACCATGTTAGTTTTTGGTATTGCTGCCGGCATCGCCGCTTGCGGCGGGGGCAGCGCTTCAACTCCGGCAGCACCTGACACTTCCGGTTCTAGTGCAGTCGTTGCCTTGAAAATCACTGACACTCTCGTCGGGACAGGGGCCACCGCAGTCAAGAACAATAGCCTTACAGTTCACTACACAGGCTGGCTCTATGATGTGAAAGCCAGCGACTTGCATGGAACGAAGTTTGATAGCTCAGCAGGTAAGGCGCCATACCCTTTCACCCTGGGTGTTGGCTCGGTAATCAAAGGCTGGGATCAAGGTGTGGAAGGCATGAAAGTCGGCGGCAAGCGCACCTTGATTATCCCTAGTTCACTCGGTTATGGCGCATCAGGTTTTCTCTCGATTCCTGGCAACGCCGCCCTGGTATTTGATGTGGAATTGATCAGCGTTCAATAAGTATTGGTCACGCCGTTAACGCAAAAAGCCCGCTAAAAGCGGGCTTACCATTCATGACGACTCGCCAGTAACCCATGCTATCTGCGTGGTGCCACTGGCTTGACCAAGAACCCGTGCTATCTGCGCGGTGCCCCTGATGCCTTGAGCCGCCTTTCGTTGATTGCGCATACTCGAGCTTGCACTATCAACTATTGAGCTACGAATGTTTCACTTCACAAATCGACTAAAGCATTTTCCAAGATGCATGCTGTGCATGGTCTGGCCGCTTAGAATCGATGCGCGTTGGAGTTTTAGCTGGCGCTCAAGCCGGGCGAATTCTCTCGTTGCGGTGATATTCACTGAGCATCTACACCCTCCCAAAAACCCATGCTATCTGCGTGGTGCCTCTGGCCGGTGAGAGATGATCTGCGCATTAGACAAACGCGTTGCCGCGGTTTTCTAACATGTGAAGGTTTGCCTCAAATATTGTTTAATCCACTCACCAAAAACCCATGCTATCTGCGTGGTGCCTCTGGCTGAACTACTGATCAGAAAAAACAATGATTAAGACTGAAAGCTTATTTCTTATCTAAGTCGTCGACAATAATTGCCGACCTACACTTGATTAAGAAAGAACTTGGATATTGCCAGCTTTATCGCCTTTTGGACCAACAGTCGCTTCGAAAGAAACGCGTTGGTTTTCAGACAGACTTTTGAAACCAGTCGATTGTATGTCTTGAAAGTGTGCGAATAAATCTGGGCCGCCTGCATCTGGAGTGATGAAGCCGAAGCCTTTAGCGTCGTTGAACCATTTGACTATGCCTGTTTGAGTGGCCATGTTAATTCCTTAAAAATTTTAAAAATAGGCGACATTGCCTGAAAGGCACTTGAAACCAAGAGATGAAACCGGAGGAATTAAAACAGAACGACTAGAAGATACAGCCATGCAGAATTGGGACCAACAAATTACGACCTGATACAAGTACAGGGCGCAATATACACGCAGAATTTGAAATCACCTAATGTTTTTTTCATTCAATTATTCTGGCGCGGTCAAATACCTTATCATGATGTCTTTTAGACTTTGAATGTCCTTACTATGAAAACTGCTTCATTTACCACCCTTGTCGCCGCCCTATTTTCCCTCAGCTTATCGCCAGCGCTGCATGCACAAGGCGTCCCTGCTGATACTGCTGCCAGTGCGTCAAACGCTGTACCTGCAGCGGCGCCCTTGCATATCGCATCTTTAGGCAAAATCGATACGCAAGTCGGCACCGGTGCTGAAGCCGTGTATGGGTCGCAAGTTGAAGTGCATTACACCGGTTGGTTGTACAACCCAAAAGCAGAAAACCTGCATGGCGCAAAATTTGATAGCTCACGTGACGCCGGTACACCGTTTGCATTTCAGGTTGGCGGCAGACAAGTCATCAAGGGTTGGGATCTGGGCGTAGTTGGCATGAAAGTTGGTGGCAAACGCACACTGATGATTCCTAGTTACCTGGGCTATAGCACTAAGGGATCAGGATCGATTCCTCCGAATGCCCACCTGGTTTTCGATATTGAATTATTGAGTGTGAAATAATTCTATTGGCGCCAATTTTCATGTAATTCACCCTTTCGGATAAGCGCTTTTTTCTGCAAAATTGCGCGTCCGAAATTGGCGAGACGATTTACCTTTAAAGCTGGATACTGCGCTCCTACACTAACCAGGAGTCGCTCATGACCTTTCAAATCTGCGGCCTCGCCGCCCAACAATTTACCCATTTATTTTCCCTCAATGACGCGGAACTTGCCGTGCAAGGAATTGACCGGCACATTGCCGATGAAGCATGCAGTTATCCATGTCGCGTCAGTCTGAAAGATGCCGAAATCGGCGAAGAATTATTGCTGCTCAATTTCCAGCATTTAAAAACGGTTTCCGCTTATCAAGCTAACGGACCGATTTTTGTCAGCCGCAATGCTCTACAAGCTACGGTTTTTGTCGACCAACTGCCACCCATGTTCAAGCAAGAACACCGTCTATTCTCAGTGCGTGCTTTTGATTGCACGGACAGGATAATCGATGCTGAGGTTGCAGACAACGCGCAACTACAGGCTCTTTTAGAAAAATTTCTGCTGAATCCACGAGTGAATTATTTACACGTACATTTTGCGCGACGTGGTTGTTTTGCTGCTCGGGTTGACCGCCAGCATTAGTGCGTGCTCACGATCATTTTTCGGTCGTATTTTCCGATCAAGAAATGCAGTCCAAAAAATAATTTCTCTACCGCAAAAATTTTATGGAATTTTTTATCGTAAAAAAGCAAATAGCTCAAAAGTTTGTTCTATAGTAAATAAGACCCTTGTTTGATCTATGGCAAAGAGCAGCGCGATAGTCGTCGCACAATGGGCTATTAGGTTATGTGTTTCCTCAATTCAACAGGAGAACGATAATGAGCTATAAAAGCATGACGGTTTGTCTGGACAATAGCGCCGGTTCGTCGCGGCTGCTCGAATTTGCCCTGAGCTTGGCAGCGAAGAATAATGCTCATTTAACCGGCCTGCATCTGACCTATGCGCCGATTATTTTGTCTGACCCATATGCGGTATGGGAACCGATGATGTTGGAGTGGGAAGAGTCGGCACAAACCAAGCAAGAACACGCCAGAGAAAAATTTATTTCTGAAGCTGCCAAGGCTGGTGTGAATGCAGATTTTTCTGCCTATCGTAGTACCGATTTGCCCGCCGTGATCGCGCACGCGCGCGCCGCGGATCTAACCATTGTGGGTCAGCGCAACTTCGCCGATAGTGAAGGCGATTTGGGGAATAATTTCCCGATCAGCTTTGTACTAAAACTCGGGCGGCCTGTCTTATTTTTCCCATACGATGGTGTAGTCTCGACAAAATTCAACACGATTATTGTTGCCTGGGATGGTGGCCGCGAAGCCACCCGCGCGATGGCGGATGCCATGCCTTTCCTGAAGCTGGCGCAACAGGTAAAAGTCTTGAGCATCTCTGAACACAGCGACGAAGATCATGATTTACCGGACATTGATATCGCCGCCTATCTCGCCAAACACCACGTCAAGGTCGAGATCGAAAGAAACGAAAACGTCCAGATCGCACCGGCCGAATGGCTGCTGTCGCGCGCTGCCAGCAGTGGTGCAGATTTACTGGTAATGGGCGCATATGGACACAATCGCCTGACTGAATTGATACTGGGCGGCGTCACCCGTACTGTGATGCGAAAAATGACATTACCGGTACTTATGTCGCACTAGTAGTGCATCGAAAAGTGGCCTGTCTTCAAGCTAAAAAGTCGGGGAAGAATAATGCAAACGAGCGATGCCTACATACGTTGGTTCTCCGAACTGAGTATCGATGATGTCGCTTTGGTCGGTGGCAAGAACGCGTCTTTAGGCGAAATGTATCGCGAACTCAGCGCACAGGGTGTCAGGGTGCCAAATGGTTTCGCGATTACCGCAGTAGCCTATCGCCACGTACTCGATCATGCCGAAGCCTGGCCACGGTTGCATGCCGCGCTGGATGGCCTGGATGTGACCGATGTTGACGATCTGGCGCGCCGCGCACAGCTGGCCAGGGACATCGTCTACGGCGCAGCATTGCCAGCCGATCTAGTGCAGCAGATCAGCAGCGCCTACCGTCAATTGAATGCCGAATATGGTGATGAATTAACGGTTGCGGTGCGCAGCTCCGCCACCGCCGAAGATTTGCCAACTGCCAGTTTTGCGGGCCAGCATGAAACCTACCTGAACATTTCAGGTGAAGCCAGGCTGATCGATTCTGTAAAGCGCTGTTTTGCCAGCCTGTTTAAAGACCGCGCGATCAGTTACCGCGTCGAAAATGGCTTTGATCATTTCAAAGTTTACCTATCGGTCGGCGTCATGAAAATGGTGCGCTCCGATCTCGCCTCCAGCGGTGTGATTTTTACTCTCGATACCGAGTCGGGTTTTCGCGATGTGGTGTTTATCACCGGCGCCTACGGCTTGGGAGAAAATGTAGTCCAGGGTACGGTTGATCCCGATGAATTTTACGTCTTCAAACCAACTTTGCAACAGGGCTACAGAAACGTGCTGCGACGCTCACTCGGGGCGAAAAAGATCCGTATGCTGTACAGCAAAGGCGGCGGGCGTGACACCATACATAACGTGCCGACACCAAAAGAAGACCAGCAGCGCTACTGCGTCAATGATGAGGAAGTGCTGGCGCTGGCCGATGCAGCGATAAAAATCGAACAGCACTACAGCGCCAAAGCAGGGCACGCCATGCCTATGGATATTGAATGGGCCAAGGATGGAATCGACGGCCAGATCTACATCGTGCAGGCGCGCCCGGAAACTGTCGCATCACAGAAATCCCTGCATAGTTACGATGAATACAAATTGGAACGCAAAGCCGAAGTGCTGATCAGTGGGCGCGCCGTGGGCGGCAAAATCACCACTGGCATCGCCCGGGTGATTACCGATGTGGCACATCTGAACCAATTCAAGGCCGGTGAAATCCTCATCGCCGACACGACTATGCCGGATTGGGGCACGGTGATGAAAATTGCCGCAGCCGTCGTCACCAATCGTGGCGGGCGCACCTGTCACGCAGCGATTGTGGCACGCGAACTCGGCATCCCTGCGGTGGTTGGTTGCGACCACGCTACGCTGGCGATACGCAGCGGTGATGCGGTGACCGTGTCGTGTGCTGAAGGCGATCTCGGGCATGTGTATGCTGGTTGCCTACCATTCCAGAAAACCAGCACCGACCTGGCTAGCCTGAAAAAACCGCAGACGCATTTAATGCTCAACATCGGCAATCCGGATATCGCTTTCCAGACTTCGTTTTTACCGAATGACGGAGTCGGCCTGGCACGTATGGAGTTTATCGTCGCCGAGCATATCAAGGCGCACCCTATGGCCTTGGCCCATCCAGAAAAAGTAAGCGATCAAAAGACCCGTGACGCCATCGCGAAATTGACGCATCTGTTTGAGCAACCGGCGGATTATTTTGTCCGCCAACTCTCTGAAGGTGTCGCCACGATCGCCGCCGCATTCTATCCAAAACCAGTCATCGTGCGCATGTCGGATTTTAAGACCAACGAATATGCCAGCCTGCTGGGTGGTAAATACTTTGAGCCTGAAGAAGAAAACCCGATGATAGGGTTTCGTGGCGCCTCACGTTACACCCATCCCGCATATGCCGACGGTTTTGCGCTGGAATGCCTGGCCATGAAACGGGTACGCGATGAAATGGGCTTAGCTAATGTCAAATTGATGATCCCGTTTTGCCGGCGCATACCAGAGGCCGAACGGGTTTTGCAAGCAATGGCTCAGCGCGGCCTTAAGCGCGGCGTGAATGGCCTGGAAATCTATGTCATGTGCGAAATTCCCAACAACGTAATCCAGATCGACGCCTTCGCCAGACTCTTCGACGGCTTTTCTATCGGCTCTAACGATTTGACACAACTCACTTTGGGCGTCGATAGGGATTCCGAGATCGTCGCCTTCGATTTTGATGAACGCGACGCTGGCGTCATCGAGTTAATCCGGCAAACCGTTGAAGGCGGGCGGCGCAATCATCGCCATGTTGGCATCTGCGGCCAAGCACCATCGGATTATCCTGAGTTTGCCGAATATTTAGTAAAGATCGGGATCGATGCAATCAGTCTCAATCCCGACAGCATCATCAAGACCACGCGCCACTTGCTGGAAGTCGAACAAAGTCTGGGGCGGGCACCGCGTGCATAATTTTCACTGAGTAAATATTTTTAGGAGAGCTAGCATGAACACCGCAATTTCATCCATGATGACCGCGCAGACAAAAACCGCAACGATGGATGCGTCGATCACACAAATTGAAGATCTGATGCGCAGCTGCAGTATTTCTGCCTTGCCTATCATTGAAAATGAAGAAGGCCATGTCATCGGCATCATTAGCATGCGCGACATCATGCGCTTTCACCAGGAAAAAAGAGATCCGATCGCCGTTAGCGCATGGGAGATTTGCAACTACAAACCCATCGCTGTATCACCAGATACCGCTATCAGTGACGTCGCCAAACTCATGCTCAGTCATGGCGTTCATCATATTTTGGTGACGCAGAACCGGCAAACTATCGGCATCGTTTCCGCACTGGATTTTGTGAAAAAGTATATACAAGATCAGGCCTGATTTTGTATGGCTGGTTGTTTCGGGGATTTTGCCCTAGAATTAACGCGCTTAATTTCGAGCGCCTAAAGTGACAGGACAAACAGATATGTCGCCAATCAAATTTTTGACTTTCGCACTTGCCAGTTTGTTTTCCTTTTCGGTATTTGCCCAAGACGAAACTGGCGTATCGCCCTACCGCCCCTCTGTATCATCGCCAGCGCAGCTACCCTTGGCGGGCCAGCTCGAATTTGAGTTGGGCGTGTTGCGAAACAAAACCGATAACGAGCGGCGTGACAGTCTGCCTTACCTGTTCAAGCTCGCCATGAATACGGAATGGGGCATCTTGATTGGTGGGGAATCCTATGTCTCCAGCAGCGATGAATTTGCGCATAAAGAAAGAGGCATCGGCGATACTTCTATAGTGCTGAAGCGCGCGTTCATACTCGATGACAGCACGGCCATGGGCCTGGAATTTGGCACTAAACTGGCGACTGCAAAAGACACGATAGGCAGCGGCAAAACCGATTACACCGTCAACGCCATACTCAGCAAAGATATAGAAAAATTGCACTTCGACGGCAATCTGAATATCACGCGCCTAGGTTTACATGAAGACGCGGCGGCAAGAAATTTACTGGGCTGGGCCGCCTCGTTTTCTTATCCGCTGGCAGACAAATGGCAAGTTATAGGTGAACCGAGTGGCTCGCATCAAAATGGCAAGGCAAGCAGCACGCAAATACTGACAGCGCTAGCCTACAGCCCCAACAAACAAATGACGATAGACTTCGGCATCGCCAAAGGGCTCAACAAAACGTCGCTAGGCTATTCATTGTTTGCCGGCCTGGTGCTGCCCGTTGCGAAGCTGTGGTGATCACGCAAAATTACCAACGCGAAAAGTGATCTTCAGTCACACCCGGTAGATTTTCTATGTGGCGCGGAGCCGCATCGGCCGAGGCTTTCACCCAACCGCTGAATGTACCGATAGGCTGGGCATAGCGACTGGCGGCGATCAGCAGGTTTTTATTTTCGCTGCGACAGCCTTCCGGCTGAAACTGCAAATCCAGCAAGCCGTCGTCGGTATAAATATGCCATGGCTGCAGAATATTTTCGGCATCAAATTCAAAATGCGCTGTGCCGAGTGAGACTATCTGCCCATCTAGCCATAGCGCGTTCTCGTTATTTCCGAAATAGCCCGACTGCAGATTAAAACCCAGCTCCAAATTATGCGCAGATGCCCAGCGCCATGAGGTTTCTCTCGCCAGAAAACCATTGCTATGATCAAAACTGGCGACACCACCGGCGAGATCAAATTCACGTCCGGCGACTTTGACCGATCCAGTTAAAGGCATGCCGGCAGATTTTACCGTTGAGTGTACGCTCCCACCCTGAATCGGCCCGACCGCAAGCAAGCTCGGCGCGGCATTTTCCGCATCGAATTTGGCATCGATTTTAAAATCACCGCAGTGCAAATTTAGCTGATATTGCGCAGTGCCAGGCAATTGCTGATATTCAATCCGATTACCGAGAAACCGGAAATGACTGGCGGCACCAAAGGCGGGGCAGGGATTCAGTTTGGCAGTTAAACCTGGCAAACCGTCTTGTGAAAAATTCGCCAGCAGTTTGCCTAGCTTTCGATCAAACGCATAGGCAAAAGCCGTGTTGGTCCAGCCCACGTCGACAATCGCGATGCCACAAAACAGTTCATCGGTAACCAGTGCGACGTACTGCCAATGCTTGTGGTGAAAGTGCTGCCAGAAACGGCTGCGACTATATGGCGTTCCTAAACCTGACCAATTAATCTGAGACGACGTTCCGGCGTATTGGCCGAAAAGTGGCTGGCCATTTTCGTCAACAATTTCGTTTGGTGCTGCGGGTAAAATTGTAAGGATTTTGCTCATCATTTTCCGGAATAATTCTAAATAAATCGATCGCGCTAAGCTTCAACAACGTCACTCAAAAAACATATGTTAACACGCACAGATGCGCTAAAAAGCCATCAAACACGAAGATCTGCAATCTACGCTAAGATTGTGCCCTTCACTTTGCCGGGAACCGTCATGCCCTCTTTTAAAAAAATCATTTTCGCTGTTGCCTTAGGATTAATCAGCCATATGAATGCGGCATTGGCCGAAACAACGAGTTGCCCGGATATACTCAAACACAGTTTCAAGCGTCTGCAAGACGAAGCGCCGCAAGACCTTTGCCAGTACAGCGGCAAGGTCGCCCTGGTCGTGAATACCGCCAGCTTTTGCGGCTACACCAATCAATATGAAGGCCTCGAAGGCTTATACGCCAAATACCAAAGCAAGGGCTTGGTGGTGTTGGGCTTTCCCTCGAATGAATTTGGCAAACAGGAGCCAGGCGATAGCAAGCAAATCGCTGAGTTTTGCTTCAATACCTATGGAGTGAAATTTCCGATGTTTGTCAAATCATCGGTCAAGGGGCAGGAGGTTAATCCTCTGCATGCCGCCTTAATCAAGGCGACCGGCAGCACCCCGAAATGGAATTTCCATAAATATTTGATCGACCGCAAAGGCCATGTGGTTGCGGCCTACCCTAGTGACACTACACCGAATGATAAGAAACTGGTGGCGGATATAGAACAGGCTTTGGCGCAATAACTCAGTAGTATCGAGCGCTACGCTTTTTTAAAGGCTGGCAGCACATGTGCCAGCCTGGCGCCCATCTCTTGCGCCAAGGCTTGGAGGCCGCTCATCGGCCTGATCATGACTTCAAATTCGACGATCTCGCCGTCGGCATTGAATTGAATCATGTCTATGCCCTTGAGTTGTTTGTCGCCGACGTTGGCGCTAAATTCCAGCACCACGTTCAGGCCATCGTCTGATGCCAGCTCGCGGTGGTAAGTGAAATTTTCAAACACCCCGAAGGCTGTATTCAAGATCAGCACCACGGCCTGCGCACTGAGGTAAGGCTTATATACCATAGGTGAGCGAAATACCGCATCCGGGTTGACCAATTCGGGCAGAGCACTCAGGTTTTTTTCTGCCAACATCTTGTGCCATGCTGCAAGAGATTTGGCTACCGCTGGTTGTAGTTGATTCATTGCTTATTCCCCTGGTTTACAATAATTTAGGGCTTGCGCAAAATTGTTCCAGCTAGGCGCACCGACGAAGACAGTACTTTAGTACCTTATTTCTACTTCGGGCGAGTGCAACGACGCTGGGGCGATTTTACGTAAGTCCCGTGACTTAAATAGTTGCTGCCAGACGTGCACCCTGATCAATCGCGCGCTTGGCATCGAGCTCGGTGGCGACATCCGCACCACCGATCAGATGCACCGGTTTCCCTGCGCTCTTCAAGCCATCAAACAAGTCGCGTTTCGGGTCTTGCCCCGCACACAGTACGACGGTGTCGACAGGGATCAGTTTTTGCTCGCCATCGACCGTGATATGCAAACCCGCATCGTCGATCTTGTCGTAACTGACAGCAGAGATCATTTGCACCCTGCGGTTTTTTAGCGAAGTGCGGTGTATCCAGCCGGTGGTTTTACCGAGGTTCTCGCCGACCTTGCTGCTCTTACGTTGCAGTAAAAATAGCTGCCGTGGCGAGGCCTCAATTTCTGCCTTGCAGATTCCGCCGACTGTGCTATAGCTGGTATCGACGCCCCATTCTGCGAAGAATTTTTTGCTGTCCAGACTAGGGCTGGTGCCGCTGTGGCTCAGGTATTCCGCCACGTCAAAACCGATACCGCCGGCGCCGATGATCGCGACGACTTTACCTACCGGTTTTTTATCGCGCAAAACATCAAGATAGCTCAGAACTTTCGGATGATCGACGCCTTCAAACGCTGGCACCCGTGGAGAAATGCCGGTGGCCAGTATCACCTCATCGAAGTCGCTGAGGTCGGCCACCTGCACTGGCGTATTCAATTTCAAGTTCACGCCGGTCAGTTCAATTTGCTTGCCAAAATAACGTAGGGTTTCATAAAACTCTTCCTTGCCCGGCACTTGTTTGGCGATATTGAACTGGCCGCCAATTTCTGTTGCGGCATCGAACAAGGTAACGCTGTGTCCACGGCTGGCAGCAACCGTGGCAAAGCTCAGCCCCGCCGGACCCGCGCCGACTACCGCAATCCGCTTGGCTGTATTAATCGGCGCATACACTAATTCGGTTTCATGGCAGGCGCGCGGATTGACCAGACAGGATGTGACTTTGCCGGCAAAGGTATGGTCGAGACAGGCCTGGTTGCAACCGATGCAGGTATTGATTTCATCCGCTCTGCCCTGCTCGGCCTTGCGCATGAATTGTGGGTCTGCCAACAGCGGGCGTGCCATCGAGACCATATCGCAAAAATTATCGGCGAGGAGTTGCTCGGCGACGTCCGGCGTATTGATACGGTTAGTTGCGACTAGCGGAATCGAGACGTGACCCTTGAGTTTTTGCGTCACCCAGGCGTATGCGGCGCGTGGCACCTTGGTCGCGATAGTCGGAATCCGCGCTTCATGCCAACCGATACCGGTATTGATGATGGTGGCACCTGCCGCTTCGACTGCCTTGGCGAGCTGGATCACTTCATCCAAAGTCGAGCCGCCCTCGACCAGGTCGAGCATCGATAAGCGATAAATGATAATGAAATTCTTGCCGACTTTTTCACGCGTTCTACGCACGATCTCCAGAGGGAAACGTATCCGGCTTTCATACGCGCCTCCCCATTCATCCTCGCGTTGATTGGTGCGTGCCGCGATAAATTCATTGATCAGGTAACCTTCTGATCCCATGATCTCGACACCGTCGTAGCCGGCATATTGCGCCAGCGCTGCACAACGCACGAAATCTGAAATGGTCTCTTCCACTTCATCGGTGCTCAAGGCATGCGGCTTGAAAGGATTGATCGGCGCCTGTAAGGCGCTAGGGGCGACCAGCGATGATTGATATGAATAGCGGCCAAAGTGCAGGATCTGCATGGCGATCTTGCCGCCTTCCGCATGCACCGCGGCGGTGACGATTTTGTGATGATCGGCTTCGGCTTCTGTGGTCAGCATGGCGCCGCCCTTCATCGGCCGCGCGCGCTCATTCGGCGCGATGCCGCCAGTCACGATCAGGCCAACTCCGCCGCGCGCCCGTTCTGCATAGAATGCCGCCATCCTAGCAAAGCCATTTTCGACCTCCTCCAGACCAACATGCATGGAACCCATCAGCAGGCGGTTAGGCAAAGTGGTAAAGCCGAGATCGAGTGGCTTGGTCAGGTGGGGGTAGAAAGACATGGCGTTTCCTTGATGAAGAATTTTTGATGAAAATGGTAATTCAAACTAAATATGCAACTGGTTGCATAAAATAGTAACGAAACTTGTTGGTTTATGCAACCAGTTGCATATAAAATAGAATAAAACCACAATTAGTTATCGATTAATCATGTCGCTACAACACGCCCTGCTTACTTCCTTGCTGGAAAAACCGTCCTCTGGCTATGAGCTGGCGCGACGTTTTGATAAATCCATCGGTTATTTCTGGCATGCCACACATCAGCAAATCTATCGCGAACTGGCACGGATGGAGCAACAGGGCTGGGTGAAATCCTACGATGTGGAAGGTGGCCGTGCTGGCAAACGCCAGTTTGAGGTGCTGGCGGCAGGGAAGGAAGAATTGAAAAGTTGGGCTAGCCAGTCCAACGACCCTAGTGAACTCCGCGATGAAATGTTTCTTAAACTGCGCGCCGATGCCGCGATCGGGCCCTTAGGCCTTGAGCAGGAAATCGCGCGCCGCATGCAATTGCATCAAGAACGCTTGCAGACCTACAAAGAAATCGAAATGCGGGACTTTAGTCGACCCAAACTCTCGCGTGAAGCGAAAATCCGGCACCTGATACTCAAGGCCGGGATTTCACTGGAAGAAAGTCGCATCGCCTGGTCTAAAGACGCTCTGGCGACGCTGAAATAACTACTTCGGCGTGGCGCGCTTACTTGGTGCCTTGGCTGGCTTTGCCGCGGCACCATTCTTTTTTGCCGCAGCATTGACAGTTGCCTTAACAGTTGGTTTGGCTGGCGTTTTAGCCGAGGCTTTTGCTGGCGCTTTGGCAGGTGCTGCGGCCGCAGCGGGCTTGGCTTTACTAGCGGCAACGGTGGGATCATTTTCCATCGCGGTATTAACCGCTTGTTTAAACTGATCCTGCAACAAGCCCCACCATGCAGCCGGATTGGCAAACGGCGCATTAGTTTCAGACTTGTCGGCCGTCTCCGCTTTTGCTGTTTTGGCTTTTGCCACTGGCTCGGCCGGCTCTGCTTCTTTTGCCGCAGCCTTGGCTGGCTCAGCCTCTTGCGTAGGCATCGGCCATGCTGCGTTCGATTTTGCTGCTTCAGACGCGGCGGCATAGCCAGTTGAAGTCGAGGCTGTATTCATTTGCTGGGCAAAACTTTCCCCCATGGATTTTAAGGTAGAGATGGTGGCGCGCTGCACTTCCAGCGCCTGTATCGTGCCGCGCAGCATGTTCATATTCACGTTCAACCAGGATTCAACGGTCTTCAAATCCTTAATCTTTTTATCTAATTCATCTACCGATACAGTAGGCGTGACCATGCCGGGCAAATGCATATCGCCCCAGAGTTTTTTGACAAAACCTAAAGGGTCATTCATGGAAGCCATACCGGGAATTTCGGCGCCTTGAAAAGGGGAACTCATCATGTAACTCCTTTGAAAAAATGAAAAATAAAGCAATCAGACTAGCAATGAAAAGTAAAAATACTCGCATTTCCATCTGCAGATAAACGATGTTCATCTTGCATCAGCTTGTGTATGCCGTCAATCGCTATCGAACTGGATTTAGAATCGGAATCAGAATCGGCTTGGGAATAACATGTCATCGCAAGGAATGGTCAGAACGTTTACACTTACGCCATGAGTTCACGCGCCTTCATTATTTCCATCAATA
>JAZJYB010000015.1:0-14422 GCA_040390685.1 Pseudomonadota bacterium | reverse complement strand
GCTTTCTAGTTTCTCAGAAAACGTCACTTATAACCATACAAGCGCAGCGTAATCGGAGTGAGCTTGCGAATGAGATATTTGATGTAGATGATAAAGTCGGATTTCTCTGCGTTCGACTTTGATTTTATCTTGCCTATTCTTGAACCACCAAGAACTACTCTACCCTTTTGTTGCCTTTTCAAATATTCCCTCCTCTTATCAACGTGATGCGCAAGGGAATCGACATAGTGCACGGCAAACCATGACACTTCCCTGGTTTGTAGGTCACGCCCATTACTGATGCAATTGCTCTAGGCCCGAATTCAGGTGTTGGCGAAGCTAATAGATCCGCCTTTCGCGGCTTCCCTTCAGAATCCACTTCCAAATGAATGATCAACACTCCAGCTTCGTCCGTTACAGATGCAAGTGCGGCAATCGGTCGGAGGATGGAAATCAATCCGCCAACTGGGAAAGGTGGCTCGTCCCCGTCCGGCATTGTCTCATATTGAGATTTCCATGTCTGGCGATCTTTTTCATTCAATTGACCATATGCCATTTTGGCGTCAATACTGGTCGCATAAAGAACTGCATCAACCCCCAATTCCCTGGAGTGCGCAAATAGAATCCCCGTTCCAACTAAATTTGCATTTTCCTTGAACAATTCGATTGGGCGAGCAGCCCGTGCATCGGTTCCGATTGCCATCACCACGGCAAGATACGTCGCGCCCACCCATATGCGTGCCGGGGTAATCGAAACGATTTTCTTGGGACAATAACGCTTTGCCGAATTCCGCACCGTCGCCACTACTATTTGTAACTTACACTTATCATGTACTTTGCGAACAAAGTGAGCGAAGTTCATCATATTTTTTGGGCCTATTTCTTATCGCTGTCGACGTTTTTTTCTATCAAAATGAGCTGATATTTACTTGCTTACCTTTTAGTAATGTGAAGCCATTTATCAGATAAAGGCGACCTTCAGTAAGTGCTTTCTCGTCTAAGGTTGCAACAATTTTAGTGTTTTTCGCATAAACGCCGACACCAAATACTACATCTGTGTGAAGTTCCTTGACTGGAGGCAATTCGGAAATCCACGCTCGTCTGATTCAATCATTTGGAGCCCAACGTGATTTAATTTTAATTTTGTAAAATTAACCGGCACCAAATATGTAAGAGGTCGGTTTCTTTTCTCTGGAAATTCTTAAGGTGCCTTGCTCAAAATGGTTAACCTCGGAAAAGACGAGATAAGCAAATCGACAAAAGGGGCGTAGAGATTGACTTGCATTCTACCAATCAGATTACAAGATTGATATAACTTTCGAAGTTCAGCTCACGTCTCATTTCGGCCAGTCGCGCCCAAAGTTTTACGATTATATTTGTCAGGAATGCGTACATGTGTGCTGCGTGTGGACGACGGGGTCAAGCCGTTTGACATCGCTTTATCGTTATTTGAATAGAGACGAAAATGAACAAGCAAAGCAAGCAATTCTACTAGTCTGTTTCTACACAATCTAAACTAAAAAGGCCATCTGATCGCAAATCAGATGGCCTTTTCCTATTCGTTTTAAGACTTATCCGCCTATGCCATGCGCCTGTTGATCCGCGTGATATGAAGACCTAACCATCGCACCAACCGCCGCATGCGCGAAGCCCATCTTGTAGGCTTCCGCTTCAAACATCTTGAAGACATCCGGGTGCACATAACGGCGTACTGGCAAATGGTGGCCGCTTGGTGCTAAGTATTGGCCGATCGTGAGCATGTCGACATTGTGGGCGCGCAGGTCGCGCATGACTTGCAAAATCTCTTCATCAGTTTCACCGAGGCCGACCATGATGCCGGATTTGGTTGGCGTGTTCGGGTGCATTTCCTTGAAGCGTTTTAGCAGGTTCAGTGAGTATTCATAATCAGAGCCCGGGCGTGCTTCTTTGTAGAGGCGTGGTGCGGTTTCCAGATTGTGGTTCATCACGTCGGGTGGTGCCAGGTTGAGAATTTCTAAGGCTCTGTCCATGCGGCCACGGAAATCTGGCGTTAAAATTTCTATGCGCGTCATCGGTGAGAGTTCACGGATTTTGCTAATGCATTCGGCAAAATGCGCTGCACCGCCGTCGCGCAGATCGTCGCGATCGACTGAGGTGATGACGACATAGCTGAGCTTGAGTTCGGCGATGGTTTTCGCCAGATTCAGTGGCTCGTTAACATCGAGTGGATCTGGGCGGCCATGGCCAACATCGCAGAACGGGCAGCGGCGCGTGCATTTGTCACCCATGATCATAAAGGTTGCTGTGCCTTTGCCGAAGCATTCGCCGATGTTCGGGCAGCTTGCTTCTTCACATACCGTGACCAGTTTATTCGCGCGCAGGATATCTTTGATCTCATAGAAACGCGTGGTCGGTGAACCGGCCTTGACGCGTATCCAGTCTGGTTTCGGCAGGCGCTCCATCGGAACAATCTTGATCGGGATGCGAGAAGTTTTGCTCGCGCCTTTTTGTTTTTCAGTGGCGTCGTAGGGAGTAGATGCGGTCGCTGCGGGAGCGGAAGTGGCGAGCGGGGTATTTTCGGTGGTCATGGCTAGTCGAACAAATTATGCAATTGTTAATATGTGTTGTAGTCGGTGAGCAAGCGCTAATTGCGCCTCTGAAAGCTTGACTGTGGCTCCCAGAGTTTTCATGTCTATTGTGGCAAGGCCGGCATAGCCACAAGGATTAATCCAGGAAAATGGCTGTAAATCCATCGCGACATTGAGTGACACGCCGTGATAGGTGCAGCCATTGCCGCGTACTTTTAAGCCTAAGGCGGCAATTTTTGCACCTCGCCAATTGCCGTTTGATATATAAATTCCTGGCGCGCCAGCTTTGCGCTCACCCGCGAGATTATACGCTGCCAGCGTGTCGATCACCGCTTGTTCGATTTTGTGGACGAATTCACGGGCAAATAAACGCCCCTTGCTATGGCTGCGGCGCAAGTCGATCAAGAGGTAAATCACCACCTGGCCTGGCCCGTGGTAAGTGACTTCGCCGCCACGGTCAGTTTGAATTACCGGAATATCATGCGCAGCCAGTACGTGTGTATGGTCTGCCCCCAAGCCTAAGGTAAATACCGGCGGATGCTCGACGATCCAGAGTTCATCTTGCGTCGTGGCGTCACGCGCATCCGTAAATGCACGCATGGCCGCAAAAGTGATGGCGTAGTCTTCATGCCCACGATGGGTGATGCGTGGTACTTTGGAATGGAGTTGTTGGTCTGACATTGGTCTTAGTTCATTAAACACGCACGACGGTCAGTCTTTGTATCATGAATTTGCCATCGATGACTTTGCGAAAAGGTACACCTACCGCTTCAAAACCCGGCCCGCCTTCGCTAGCCCAAATTGCGGCTTGGGCATCAAATGCCACCAAATTCATGCTCAGCATAGGTGCAGAAAGTACAAATTTCGCACCTGATTTTTGTTTATTGACAATTTCTTCCAGTGTCGCCATTTCGACCCCCTAAGCTTAGTAACGGCAAGGCCGCAATGATACCGCGTTCGCGGCAGGCAATTTGGGCGGGTTGAAAAATTCTAGGGTGCAGGATATGTATAGTGTTATGAAAATGTGTTGATCACATGGCATGTTTTAGGTTTTGAAGATAAAATAGAGTCTTCTCTCTAATTCTGGATGGGTCCAATGAAAAATCGCCAATTTTCTTTAGTGCGCATAGTGCGCATAGTGAGCGCTAGCATCGCTTGCCTGTGCTTGTTGCTTGCGGCAAACGTGTTTGCAATTGAAATTAGTAAAGTAAAAATTGAGCCGTTGGTTACTTTGGCGAATAAGGAATTGGTCTTGAACGGCGCTGGTTTGCGTTCAGTCTTTTTTACCAAGGTGTATGTCGCCGCTTTGTATCTGCCGACAAAAACCGATAATCCAGAACTAATAGTTGCTGGCGGCCCGCGCAAAATGGTCTTGCATGTCCTGCGCGATATCGAGGCTGGTGAGCTCGCTTCAGCCATGCTCAAGGGCATGAGGAAAAATAATACTACTAAGGATTTGGCCGAAGTGACCTTGCAGATGTCCTCATTCGGACAAGTTTTTGCCACTTTTCCCATGGTAAAAAATGGCGATACCATCACTTTCGATTACGTACCTGGCATAGGATCTTCTGCCTATGTGAACAAAACACGATTGGGAGAAGTTATGCCGGGTGATCAGTTTGCCCGCGTATTTTTCAGGATCTGGCTGGGCGACCACCCGGTGCAAGATTCACTGAAACGTGATTTGCTCGGCGTATCTGACACGGCTGTTGCAGATAAAACTTCCCATTAATGCATGGCCAACAGGAAGGTGAATGCCAGCCTGTTGGCAGATTTTCTATTGCTAGCCTTACAGCACCATCTTTACCATAGGGTGCGAGGACAGGGCGCGGTACAAATTATCCAGTTGCTCGCGATTGACTGCGAGGATAGTCACCGTCAGCGACAAATACGTGCCTTTGGTGGACGGGCGCATTTCCATTTTGCCAGCGTGGAAAGTCGGGTCGTGCAAGACCACCACTTCAACGATGGTTTGCGCGAACGACTCTTGCATTAAGCCCATCACCTTGATGGGGAACTCGCTGGGGTATTCGATCAGGCTTTGATCGTGGGGGATTTCTGGCATATTCATGGCTGTTTTCACTTACTAATTTGTTACTTAAGATTCGTACTTAAAATTCGTGCAATGGCATCTTGTTAATTCGCGGCTTTTGCGTCCTGATACGCCGCATACAGTTGTTGATAGATGGGGCCGGGAACGCCATTTGCTATAGTCTGATCGTCTATCTGCACCACGGCAAGCACTTCTTTGCCGGCCGAGGATAAGAAAACTTCATCAGCGGCGAATACTTCCGCGCGCGTAATGCGGCGTTCTTGCAGTGGTATCTGTTGTGCGGCGCAGAGTTCTTCAAGCAGGCCGTAACGTATGCCTTCAAGTATCAAATTGTCTTTAGGCGGGCCACTGACTACACCGTCTTTAACGATCCAGACATTCGATGCCGATCCTTCAGTTAAAAAACCATCGCGAAATTGTATGCTCTCGACCGCGCCTTGTTCGACTGCGTTTTGCGCCGCCAGCACGTTGCCGAGTAAAGAGGTCGATTTGATCTCGCAATGCAACCAGCGCTGGTCGTCCATCGCTACGCAGATCACGCCTTTGGCACGCACTTCATCGGCCAGTGGCACCAGAGGATTACTCATGATAAAAACCGTCGGCACCGTTTCGGCAGGGAAGGCATGGCCACGTTTTGCCACGCCACGCGTGACTTGCACATACAGCATTTGGTCAGCGTCAGGATGTGCATCCATCACCTGTTGCAGTAAGCCCAACCACTCTTCTTTAGTATGCGGATTTGCTATTCCTATGGCCGCCAGGCTACGAAATAAGCGCGCCATATGCTGTTCCGCGCGGAACATTTTTCTGGCATACACCGGGATGACTTCGTAAATGCCATCCCCGAAAATAAAGCCCCGGTCGAGCACCGACACTTTTGCTTCCGACAGCGCAGTGATGCTGGCGCTGCCGTCGCTACTTAAATAAACCAGGGGATCGTTCATCGAACTTAAACGATTTATTTAAACATCAAACGGATGGAATCCCAGGCGCGCCCGAACATGCTGGCTTGCCCGACGTTCTCCAATGCCAGAACGGGAAATTCAGCGATCGCTTTGCCATCCAACATCATCTTCATGGTGCCTAATTTGCTGTTGAGTGCGACCGGGGCGACCAAAGGATCTTTACGCTCTAGCGATGGCTTTAATTTGGCGGCCGACCCCTTTGGCAAGGTCACATACAGGTCGCGATTAAAACCAATCTTGATTTGCGCTTGCGTGCCTTTCCAGATTTCTGGTGTGGCAATCGCCTGGCCTTTTTCGTAGAGCTTGACGGTGTCAAAATTCAGAAACCCCCAGTTCAACAATTTCAAACTTTCTTGCGCGCGGACTTGATCGCTGCTGGTGCCAGTCACTACAGAAATCAATCGACGTTGGCCGGTGCCGTTGGGCCTAATCGCCGAGGAGATCAGGCAATATCCTGCGGCTTCGGTGTGGCCGGTTTTCATGCCATCGACCGTCGGGTCTAGCCACAATAAGCGGTTGCGGTTGGGCTGGGTAATTTTGTTGTAGGTGAAGCTTTTGGTCGAATAGTAGGTTTTGTAATACTCAGGATGATCGCTGATTAAATGTGCGGCCAGTACCGACAAATCTTGCGCCGTTGAATAATTTTCTGCGCTAGGCAAGCCATGTGAATTACCAAAATGGGTAGACTTTAATCCCATGCGTTCTGCTTCACGATTCATCTGCACGACGAATGCATCTTCACTGCCGGCAACTGCCTCGGCAAGCGCTACAGAAGCGTCATTGCCAGACTGCACGATCAGGCCAAATAGCAAGTCACCAATACTGACTGGAGTGGCCGGGTCAATAAACATCTTCGAGCTGCTGGCATCCACCTTCCAAGCGCGGGTGGAGACGGTGACTTTGGCATTGATGTCGAGCTTCTTGTCTTTCAGCGCTGAGAACACCAAATATGCCGTCATGATCTTGGTGAGCGAGGCCGGCTCTATGCGCAGATTGGGATCTTGCGAGGCGATAATTTGATAGCTGGTGGCATCCAAGAGCAACCAGGATTTGGCGGCTATCGTCGGCGAAGGCAGAGTTTGTGCGCTAGCGTTGATCGAGCTTAGTGAGGCTAGAACGGCGCACGAAGTTGCCGCAATCAAGAGAATTTTAGAGAGAATTTTTTTCATAGTGAAAATAAAAATAGGGTGTAAAAACGGATGTGCAGGCGAATCAGCAGGATGTCTGCTGGAAAAAATTAAGAGCTGGCCTTGTCCCAGAGATTGATCACGATAGTCTTGACGTGATGTAAGCGACGGTGGAAAAAATGATCGGCGCCAGGGATGACTATCACAGGAATATCCTGCGGGCGCAGCCATTCAAATACCGCTTGCAAAGGGATGGTGTCGTCTAGTTCGCCATGGATCAAAATAGTGTTGGCTGGGATATCTGGCATGGCCCATTTACCTGCGGCGGCGCCGACTAAGACCATCCTTTGTACGGCTTTGTTTTCTGTTTTTAGACGTTGTTGCAAGCAGGATTGAACAAAGGTGCCAAACGAGAATCCGCTTAGGACTAAAGGTAAATCTGGATATTTCTGGCGCATAAAATTAAGCAATAGAGCCATATCCTCAGTTTCACCGATACCGGTGTCGTGTGTGCCTTCAGATTTGCCTACGCCGCGAAAATTCATCCTTACCGTAGCGTAGCCCAGCGCAACAAAAGCGCGTGCCAGGGTTTGCGTGACTTTGTTTTCCATGGTGCCGCCATACAGCGGATGTGGATGGGCCACCAGCGCCAAGCCTAAGGGTTGTGCGAATACTTCCGGGTCAGGCAAATCGATGGCGCATTCAAGCTGGCCAACCATGCCAGCGATGAAAAAAAATTCAGTTTTTGCATTCATTATTTGTTCGGGACTAAACTTAAATCTTTAGACGTTCGACTACACCACCGCCTATCAAATCTACGTCGATAATTTCATCGATATCGGATTGGTCAACATAGGTATACCAGGTGCCTTGTGGATAAACCACGAGAACCGGGCCTTCGTCGCAACGGTCCAGACAGGCGCTTTTATTGATGCGTATCTTGCCTTTGCCGTTCAGATCGAGTTGCTTGATGCGTTTCTTGGCATGTTCCTGTGCTGCCTGTGCACCGCGCTCGGCACAACAAGGCCGGCCATCGTCGCGTTGATTCAGGCAAAAGAAAACGTGTTTTTGATAATAGGGGGTGTCAGACATGGTTGCTTGCTTCGTTGCGGGTAATAGTGCATAAGAGAGTGCGTATGATACAACGAATGGCTTTTGCTTGAGCTGTATAGCGTCGTTACTGTGGAAACTTGCTGGTGTTCTAGGATTTTCCCTCTTCACTTACATGCGTTGGAGCTTGAAGCGAATGATTGAATAGGTACCATAAGGCAACAAGAGGCCAGACGATAGACAAAAATTGCGCGGCGCCGTAAAAATTGAGAAATTTCCCCTGCACTTCATTTTGCATGCTGATCACAAAGTAAGGATTACTCGGAATTAAGTTGCTCAATGCCAGGCTCATGCCTAGCATCAGTATGGCCAGCCGGCGCTGAACTTGGGCGGGTGCAAACGAGAAACCATATAGCATGATGATGCTGATCAGCAAGCCTGCTTTTGCGCCTGGTGTCAACCAGGCAAAGGCCACATCCGGGCTGAACAATAAAGCACTTGCCAGCGCTTTACTGCCAAGCGCTGTCAAAAGTAATAGGCAAGCCAGCCAAAATTTGGGTGCATGTCGATTCAGAAGAAACAGGCAGATCAGGATTGCCCCCGTACAACCGCAAGCGGTAATAAATGTTTCAGACAAAAGAAACTCTTCAGCCTCTAGCTCAAAGCCATGCAGCAAGAAGGCGCTAAGGTCGAGGTCGATATCGAAAAAATCATCTAGCCAGGATGAAAAAATCGGCAACATTTGACCCAATCCAAATAAATAGGCCTGTGGATAAATCTGCGCCAGAGGCCACAGGCTAAGAACCAATAGTTCTCGACTTGATTCTTGATGTAACCAGTGCTTGCGCAAAAGGCGTAGGCGTCCTTTTTCCAGTAAGGCGGAGCTGAGCATGGTTCCGGCGATGGCACCGATGAGTGTGCCGGTGGCGTTGGTGATGAGATCAAGAATCGAGGTCACACGGTGCGGTAAAAAATATTGCACACCTTCCATGCTCATCGATATCAGTATGCCGAAGATGGTGGCGAATATGATCGCCCAGATGCGTTGAAATCTTGGGTAAAGCGCAAATACGAACAGTAGGCCCAAAGGTATGTAGCCGATGATGTTCATCATTACATCGAAGATCGACCAGTAACGCGGCCATTGTTTGATGACATCGGAGATCGTCGCGAGATTATTGATTTGCCAACCAGAGAAAGGATACCAACTGGCGTACACAATCAGTATCAGATAGGCAACCAGGCAGGAACGAGAAAACGGCGAAGCTTTGCTGTCGTTGTTAGGGTTCATGTGGACTGAGTGGCGCTGTACTATTAATTAATCTGCTGTGTCTGTAGCCAAGCCAGGATGGCGCTAATACTGCGGTCTGCAGTTACTTGCATGGCCTTGGCACCACCGCTGGCATCGGCACTGGCAGACGCGGTCGCTAAATCAAAATACTGTTGCGCTATCAATTTGTTTTTCTTGATGAGAGTGACGCGCAGCGCAATTTTTGCCTCACTTTGCGTTGTGCTGGTAAATACTTGAGAAAATTCGTCCATTTCAATTCTCAAGACCGGCAATTCGGCGACCCCATCGGTAGCGCCAAGGACAGTGCCGCCCGTCGCTGCGATCCTTGATTTGAAACGCTGTGTAAATAATTGCGCAGGGGGCATGCTCCAGTGATGGTTCGCGTAGGGGTGCAGCAGTTGAGCGTTGTCGTACGCAAGACGGTACAACATGGCATTGCTGTCTAAAGTGGCAGGCGCACTGACATCGGCGAGGCTGATGGCGATTTTGCTTGGCGCCGCATTGTTTTCCTTGGCTACTGTTCCAAAGTCATAACTCAGGCTAGAGCTTTGCGTTCCGCTGGCGCAGGCTTGCAGCAAACCAATAACTAGTAGAGTCAGGCTAAGCTTGCTGGCGCGATGTGTGATGCAGCCAAATCCAACTAGTGAAAAGAGGGGGAGTGACATGATGATCCTTGGCTTAATTGGGTGCAAATTCTGGCGCAAATTCGGGTGCAATTCCAGCGGCGTTTTTAGGGGCATTTTTAGGTACGGTGAAGCCGGCTTCGCCCGGGCCGGGCGCAACTGCTGTGTTGCCAAAAAATAGGCTTTGCGGTCTTGCATTGAGCGTCTCAGCCACCCGATTAATCGAACGTACCGAGCTGCGCGCTTCACGACTTAAGTTGTTGATACCTGGCAGTGTCTCCAGCGTCAGGCTATTGCCGATCTGGTCTGCTGTGAGATTGAGTCTGGCAAAGGAGCCGTCATTTCCTTGCAAGCTATTCGAGAGTGCGCGAATGTTTGTGCTGGTGATTGTGGCATCGTCAGAAAACACCTTGAACGCATCTACGCTGCTGCGGGTTTGGCTGACCAGTTCGGGTAAAGTACTGAGCACGGGTTCGAGCTGGCCAGGTATGGTTTTCCAGGCGGCCGCGGCTTTGCCAATGTTATCAACTGCGCTGATCAGCGATTGCCGATTATTCGCATCGAGCAGATTGTTGAGGCGTTTGCTAAGCTCTTCGGTCTGGGCCAATATCGCCATGCCATGCTGTTCCAAATTCTGCATCAAGCCCGGGCGTAAAGGGATTAGGGTGATCTTTTTACTCCCGCCAGCCAGTGTGGCGGGTAAGTTGTTGTCTTCATCAAGTTGCACATAGGCGATGCCGGTCACTCCTTGGTAACCCAGCGTAGCGAAGGTGTTGGCGGTGACCGGAGTATCCGCCAGAATGTCGAGCTTGAGCAGTATCTGGCCAGGATTTTTTTCGTCGAAATCTATGTCGCTGACGGTGCCGACCTTGATCCCCTTGTAGCGTACCGCGGCTTGCAAATTAAGACCTGCGACTGAGAGTTTTGTGGCGATCATGTATGGCGTGCGCAGGATGTTGTCCTTGCCTAACCAAAGTGCGAATATCGTCGTCAGGATGGCCAGCGCGATAGTAAAAAATCCGGCCCAAAGGGCATGTGCTCTGCTTTCCATATGCTTCTCCTAAATATTTACTTGGGCCCACTTGGTCTCATTTGCGCTCATTTACCCTTACTGATACGTCTTAGGCAAGAGAGGTAAAACCTGCATCGCGCGTCGACCTCGGCCACCAAGGAAAAATTTTTCAACGAATTCATGTGAGTATTGCACCACTTCAGACGGCGTGCCTATCACCACCACCTTCTTTTCTGCCAACACGGCTATGCGGTTTGAAAGTGCAAACAGGGTATCGAGATCATGTGTCACCATCACCACAGTTAAGCCTAATTGGTGATGCAGCGAGAGTATCAAATTAACAAAACTGTCCGAACGATCGGGGTCTAATCCAGCAGTCGGTTCATCTAAAAACAGCAATTCAGGATCAAGCGCGAGCGCGCGTGCCAAAGCGATACGTTTGATCATCCCGCCCGACAAATCGGATGGCATCTTACGTGCATGTTCAAAATTAATACCCACCATCTGCAATTTTAAATACACTAAATCGGTGATCAATTGCTCTGATAAAGTACCCAGCTCGCGCATTGGCTGTGCGACGTTTTCAAATACCGTAAGTGCCGAATACAGCGCACCGTGTTGAAATAACATGCCAGACCGTTTGCGCAAATAATCAAGGTGCTGTTGCTTGGGATCGTGTAAATCTTCACCAAATACTTTTATCGTTCCACGGATAGGAACTTGCAAACCTAACATCTGCCGCATGAGGACAGTTTTTCCTGCGCCAGAGCCGCCGACGATAGAAAGAATTTCTCCTCTTTTTACCTGCAAATTGAGTTGATCATGAATCACCGTGCGGCCAAATTGGGTACGCAGATCTTGGATGTCGATGATTGCATCGATCATGACTAAAACCCCACGTTGCTAAAGACAATCGCGAACACGGCATCTGCAATAATCACGACCGTGATCGAGGTAACCACAGAACTTGTGGTGCCTTGCCCCAAGCTTTCTGTATTCGGTTGAATGCGCAAGCCAAAGTGACAGGCCACCAAGGCGATTAAAATACCGAATACAACGCCTTTGCCTAGGCCAATCCAATAATTGATTAAATCAACCGCTTCAGGAAGTTTGTGCAAAAAAAATCCCGGTGACATTCCCAAGATAATCTGGGCCGCAATCATGCCTCCAAGGATAGCCATCATGTCAGTCCAGATGATGATGAGCGGCATCGCCAACGCCAGCGCCAACACTTTAGGCATGATCAATCGAAAGCCTTGCGGGATGCCCATGACACGCATTGCATCGAGTTCTTCGGTTACCCGCATCACACCGATTTGCGCCGTGATTGCCGAGCCAGAGCGTCCTGCCACCAGAATCGCCGCAAGCATAGGGCCGAGTTCCCGGATGATGCTTATCCCTAAGATGTTAACGATGATTACGTCTGCGCCATAGGTACTTAATTGTTGGGCAAATAAATACGAAAGCACAACCCCAATTAACATACCGACTAAGGCGGTAATTCCCAACGCCTGAAAACCAGTGCGATAGATATTTGCAGAAAGTTCCTTCCATGGGCCTTTCATTGGATGGCGGATAAAGCGCGCAATATCCAGCACCAATTGCCCAAGCAAGATCACAAAGCCAAATAAGTGCTCAAAAAAACCAAGCATGAGAGTGCCAAGGCGCATGACCCGCGTGAGCCTGGCTTTTGGGGTTATAGGAATTGCCAGCTTACTGACTTGCTCCAAACGGTGGAACAAGCTTTCATGTACTGAATTTATGGTCAATTTTGCGGGGCGTTTTTTACCCCAGGCCTGCCATAGCATCTGTGCGCCGATGTGATCCAAGGCAGAAATTTTCGTCAAATCCCATTCCAGATTCGCTTGCAAGCTGGCATGTTCAAGTTGAACTTTGAGCGCATCCATCACTTGCCTGAGTGAGAGAATATGCACCAACCAGTCACCTTCTGCGAAGGCCTTGCCCTGATTTTGTTCAGGGAACGTTAGAGTTGGTATTTTTTCTCGCAGCATGCTGGTAGTGTAAGTTAGAAATGACTATCTATCAACGAATCTGCTCCTTCTAGACGGCGATTATTTTTCCTGCACTAAAGGTGTTTTTTTGTCCATCACTTCGCGGCAATCACCTTTAAATGTGGCGTCGTCATAATTGGTCCAGCCATAGCTATCCACATAGCGGGTGTGTGGTTTTAAAGTAGGGCTGAGAAAGCTCCATTCCAGGCTGTCGTTGGGATACCTGATATCGGCCAAATCCAACAGGGAATGGAAAACATTTTCTGTCGAGAGTTTTGCTTTTTTATGTTTATAGAGTTGCGCAATTTTGTCTTGATGCAGATTTTTGTATTTATCTGAGAACCACATGAAGACAGGAATATGAAATTCAAATTGGGTGTTGTGACCATGAAACGCCAGGTTGCAGCTATTGTCATACAGCGTTTGCCCATGATCGGAAACATACAGCATCGAAGTCATCTGGTCGGTCTTTTTGAGTTGATCGATTAGCTGCGATAACATCCAGTCGGTATATAGGATGGAATTGTCGTAACTATTATTTAATGCCTGCTTGTTCTTTAAATCTGTATAGGCTGGATTGCTCACGCCAAAAAGCGATGGCTGCCATTTGTCATACTCTTTTGGATAGCGGTGGCTGTAATTCCAGTGATTGCCAAGGGTGTGCAAGACTATCAATTTTCGAAGTGCCGGATCGTGAATCGCATTCTGTACAGGCTCAAGTAATATTTGATCGTAATTCGAGCTATTCGTGAAGCCGCCCAGATTCATAAATTGAGTGACGTCGGCTTCTTTGGCAAAGACCGATGTGGGCGTATCAAATTCACCAAAACTCATTTGGTTTGATAACCAAAAAGTCTTGAAGCCGGCCTCTTTGAACGCGCTGAGGAATGATTTTTCAGAAAAGCCTGCCTTGAGACTTTGTGCGGCGGGCTTGCGTGAGACGATGATGGGTACCGATAAACGGGTCGCGGCTACCGCTGTCACAACATCCTCAAAACTGACCAGATTGGTTTCTTGAGATAACAAAGGGTTGGTTTTGCGCTCGTAACCGTTGAGACTCCAGCGATCATATCTTGAGGATTCACCAATTACTACGATGATGGTTTGCGCCAGATCGCTGCCCAGCACTTGAGTTGCGTTGAATCGAAAGTCACGGCTTTTCTCAGCTAATTTCGACAGGTAGCGGCGTTCTTTCCAAAAATCAGCCGCGTGTAAGCCTAAGCCAAACGGCCAGGTACGGGCTATGGTTTCGTATTCATAGGGGATTTTCGCCCAGTATGGTAAATCAGGCAGGTGAGCGGAAATTTTCTCTACAAAAGTAAGATTCGCTGATGCCGACACTGTTTGTGTGGTGCTCGCGCTCATTGTTGGCGAAGAACTGCTGGATGAGACTTCGGAGGCGTCTTCCTCACTGCTTGAATTTGAGTCAAGTGCCGAGCTGCCGTTTGTTGAGATTGAAGCTGGCGCGCTAGAAACGCCGACAGCTTCACCATAAATCCAAACACCGGCGCCTGTGAAAGCGAGCGCTAAAGTTAACCAGCGTGACCAATGGCGCCATTCCAAAACACGGTTTCGCCTAAGCAATTGAAAGATGCTCCACCACCAACTTGAAATTGCTATTGCAACAAGTAACAATAGCCAGACTTTGTTGCCAAGAAATTCCAAGGCTTCTTTAGGGCTCGTTTCGGCAATAATCCCTAAATGATGGGTAGAAATCCCTTGTCCATAATACAGACGCAGATA
>JAZJYB010000014.1:4464-7450 GCA_040390685.1 Pseudomonadota bacterium | reverse complement strand
GCAAAGACACGCTTGCCTTGTTGGCAGATCCAGCCAAGGCGAGCTGGTGGAAGCGCCCTTTTATCTGGATTTCTGCCGGTTCAATCCTACTCATCGTTGTCGCACTGTATTTTTGGCTGGAGCAACAAAATGCCAATGCAGCGCCCAGCTACAATACTGAGGCGGTAGGCAAAGGCGACCTGACGCTAACGGTCACCGCAAACGGCACTTTACAGCCGACCCGCTCAGTGAATATCGGCAGTGAGCTTTCGGGCACGGTCTCGCGCGTGTTGGTAGACGTCAACGATGTCGTCAAAAAAGGCCAGGTGCTGGTTGAACTCGATACTGCGAAACTCAACGACCAGATCGTACGTTCGCGTGCTGCGCTAGCTTCAGCCGATGCTGCAGTCGCATTGGCCGCTGCCACTGTTCAGGAAGCGCAGGGCAATCTGGCACGACTGGAAGAAGTCGCACGATTATCTAGTGGCAAAGTGCCGTCAAAAGCGGAGCTGGATACTGCCCGCGCCACGTTTGCGCGTGCCAAGGCGAATGAATTAAGCGCACGCGCCAACGTGGTCAGCGCCAAGGCTACCTTATCGACCGATGACACCAATCTATCAAAGGCCTCGATACGCGCACCGACTGATGGCGTTATCCTGACCCGCACGGTAGACCCGGGCAATGCCGTCGCCGCATCTTTGCAAGCAGTGACCTTGTTTATTCTGGCCGAAGACTTGCACCAGCTACGCTTACAGGTGAATGTTGATGAAGCAGACGTTGGCTCGGTCAAGATCGGTCAGAAAGCACGCTTCACGGTGAGTGCCTATGCCAACCGAAAATATCCGGCAGAGATTACTCGCGTCGCATTTGGCTCTACCATTACCGAAAACGTGGTCACCTACATTACTTACTTGGGTGTAGACAATACAGACTTGAGTTTGCGCCCGGGCATGACCGCCACCGCCAATATCATTGCCAACGAAAGGCATGATGTGATGCTGGTGCCGAACACGGCATTACGCTTTACGCCGTCACAGAATGGAAAAAATGCGACAAAGGCAGCGGCTAGTAGCGGTATCGTCGCCAAGCTGATGCCGCGAGGCCAGACTAGGGCGCCGCGCAGATCAGCGGCCAGTGGCGTGAATACTTCCGGCGCACGCCAGGTCTGGATTTTGCGCGATGGTGTACCGGTTGCAGTAAGTGTCAAGACGGGCATCAGCAATGGCAAGATGACGGAAATCGTCTCTGGCGATTTACAGATTGGCATGCAAGTCATTACCGATCAACGCTCGAGTGCAACGCCATGAATACCGCGCTGAGTGCCACGAAAATCGACACGCCGGAGTCACCTGCCGCACCGACCTCGGTTACGCAAGTCGTGCCCGATATGCCACTGATCAGACTACGTGCCGTCACTAAAATGTATGGCAGCGGTCAAGCTGCTTTGATGGCATTAAAAGGCGTAGACATCGACATTAACGCGGGTGAATTTGTCGCCATCATGGGCCCCAGCGGCTCTGGCAAATCGACCGCGATGAACATTATTGGCTGCCTCGATACACCTACGGCGGGCGAATATATGTTCAAGGGCCTGCATGTAGAAAAACTTTCACGGGATCAACGCGCGCGGCTGCGTCGCGGCTATCTGGGCTTCGTGTTTCAGGGTTTTAATTTGTTGGCACGCACCTCCGCACAAGAGAATGTTGAACTGCCGCTGCTGTATCGCGGCGAAAGCGCAGCCCGTCGGCAAGAGCTCGCTGCCAAAGCGCTCGCTTCCGTCGGCTTGGCGGGCTGGGAGCACCATACGCCGGCCGAGCTATCAGGCGGGCAACAACAGCGCGTTGCCATTGCCCGCGCCATTGTCACCGAACCGGCAGTGCTGCTGGCCGATGAGCCTACCGGCAATCTCGACACTCAGCGCAGCCGGGAAATCATGGAGCTACTGTCGCGACTCAATCAAGATCACGGCATTACGGTTTTGATGGTGACGCATGAACAGGATATGGCAATGTATGCCAAACGCATGTTGCACTTTGTCGATGGCATGCTCGACAGCGATACCAGTAACCCGCATCCAACAGCTATTGAACCACCAGTTGCGCCACCGTTTCCTTCATCAGTTCCAACTGAGTCAGCGTAATGTTGTTAGCTACTTTTTTACTTGCGATACGCTCTATCCGGCGCAACCTGCTGCGCTCTTTCCTGACGATACTCGGGATAGT
Source organism: Pseudomonadota bacterium (assembly GCA_040390685.1). Taxonomy (GTDB): domain Bacteria; phylum Pseudomonadota; class Gammaproteobacteria; order Burkholderiales; family Burkholderiaceae_D; genus Undibacterium. The sequence goes on along the minus strand of JAZJYB010000014.1, from coordinate 5,249 downwards.
GATCGGTGTCAGCGCCGTGATCACGATGGTCACGCTGGGCAATGGCGCGACCATGGCAGTGCAAAATCAAATCTCCAGTTTAGGCACAAACTTGTTGATGGTGCGTCCTGGACAGCGTCAGGGATTTGGCGGCGGTGGTAGCGGTGCGCCCTCATTTAAAGAAGCCGACGCCGAAGCAATTTCATCGCAAATCGGCGGCATACAAGCCGTCGCACCGGAAGGACGCACCAATACCACAGTCGTCGCCAACGGGCGCAATTGGACGACCAATATTACCGGTAGCAATAACCTGTGGTTCAAGACCAGCAATTGGACGCTGGCAACAGGCCGCCAGTTTGAAGATGCCGAGTTGCAGGCAGGCTCTGCGGTTTGTGTGATCGGCGAAACTGTACGCCGCGAATTATTCGATGCCCGTAGCGCCATGGGAGAACAGTTACGCATTAAGCAGTTTTCCTGCGTCGTGATAGGTGTCTTGAAATCCAAAGGCCAGGCCGCCATGGGGAATGATCAGGATGATGTAGTGGTGGTGCCGCTGCATACTTTGCAACGCCGTGTAACCGGTAATCAGCGCGTGGCAACGCTGTTGGTATCGATGAAGGATGGCAGCGACAGCACAGTGCTCAAATCAAGTCTGACGCAATTGTTACGCGAGCGCCGCAAACTGCATCAGGGCGATGACGATAATTTTAATGTGTTAGACACCAAGCAACTCGCCGATACGCTCTCTGGCACCACCAAGGTGATGACCACCCTGCTCGGCGCAGTGGCCGCCGTGAGTCTGTTGG
>JAZJYB010000014.1:0-4454 GCA_040390685.1 Pseudomonadota bacterium | reverse complement strand
ATCATGAATATCATGCTGGTCAGCGTCACCGAACGCACCCGTGAGATAGGTCTGCGGCTGGCGATAGGCGCACTGGAGCGCGAAGTACTGATGCAATTTTTGATCGAGGCCGTGGTACTGGCGGCACTCGGTGGCGTGATCGGTATCGTACTCGCCACGGGCGCATCCTTTATTCTGGCCGACGTGATGGATGTGCCGTTCCTATTCAACTTAAGCATTAACCTGATGTCGTTTATATTCTCTGCCGGCATCGGCGTGCTGTTCGGCTATTTCCCAGCACGGCGAGCAGCGCAGTTAGATCCAATTGAAGCCTTGCGGCATGAATAATTTATTCTTGAAACATATTTATTTGATCCAAGACCGAGTTCGTATTCCGCAGGCGCTGTGCTTGCTATATGAAGATAACTTGAGATTGCCGTGCCAAGTCCCTTCCCCTTTTGAGGGGGAAGGTTAGGATGGGGGTGCGGCGGTTGAGTTATCTAACTGTGCGCAAGGCGCTGAATTCTTAATGCCTTTTTTTAGCGTTCACAAAGTGCGATAGCGCACAGACCAAAATACTAAAACTTCGTAGTCTCAAGTAACTAAATCAACCAACTCATCATATTGAATTCTCATTAAATTCCAAGGAATCGATACGAGATTGATGTTTGATTATTCAATAACTGGGAGAAACTATCATGCGCAATAAACTCATTTTAATTTGTATGCTTGCCTGCTCTGCGCCGGTGGTGGCGCAAGTCAATATCAGTCTTGGTTTTCCCAGCGTAGATATCGGCATCAATCTACGCTTATACCCTGAGCTGATTCCGGTACCTGGCTATCCTGTGTATTACGCGCCGCAAATGGATAGCAATTATTTCTTCTATGACGGTATGTACTGGGTCTATCAGAACGATGATTGGTACACTAGTTCCTGGTATAACGGACCGTGGACACTGGTAGATAGATATTTAGTACCTGTATTTATCCTCAGAATTCCGGTACGTTACTACGTCCGTGCACCGATTTATTTTAGCGGATGGCAGGCAGACTCTGCACCACGCTGGAATCAACACTGGGGCAATGAATGGCAGCAACGCCGCCAGGGATGGGATAGATGGGACCATAACACGCCCTATGTACGCCCTCCGTTACCGCTGTATCAGCGTAACTACAGCGGGGATAGATATCCACAATTACCTCAACAGCAGACACTACAAAGCAAAAATTACAGCTACCAGCCGCATGACCCGCTGGTGCGCCAGCAAATGCAGACACAAGGCAGACAAGCTACGCCTGCCCAACCTACGGCAGATCAACGTAAGCCGCGTGTGAATTCACGTGAGCAAAATGCAGTGCTGGAGAGAGAAACTGCCACACGCGACGCCCGTGACAATCAGCGCGACAATCAGCGCGAAAATCAACGAGAGAATCAACGAGAAAATCAGCGGGCCAATCAACGCGACAATCCGCATGACAATCAGCGAGCCACCCAAGCTGCGCCCGTCAGAGCTGAGCCGCAAAGAGTAGCGCCACCGGTGCAGCCACAAATTCATGCGCCAGAACGTGAGCGCGTGCCAGAGCAGCGCCAGCAAGATACCAGAGTACAGCGGCCTGAAAAGCCAGTCCATGATCAACCAGCTGCCCAAGAATTAAATCGGGGGCGGCAAGCAGAGCAACGCCGTGAAAAACCAAACGAGAAGTCAAAAGATCGGGGCAATGATAAGGATGAAGAACGTGGACACGACAGGAAGTAAACTTAACTAAGCTAGATGCAACTGCAAACCAAACACCCGCAATATCATTGCGGGTGTTTTTTCAAATAAAATAACTAAATACACGTAAAACTCACTTCCTTAATTGCTCACGAGTTGCTCACGAATTGCCAACAATTCCTGTTGTCGCTTTTTATCTGTTTTAGGGTAGCGCATCTTAAGGGACTTGAAGGTATCCAAAATGACCTGAGAAATAATCAGGCTTGCATTGTCCTTGTCGTCAGCTGGCACCACATACCAGGGTGCATTTTTTGTGCTGGTTGCGCTTAGGCAGGCCTCATAGGCTTGCATATATTCCCGCCAAAACTTTCTCTCCGTCATATCGTCATTACTGAATTTCCAATTTTTTTCCGGATTGTCGATACGATCAATAAATCGCTTGGCTTGCTCTGTTTCGGATAAATGCAGAAAAAATTTAATGATACGTGTGCCGTTACGATAAAGATGGTTTTCGTTTTCCACAATCGACTGGTATCGTTCTGTCCAAATATTTTTTTTGCCAAGTCGCTCATAAGGAATATTCTCGGCACGCAGAATTTCTGGATGGACGCGAACGATTAACACACTCTCATAATAAGAACGATTGAAGATACCAATCCGGCCCCGTTCCGGCAAACATTGCGAAGTGCGCCATAAAAAATCATGTTCTAGTTCCGATGCGCTCGGATGTTTAAAGCTAAACACTTGACAGCCCTGTGGATTGATACCCGACATCACATGTTTGATAGCGCTGTCCTTACCTGCCGCATCCATTGCCTGGAAAATCAATAACACGGCATAACGATTGGAGGCGTAATGCAGTTGCTGTAGCTGGCTTAGCTGCTCGACTTGTTGCGCCAGATTTTTACGGTATTCCTCCTCGGATTGACAGAGCGGCTTGATAAGTGTCGGCCATTTTTTTAGGTTGACCTTATCGCCCTCTTGTACTCGAAAATTCTTGATATTGATTTTCATGGCGTACCTATTGCGCTCCTATCGTGTTCCTATTGAATTTCCGCAAATAATTGAAGTATAGGATGGATTTCATCGCCATGAAACAATTTGGCAGCCAAGCATATCCGAAGATATTGCTGGCTGCCTGCGGTAATAACTTACGGCACTGTCACGTTGTTTCCTTGCTGTGCGCGTAAATCTATTTCGTTACAACTCTCGTCCCGACCACCTCCACCGTAACACGGCGATTTTTCTGGCGACTTTCGGCGCTCCGGTTATCCACCAGAGGTTGTTTCTCGCCCTTGCCTTCGGTATAAATGCGTGAGGTATCGATGCCGGTAGAGACCAGGTAAGCTTTGACTGCATCAGCCCGGCGCAAGGACAGTTTTTGGTTGTACTCATCAGTACCAATTGAATCGGTGTGTCCGACTGTAATCATTACCTCGGTGTTCATGCCTTGCAAATTTTTGATTAATTCATCAAGCGCTATTTTTCCGTCCGGCTTGACTATTGATTTATCAAAATCAAATAAGGATTCAGCAGAAAATGACAATTTTTCAGACACTGGCACTGGCACTGGGGCTACGACGAGCACTGGTTCGGCACTCGGCTCTGCCGGTGGTGGTGGTGCGGGCGGCGCCACATATGCCACCGCTTTCATGGGCGCAGGACGGCCTAATTTGTAGACCAGATTGATCGAGTAAAAATCAACATCACGACGATTACTGATTGCGTCTGCAACACGATAGCGCTCTGCCTCACCACGTATGGCGAAGGCTTCGCTCAACTTATACTCAAGCCCCAAGCCCCCTTTAGGATTGACTTTGTTTTCGCTTGAATTGGGATAGTTCACTGCGTCCAAACGATCACCGCTAAAAGCGGCAGTCGATTTCGCATAGTTAGCACCGAGTCGGGCATATGCCGACAGCCGCTCAGTAATTGGCAGTTGCGCCAGCAAATCGAGATTCACGCCACGGAACCTGGCTCTGCCGCTGAGTGTGCCGGGTGGTGTCGTGGTGGCATCGAAGCCAAATTTACCCAAATCGAAATATCCAGCTTCAATCGCAAAATGACGACCCAATTGTTTACCGGCAAAGAGCTTGTAGGCAAAGTTACGTTCGTCGGTATTGAATACCGCGCCTGTCGCGCCACCAATAGTAAGAGCCTGCGCTATCCGATCACGGTCTATTGTTGCCCTCGATTGCCCTAAACCTCCGCCGATATACCAGGCTGAATTGGCCCACTCAGGATTGACAAAGGGTTCATCGGCCATTGCAATTTGGCTAGCGAGCAAGGCGCAACTGAGCGCACTCAGGCTTGCAATTTTTGTTCTTGATATCATGTTCTTCTCCGATAAGTTAGTAAGTTTGATTTGGAATTCTTCGCAATTCAAGCGCGATCAATTCCAAGAGTTGGATACTCAACGAGCCGGCAAAGTATGTATGTACGGTAACGAACAAAATCGAAAATGACTTGCGCGTTGTCGCGATAAACAACATCGCTGATTTAGCGAACAGTAGAAAATTTTTGCTGCTGAAAATAATCTAAAATTTTTTAGCCACTGGTATGTTCGATAGCGTACATACCTGATCTGCCATTCGCCTTACGATCAAATCACTAAAGCTGCCTGCACTGCCACTTTTCCAGACAGACTTCATTCTTGAGGAGTGTCTGATGCAAAAAATTTTTCACCGTGTGCGTTTCTCAGTTTCGGTTTCAGCATTAATTACTTTCTTGCTTGGCCTGGGTTTAACCGCGCTGCTTTTT
>JAZJYB010000013.1:0-4756 GCA_040390685.1 Pseudomonadota bacterium | reverse complement strand
GTATTATGAACAGAAAAAAGGCGTGATCGGTCCGAAATTCAACGAGGCGGAATGCTCGGCTATTCTTGATTACATTAAGACCCTCTAAAGCCCTGGCATGCGCCAGAACCTATCCCCTCCACCGCCTCTGATAGTCGAAAATTCGGAGGCCGGGATGGAGGCCTTAAGCGTTAAACATTTTTAAAATTGCGATGGACAAAGCGCTCTCCGAATGACTGACATTCCAGGCCCACATTTGCGCCAAAGTATTGGTTTCAGCAGCGGTCGCGTATATTTTCTTTGTGGTGCTGTAATAAGGAAAATTGGCGAACTCGGTGTTGCCGCCTTGTGTTTGTCCGTCTTGTAGTTTTTGTTTGAGTATCGGATCAAGGATTTGATCCTGCCATGTATTGTTGATGGCATTTTGCACCCAGAGTATATTTATTTCCCAGCCGCCTTTAATGCCAAACAAGGTATTTTCAACGACGTTTAAAGTCTGCAATAAAAATGCCGCGCCAGTCTTGGCTTCGCCGCCGTTCGCATTATATAAACCTAGTCTCAACGCATCAAATTGTGCCTGCGTATTCTCGAATATCTGCAAGAAACCCGTTGGGTCCGTCAGACCTGTAAAGGGATTGACGCCTAATGGCAAATAGTCTTTGAACAGCCTTTGATCTGCGTCATAGCAAACACCAAATAACGGCGCCATTTGCGTCGCCGCGAAAATCTGCGTATTTTTCATTTCCAGTACTTCGGCACCATTGACGAAAGAAATGACATTGCCGATACCACCTTGTACTTGAGCCAGCAGGCCAGCGACGCCAGTGTTTTCCAAATCGCCACCATCTGAAAATTCTACGCTTCTGTTGGCGGATGCCTCCTGCGAAGTTGCGGACACTGGCCAGTAATTATATTGCGGTACCAGATCAGCCAAACCGCTCACTTGCGACTCTGCGGCAGAAAGATTGGCACGTATGTCTTTGAGAATAATGCGTTCGCCGATTCGTAACAAACCAGAAACATGACGATGCAAATCTTCGTCACTTAAATCCTGCATTTGACTAAGTGCAGCATGTAATGGCTCTGCTAAAGTTGCGGCATAAAAGGCACTGGAACAGGCTGTAATATCGGCCAGTGTGTAAGCCCGGGGGAAATTAGCGCTGACTTTGCCAATCGATGGGGATGAAACCAGGCTTGAGGTGAACGCGAAGCTGTCTACACTGCCACCACCAATCTCATCGGCAGTGCAAGGATTCCTGCCATTAATGCCTGCGGCGATAGCCGACACTTGTAGCGGAATTTGTACTGGGCCTGACATGACTACAGCGCTTGGATTTTTTCCGATGATATTGGTATTGATGATCAGCATCGGGCAAGCGCTCTTTCCGCTTCCGTTTCCGTTTTGGGTTCGTGCATAGATGAAAGAGCTTGCTCTTGGTGCCTGTTCCGTTTTGAAGATAGTCTCTGCAGCATAGGATGCTGACAGGCTGAAGGATTTTGCGCCCGCATAATTCCATGGTGTTTCACTAGAGGTGAAAAGGGAATTTTTGAAAGAATACAGACCAAAGTCGGCGAGAACATTCTTGCCGACGATGTACATCCACAACCACTTTGATGAGGTACTTAAGGGAATTCCTTTTAGTAGCGTGTCAGTCAGAAAATCGGAGAAAATATTTTTAAGCGGATTCAGTGTGCTGAGATTGGAAAAATTCTGCGGCACTTTGCCCAATGCAGTGGCACCCATCACACACACATTCATACCGTCTATACCTGTTTGTCCATAGAAAAGCTGTGATGGGACATAACTCAACCCAAGAAAATCTGCGTCGCTAATTGACTCTGGCCGAAAGGTATATAAGACTGATGCCCAGGTCCCACCGGAGACCGAGGAAACGTAGCCTACTTGATCGAGCAGAGATGTGCCGCTCGAGTCAAGTAGGCAACTCAAACCTAGCATTTGTCCCCATGCACAAGTGAGCGCGCGTGAACCGCCACCAGAGAAACAAACGGCGACATTTTTTCTATTCTCGTCGGCGTTTGTCACCACAGGGTTTGTGCCGGTGTTTGGGTAAATGCTAGCTTGGTATTGGGTCATCGTAAATTTATTAGTTTGGGTTGATTTGGCTAGCTTTGTCGCGTTAGCGACTCGAAATGCAATTACTTGCGGGAATAGCGCGCAAGGGCTCCACAACATTCCGGAATCTTTAAATGCCTATGGAAAATATTTCGCTCACCCCGATGGGCGAACTTCAGGGCATCGCGAGCATTAAGTTTTAAGCTGCTGTAGTCAAGAGTACGACCGAGACTAATAACGCGGTGTTTGTTAAGGCGATCAAATCATGTTTCACGTTACCAGCCAAATACAATAGATCACCGGACCGAAGAATTTGACGCTCATTTTCGACACCGACATCAACCTCGCCTTCAAGACAATGTATGGTAATCGGCCCGTTGACGTGATGCGGCGCGATCTTTTTCCCCGCAGGCAAAATCATGCGCATCACTTCCAGATGAGGGCCTTTAAACAAGGCCGTAGTTTTAGCATCAGCAAGCAATGGGCCGAGCGGCAATACGCTGGCAACTTGACCTGAGGCGAGATGTGGAATGGCCATATTGGGTCTCCAAAAAATTGAATTAGCCTATTGCAAATACACTCAAATAATTTTCGCCTTTACGGCAACTGCAATCATACTCTTCCCGAGTTCAATTTTCGATACGCTCTTTCTTTGGATTAGGTTTCAGCTAGAGCCTTACAAGAGCAACATCGCACAACCCAGCCCAACAAATAAAAGCCCACTTGTGCGGTTAATTAAGCGAGTAGTTTTTGCGTTCAGCATACCGTTGCCAAGCCGTGCGGCGAGAAAAATATAGCATAGATGTGAAATCAAGACGCACGCCACAAAGGTTGAGGTCAGCAACAAAAATCGTACCGGATCAACACGGGTTATGGGCATAAATTGCGGAAAAATTGCGGTAAAAAATAAAATCGCTTTTGGGTTGGTCAATGCCACGAATAATCCCCGTGAGAATACGCCGCTACGGCTGCTGATTGTGGAAGACGGGCTAGCCAGGCCAATCTGAAGCTGCTTTGCTTTGGATAGCCATAGTCGCACACCGAGATAAATCAAATACCCCGCGACCATCGTTTTTAAGATGGCAAAAGCGAGTACCGATGTGTGCAACAGCATACCAACACTGGTCACCGTGATCAGTGCGACAATAAATACGCCCAGGGCGTTTCCTGCAGAGCTGTATAGAGTGCGCCGTGGACCCAAGCTAAACGAGGTGGAAATCGCCAGCAATACGCCGGGGCCAGGACTAAAGGTCGCCGCCAGCGAGACAAACAAAAACGTTAGCCAGTTTGGCTATGCCATATCTTGATTCCTTAATGATGTAAATTGGATGAGCGCGCGCAACTACGGCATTCCATTGCGGCCATGTTGCATGAAGCCAGCACGCTGACTCAATCGTTCGTAGTAGGCAGTGACTGCGGGCAGTACTGCATGCTGAATAGGTGCCGACACCCAACGGTGCACAGACAGGCCCAGCACAATATCGGCCAAGCTAAAAGTCGCGCCGTTTACATACGCGCCGGTGCGACTGAGTTGCGCATTCAGCAGTTGCATCTGCCGATTCCACCCAGCCACGCTGTTTGCCAGCGAGCTTGGATCTTGATGTGCGGCACTCTGGCGCACCAATCCCATGAAAGCATAGCGCCACGCATTATTCAGTTCTGTCGCTTGCCAATCCATCCACTTCTCAACTTGCGCCCTCTCCATAGCCTCCTGCGGCAAGAGGTCAAAGCGTTGGTGTTTGCCGGCGAGATAACGGCAGATAGAATTCGATTCCCACAAGCTAACTCCCTCATCGAGAATCACAGGCACCATGCCGTTGGGATTGAGTGCCAGAAAATACGCTGTATCGGTAGCCTGCGCTCCCGATCCCCATTGCTCCTGTTCATACGGCAAGCCGATTTCTGCGCAAGTCCAGAGCACTTTGCGCACATTGATGGAAGAAGATTTTCCGAGAATTTTGAGCATGATGAATTGCATCCTTAGGTAAAAAATATTGAGTGTGCCGAACAAGGCGTCAGTATCACTGTATTTCAAACTGCGATAAATGGTCTATTATTTCGAACATTATTAACCCATGATTATCAATCTATGGATAAGTTACGTAGCATGGAAGTTTTTGTGAATGTCGTCGACGCTGGCAGCTTTACCGCCGCCGCCCGGGCATTTGACATCTCTACCGTGATGGTCGGCAAGCATATCGCCGGTTTAGAACAGCGCTTGGGCGCACGACTGCTGAATCGAACCACGCGGCGCCAGAGTTTGACTGAAATCGGCGAATTATATTGCGAACAATGCAGACAAATTCTGGCCCAGATACAGGTCGCAGAAACCGGTGCCGTCGCCATGCGCGCTAGCGCTCGCGGCACACTCAAGATTAGCGCGCCGGTGGCATTCGGCAGCGAACTCCTGGCGCCCGCGATGGCAAGCTATCTGGATAAATACCGCGAAGTGAGTCTGGATCTGGAACTCAGCAACCGCCTCTCGGATGTGATCGAGGAAGGACTAGATGCCGCGATACGCATTGGCCACCTGGACGATTCAGCCATGGTAGCGCGCGCTCTGCGCCCCCACAGTATGATTATTTGTGCTTCACCAGCTTATTTAAAAAAATTCGGCACGCCAAACTCGCCGGATGATCTGGCGCAACATGAATGTCTTGATTTTCTCCATTGGCGTCGATTACTGCGCTGGCGTTTGAAGTC
>JAZJYB010000012.1:0-35126 GCA_040390685.1 Pseudomonadota bacterium | reverse complement strand
CCCATGATTTGCTCTTGCAATACTTGCCGGTAGCCGTTGTGTTCTTCATTCCAGATCGCCAGATCGACCGCCAATCCCTTTGAGCGCCAGTACGCGTGCGCCTGCACCAATTGCCGCACCAGTTCAATATTGTCCTGATTTTTAATCTGCAATAAAACGATAGGTAAGTCGCCAGAAATGGCATGACTCCATAGGCCGGATTGCCCGCGTTGATTGCGCATCAATAAGTTGGCATCGGCACGTAACATCGGGTTGACATACACCACCGAATTGGCCAGGCGGCCATAGAGCTGGGCATCGGCTTCGCTGACATTCAGTTGGCGCAGCATGACCTGGCTATGTGTCCAGGATAATTCAATGACGCGATCAGTCAAATGTCTATCCTGATATTTTTCTATCAGTTCGAGACAAGTGTCGCGCGATCCTGCGATGCCAGTGACCATATCAAAACTGGCTGATTGTTCAGGATCCAAAGTAATCTGATAGCGCACCGCTACGATAGGGTCGAGTACCGAACCTTGGGTATTGTGCAGGGCACCACGTTGTTGCATGGCATGGGGAGCGGCGACGGTGTTGCCACGTCCGATAAATTGCATGCGGTCGGTCTCATACGAGACTGCATCTATCTCAACGCCATGTACTGCCAGCAGATGAAACATCCAGGGATTTTTTTCTTCCGCAGAGCGCGGGCGTCGATGACACAAAATAGCGTGGCGCGCTTCGATAATCTCGGTCTGGACAAATAAATTGCTAAACGCCGGATGCATGGCATCGGCTGCAGCGGGCGCCAGTACCACTTCTGCGTAACTGGTGATCTCTATGCTACGGCGATGGCGCGAGCGATTGGTAATGCGGGTGCGGCGCAATTCTATGTCATCTTCCGGTGAGACCACGATCTCGGTATGCATCTTGAAATGATTGTCACTGCGGCGGAACTCGGCGCGCCCATCCGATAAAATCACTTCGTAATTACTTGGCTGGGCTAAAGTTGGCTGAAATGCGGTGGACCAGAAATGACCGTTTTCAACATCGCGTACGTAGCAGAAAGTGCCCCAGTTGTCGCGGGTACTGTCTTCGCGCCAGCGCGTGACTGCGAGGTCATTCCACCGGCTATAGCTGCCACCACCCGCGGTCACCATGACGTGATAGCGGCCATTCGATAGCAGCTGCACCTCGGGCGTGCGCGAATCGGGGCGACGCAGTACCCGCATTGGCATCTCTTGATCGTTCGCCAAGGTGCGGATGTCGGCTAAGTCCGTGGTATTGGAATACGTTGCAGTGGCCTTAGGCACGCGTTCATGCAGCAACTGCATGGTGGCCTGGAATAGAGGATCAGATTCAAAACGTTTTTGCATAGGACGATCAAGCAGAAAATACGCTAAAGATAAAAATCCCATGCCTTGATGGTGCACCATGAATGAGCGGATGACGGTAAAGCTTTGTCCGCGCGGCAGGCGTGATAGTGTGTAGTCGATGGCTTCATAAAAACCATAATTACCGGCAAAACCTAAAGCTGCCAATTCTTGTAGATTTTTACAGGCTTGTTCCGGCGCTACCATCAATGCCATCATGCTGGCGTACGGTGCAATCACCAGATCATCACCAAGGCCGCGCTTAAACCCCAGTCCAGGTACGCCGAAGGCACGGTACTGATAATTTAAACTCGCATCAAAGGCGTTGTAACCTGATTCTGAGATGCCCCAAGGGACCCCGCGTTGTTCGCCATAATCGATCTGGCGCTGTATCGCTGAGCGATAGGTCTGGTCGAGTAAGGTATTGTCAAAAGTTGGCATGACCAGCAAGGGCATCAAGTATTCAAACATTGAGCCGCTCCACGACAACAAGATAGGCTCGCCATTTGCGATGGTGAGCTGGCGGCCAAGTGCGAACCAACTTTCTTGCGGTAGCTGACCTTGCGCAATCGCGACGAAGGTAGCTAAGCGCGCTTCGGAAGCCAGCAAATCATAGCTACTGACATCACGCCGCCGTTCCGTGACGTTGTAACCTATGCTTAACAGATGCGTGCCAGGATCAAATAAAAAATCGTATTCCATCTGGGCGGCTTCCGCGCACTGGTGCGCTAATTGCTGTATCAATTGCAGGCGTTCATTGGCGCGCAGGCTGCCTTCTGTCACGGCATGCTGCAAGGCGTTCAGGTAGTCCAGTTCCCGGTTTGGCTCCCTTCTTGATTCCCGTCCTGATGGGTTTTCGTTTTGCTTACTTTCAAGCAGAGTTGCCAGTTGCAAAGCTAGTTGTGCTAACTGACGCAAAGTGGGGATGCTGTCGAATTTTGTGAAGGCATAGCTAGCGTCCATAGCGCCCGCCGGAGTCGCCAGATGTATCCAGGGCGCCAGCATGTTCAAATCATCTAAGGCGACACTGCATTGCTTGGCGAGAGCAGTCGCCCAGACCTCCAATTGGCCTTCGGTGTTACTGGCGAGTGCAGTTACAAAACTGGCAGCGCATTGGTTTAGACGCGTCAGAAAATCATGGGCGACAACAAGTGTTTCCGGCGTGGACAGGCATGCCTGCGCCAGGTCTTTTTCAAAGCTGGCTAATCGTTGCTTCTGGTTCGCATCAGAAATTTCCAGCAGGATGTCATACGTGTCGCGTATTCCTTGAAACAAGCGGCTACTCAAGATCGGCTCGTCCGCCAGGCCCATCAGGCCGGGGTGCAAGGTCAGCAAGTGCCCGGCAAGGTTACCGCTATCGACTGCCGAGACATACATGGGGCGCAGCGGCATCAAGCTTTGCGTATCGTACCAATTATAAAAGTGGCCATGATAGCGTTCCAGCTTAGCCATGGTCTGCAAGGTGTTTTTTGTGCGCTCTAGTAGTTGCCCTGCCGTGATGTAAGCAAAATCATGCGCGGCTAGATTGGCCAACAATGACACTCCTATATTGGTCGGTGAAGTGCGATGCGCAATCACGGCAACGGGGAATTCCTGTACGTTATCCGGTGGGAGATAATTATCTTTTTCTGTGACATAAGTATCAAAAAATAGCCAGGTTTTACGCGCCAATGTGTTGAGAAATGTGCTTTGGTCTGGTGATAAGCGCGCCACCCGGCGGGCGATAGGGCGGCTGATCCAAAATGCGATGAATGGCGCAGTCAACCACAGCAACAGGACTGGCGACGCTGCCGCCAAGGCGAATTTTCTCTCGACTATAAAAAAGCTCGCGCATGCCAGCGCAATTGCAGGGGCCAGCCACATAGTGCGCAGGTAAGAGCTAAAATTATCTTTAGACTGGCGATTGGTTTCACTCGATGACTTCCATTCGAGTAATTGCGTGCGTGAAAAAATGAGTCGCCATTGTGTGCGGATGATGGCATCGAGATTCATCCACGCTTCGTATGGCAGAAACGCGAGCGTTAAAGCCGCGTGAATAGAATGCTGATTGGTTGAGCGCAATACCGCAGACAAATGCTGGCGAAAGTGTACGTCGCCGGGCTTTCTGGATAGATGAAACAAAAACGAGCAGATGGCCGGTATCAGTAAAATGGACAGTGCCGTGCCGGTCCAGAACCAGCTTGACGGCGACATGCTCCAACCGGTGATGAGTAAAGCCAGTAGTGCGGCAGGTACCATACTGCGGCGCAGATTATCAAACAATTTCCAGCGTGATAGTGCGGACAGCGGATTGCGGCAACGTACGATTTTTCCAGCATTAAGGTCGGCGCTAACTTCACAAGATTGCGGCACGCTAGGCATCAGCCAAGAGGCAATTTGCCAATCGCCGCGTATCCAGCGATGCCGTCGGCTGATATCCGCGCTATAGCTAGATGGGTGTTGCTCATGCAGTTGTACATCGCTTAAGAGGCCAGCGCGCGCATAACATCCTTCCAGCAGATCGTGACTAAGGATGCGGTTTTCCGGCAATCTTCCTTTCAGTGCGAGTTCAAAAATATCCACTTCATAGATACCTTTTCCGATGAACGAACCCTCACCGAAGACATCTTGATACACATCTGAAACAGTGCGGGTGTACGGATCGATGCCAACTTCACCACCACACAAGAGTTCGTAACGCGAAGCGTTGGGGCCAGGCAGGCTCACCGCCACCCGTGGCTGCAAGATGCCATAGCCTTCGCAGACACGCTGGCGTTTTTCATCATAACGGGCACGATTCAGCGGGTGCGCCATGGTCGCAACAAATTTGCGCGCTGCCTCGCGTGGCAGCTCGGTGTCTGTGTCTAGCGTAATCACATAGCGGATATTTTCTATGTGATCGATGTTGCCAACAATCAAAGAGAATGCATTTAGTGCGCCACCGCGCAAGTAGGCATTCAGGTCGGCCAATTTACCGCGTTTGCGTTCGTAACCCATCCAGCTATGTTCTTGCGCATTCCAACGGCGTGGCCTGTGCAATACCAGGAAATTATCGGATGTAGAACTGGTGTTGAAATATTTTTCACGATATTTTTCATTAAGTTCGTCGATATTCTTTTTCAAATATTTTAATAGCGAGGCATCTGCAGGCATGGTTTCTGTAGGCGCATCGGCAAAATCTGTCAGCAGACAAAAACGTAAGTTGCTATCCCGGTTTGCCAGAAAATGTATCTCTAAGGCCTCCGTTAAGCTATCGATGTTTGTCTTGGTAAATAGCATCGTCGGTACCACCACGAGCGTGCTTGATTCTATCGGTATGCCTTGCGAGAAATCCATGCGCGGCAGCAGACGTGGCTGAGTCAGCAAAGTAGCCAGCCAGTTCACCATCGAAAGTGCAAGCTGACTGCTGGCGATCATGCCCAGGAAAGCAAGCAGAGCAATGACATAATCTGCGACCCCATCACGATAAGCCCGAAAGAAAATGATGCCGGTGGCAATTAATGTGAGTATAAAAATACTGCCAAGGTAAATACTCAGTGGCATATGCGAACCAACCCGCTTAAGCTCTTTCATCAAGGGCAATTGATACGCCACCGAGCGCTCCAGCTCGCGCACGCCATGACCTATCAAAAAATAGCCGACATGCGTCTTGCGATTATCCGTCTGCTGCTCGAACTCTTGGCTGGTGCTGTTGCTGTTGCTGGCGAAACGAATCGCGTGATCCGCCACCTCGACCTCAGAAAGTGTGCAGTGCTTGGAGATATTTTCAACCACGTGCCGATAATGATCGCGCGTGGCGAAATCCATTTTGGCGTAAATATTCGCTGGGTCTTTCTGTAAAATCTGTTCAACCAGGCTCATGCTCTCGACAAAATCACGCCAATCCATCGCACTCAAAAACCGCAGGCTGCCGATACTATTGCTAATCGATACCTGATCAGCTGCCTGTTGTTGCGATTCCAATTGCACCATTTGTTCTATGCTGAGTCCAATCTCCCCCAGTCGATGCGATAACCAGGTTAAGGGTAGCAACAAGGCTGGGCTTTGCCCCTGCAAACGGCGTACCAATTCGGCGACGAATGAACTTTCCATCGGAGGATTTGAGCGCGCCATATCCGCGACCAGAAGGATTAAGCTATTCGGATCTTTTTCCGCGATCTTTGCCATGTCATCAGCCCATGAACAGGCGAGATCACGGTGTGATCGGGCGATGCTCAGATGGGCAGCAACCCGGCGCAAATTTTCAATTAGGGCCAGCCGCAACATAATCGGGATAGCCCACAATTCGCCGAGTTTGAGCGTCGTCACTTGCTGGTAAGCCGCAACAAAACTGGAGAGACTTTCCAAATCTATCCGACCGTCACCATGTGAAATTATCTCTAGCGCGATATCGTAAACGCGTGGCCTTCCGGCAGAATTGCCGCGCAGCAGCCGTGGCAATTCTTTACTGTAATTTTTAGGAAGATGTCGCTTGGCGGTGCGTATCTGTTCCTCAATCAAATAAAAATTATCGAGTAACCATTCGGCAGCGGGGGTGACCTGTCGCCCTAATTTTATGGCCTCTGTGAGTTGATTGCAGGCATCAATAATCACTTCTTCGTTATCGGCGAGACGTGACAGTAAATGATCGCGCCCCTGGCCAGCGCTAAGTTTGTGGGCATTAGCGAGGATGCGGCCATGCTGCTCCATCTGTTGAGCGCTAAATAATTCGGCACGCAAGGGCAGGGCATCATCTGGCGGCACCGCGCCGCCATTATTACCAGAGAATAAATTCTTGCTTAAGCTCTTGCTCAAATAGAGAAAGATATCGCCTAAAGAGTTGATGTCGGATTTCACTGATGACGCTTCTTTCTGATGTGTAACTCTTATGAAATGGAATCCTTGATATGACTCTTTTTGATGTTACTAAAGCGCGAGAAATTGGACAGTGCGTTAGCGTACATAGTGAGGTGTTGTTTTAGATTGCCGACCGGTGGTAGACCGGCGGCTACTTACTTTTCTTTGCTTCGCCAAAGAAAATGTAAGCAAAAGAAAGGCGACCGCAGACTTGCCCTTCGGGTTTCCGTTTATGTGTCGCAAAAAATGGGAAGTGAACGAAACTCGCTTCGCTCAGACAACGTTCACTTCTGATCCATTTTCTGCAACACACAAACGGCTGCGTCTCAAGCGGAAGGCAGGTCAAAGACAACAGCAAAGACAACGGCAAAGACAACGGCAAAGACAACAGCGAGATTGCATCCGATTCGGATTAGTACGTATGGCATAGCAATTATTTTGCGTCATCATCTAACGGCAATCAAGTTGGTTTTGACGTTGTTTTTGACGTCGAATTTGACTTTGAATTCCGCTGGTGAGCTGCCGTTTGTGCGGGGCAGAAAACGGATAAGAAAGTTTCGCTGTCTGAGCGAAGCGAGTTTCGAAACTTTCCCGTTTTTTGACTTGCACAAGCGGGCACCCGAAGGGCAGCGAATGCGGTCGCCTTCTTTTGCTTACATTTTCTTGGCGAAGCAAGAAAAGTAAGTAGTTGCCGGTCTACCACCGGCCGGCAATCGTAAAGCAGCGACAGAACTTAGCAATACTTATGGGAAACGAATGACGGTAATGCCCAGTGTCTGCGCTCGCTAACACATTACAAAAAATAAATCAGAAAGTTTTTTTGTGTGCGCCAACGAACAGATTAACGGCGTCTTGAAGCCTATAACGTCAATCATCAAACGCAAAAACACTTCCTGTTTTGCGATTCACCGGAGAAATGAAATGGCGAATAATCTAAAAAATGGCTTCATTACAATCTGCAGCCTTGCCGTTATTTTTACAGCGGGATGCAGCAGCATGAAAACACCGGCAACCGCTGATGTGGCAGTCTCGAAAGCGGCGGTGGACAACGCGGCGGGCGCAGGAGCTGCCGAGCTTGCCCCGATGGAAATGAGCTCGGCGCGTGAAAAACTTGCACTTGCGAATACCGCGATGAAAGCCAAAGACTACAAATTGGCAAGCGAGCTGGCCAATCAGGCGCAAGTCGATGCAAAGCTTGCGCAAAGCAAAGCTAGCTCGGCAAAAGCGCAAGCGGCAGCAGACGCCTTGCAAGACGATATTCGTGTTCTGCGTGAAGAATTATTTCGCGCAAACAACAAGTAAGCGACAAGTAAACATCAAGTGAACATCAAGTAAATAAGCGATATCTTGACCATCAAAAAATTAAAGGAAATCATCATGGACCATACAATAAAACCGACTATGAAGCAGACTACGAAGCAGCCACAATTGACCGCAGTCTTATTGGCGATTGCCGTATTGCTAGGCGCGTGCAGCTCTGCGCCAAAGACGACCAGCTTGCTTGACCAGACACGCAGCGATTATCTGATCGCACAAAATAATTCTAATGTCGTGAGTTACGCGCCATCAGAACTGAAACAAGCCGGTGACGCACTGGCGCAAGCTAACGATGCCGCAAACAAAAAAGCTGGTGATGAAAGAATCGACAAACTCGCGTATCTGGCCAAGCAAAAAATCGCCATGACACAGGAAGTCGCTAGTCAAAGATCGGCAGAAGCGGAGATAGCCAATGCAAGTAAAGAACGTGATCAGGTGCGTCTGGATCAACGTACTTTGGAAGCGAATCAAGCTAATGCAAAAGCGAATCAGGCCAACGCAATTGCAGATCAATCCAGGATAGCGGCACAGATAGCGCAAAGCGAGACAGCCGATGCGCAACGTCAGGCCCAAGATGCACAAGCGCGTGCAGCTCAACTGGAAGCGCAGTTGGCTGACCTGGCTGCCAAAAAGACTGAGCGAGGCATCATCATCACGCTTGGAGACGTATTGTTTGACACGGATCAAGCACGCTTAACTACAGTAGGGATGCGCACGGCGCAAAAATTGGCTGATGTGTTGCAACAGAATCCGCAGCGCGTCGTGTTGGTGGAGGGATTTGCCGATAGTACCGGCTCTACGGCGCATAACCAGGAACTATCGGAGCGCCGGGCAATTGCAGTTCGCAACGCCTTGCAACAGCTAGGTGTCAGTAGCGACCGGATTGCAATACGCGGTTTCGGAGAATCATTTCCAATTGCGCCCAACGATACGGCGGCAAATCGCCAATTGAACCGACGTGTTGAAATTATTTTGTCTGATGCGAACGGAAAAATTAGCTCCCGTTAAGCATGCTTGCCACTGAAATTAAATTGAAACTCACTGAAAAATCTTACTGAGAGATCATGATGCCAAACAAAAAGAAACATGCGATCGATACTGCAGCGATCAGGGTTGCCGCCAAGAACCTGGAGGAAGGAGCAGTCACCGTAGGCTATCAGGCAGATCGAAAAAAAGTGCTGGCGATGTTGAATGAGGCTTTGGCGACGGAACTGGTGTGTGTATTGCGTTACAAACGACACTACTACACAGCCAGTGGTTTGCAAAACGGGCCAATTAAAGCAGAATTTTTACAGCATTCACTGGAAGAACAAGGCCATGCCGATGTATTGGCCGAACGCATCGTACAGCTCAATGGCAAACCAGATTTTAACCCCGCCACGCTGGCTGAACGCAGTCATGCTGAATACGATGATGCTGACAGTATTCAAGACATGATTAAAGCCAACCTGATTGCTGAACGGGTGGCGATTGAATCATATCGCCAGATGATAGAGGCAATCGGTGAAACCGATCCGACCACACGACATATGCTGGTTAGCATTATGGCGATGGAAGAAGAGCATGCGGACGACATGCGCGATTTACTGGCATAACAGGATAGCGCCAAACGTCATTCTTATTTTTCTATTTTACTTACATACTTAGGAGTACATCATGTTGAATTCACACGTTAGGGCAAGCAACAAAGACATCAATGTCATTATTAAAGATGCACAGGCGCTGTTTCAGGACGCAGCGGCATTAACAGGAGACAAGGCAACTGAGACTCGCATACGTGCCAGTCAACTGCTCGATACGGCCTTAGTCACGGCACGTGATGCGCAAGCCAGTGCCATGGTGGCCGGTAAAAAAATGGCAGCTTCAACGGATCAGTATGTGAAAGAGAATCCGTGGAAAAGCATAGGCGCCGGTGCCAGTCTTGGATTGCTTTTAGGCGTAATGTTTGGCCGAAAATAAATTTGCGATGTTAGATGCAGTAATCAACAGAGGCCGTCAGCCGGCTTTTGTTGGTGTTGTTTTTAGTGAATCAGAGGAAAAATGGCCTACCGTATCCTTATTGTCACTGCTCAGGCAATCGATGCAGAAATTCTCACCGGCATACTGGGCAGCGCGAGAGATGGGCCATTCGAAGTTGAATGGGTACAACGTCTCGCCACTGCAGTTAAACGTGTACAGATGGGCGGCATAGACGCCATTTTACTCGACTTAACTTTGCCAGATAGTGCTGGCCTTACGACTTTCGATGTTGTGTATGCGGTCGCCTCACATACGCCGATTATGACGCTGGGTACCTTGGAAGACGAAGAGCTGGCTCTCGAGGTGGTGCAGCGCGGCGCGCAAGGGTATTTGGCAAAAGGTCACTTTGTCAGTAGCCTGGTTCCGCAAACTATGCGCAACGTGATTCAACGCAAAGCGGTAGAGGAGAGCATTTATAAGGAAAAGGCGCGTGCCGAAATCGCCTTAAATTCCATCGGTGATGCCATTATTTGTACCGACATGCAGGGCAATATCGATTATCTCAATGTTGCGGCAGAAACGATTACCGGTTGGACTAGGGAAGAAGCTTATGGACATCCGATTGGAGAGGTGTTCAGGATCATCAATGGCGTCACACGCGAACCAGAGCGCGATATGGTGGCCCTGGTGCTGGAAAAAAACCAGAAAATGAGTTTGCCCAACGATACACTGCTGATTCGTCGTGATGGTAGTGAAGCATCGATTGAAGATTCAGCATCACCTATCTATGGATTGGACAAGCAGGCAACAGGTGTCGTCATCGTATTCCGCGACGTTACTTCAGCGCATGCCATGGCAAAAAAAATGGTCCATCTGGCGCAACACGATTTTTTGACTAATTTGCCAAACAGGGTGTTGCTCACTGATCGTATTGCACAAGCAATTTCTTCTGCAAAAAGAAACAAAAAACAGCTTGCGATACTTTTTCTTGATCTCGATAATTTTAAAAATATTAACGATTCTCTTGGCCATACGACGGGAGATAAGTTGTTGCAATCTGTCGCCAATCGCTTGACCGCTTGCGTTCGGGAATCCGATACAGTCAGCCGGCAGGGCGGCGATGAGTTCGTCATCCTGTTGACGGAAACCACCAGCGAACAATATGCCGCAACCACTGCCGATAAGATACTCACCACGCTAGCCTTGCCACACACGATAGGGAGTAATGATTTGCATGTCACGACCAGTATCGGCATCAGTGTTTATCCTGCCGATGGCGTCGATAGCGAAACTTTGATCAAAAACGCAGATACGGCGATGTATCACGCTAAAGAGATAGGCCGAAACAATCATCAGTTCTTTAGAAGTGAGATGAATGTACGCGCGGTAGAACGTCAACTCATCGAAGAAAACTTGCGCAGCGCATTGGCCGATGGGGAGTTCATCCTGCACTATCAGCCCAAGGTAAATCTAGAGAAAAATATGGTGACTGGTGCCGAGGTATTGCTACGCTGGATGCATCCTGATTGGGGTATGGTATTGCCAGAACGATTTATGGCAACGGCAGAAGATTGTGGATTGATCGTACCGATAGGCCGTTGGGTAATGCGCCAGGCGTGCACCCAGGCCAAGCAATGGAGTGACGCGGGACTAGCGCCGATTTCGGTGGCCATCAATGTCTCTGCGCTTGAATTCAGGCAAAAAAGTTTTGTAGGAGACGTGCGCGAAGTTTTGCACGATACCGGCTTAGAACCTCAGTATCTGGAATTGGAAATCACAGAGAGTGTCTTAATGCTCAATGTCGATACCAGTGCGCACATCCTGCAAGAGCTTAAGGAGTTGGGCGTAACTTTAGCGGTAGATGATTTTGGCACAGGGTATTCGAGTCTTAACTATCTCAAACAGTTTCCGATCGACGTACTTAAGATTGATCAATCATTTCTGAAAGATATGGAAATTGATCCGCAAAATGGGATTATTGTCAGCGCCGTCATCGGTATGGGAAATAACCTCAAATTAAAGGTGGTTGCGGAAGGTATTGAAAATGAAGCTCAGCTAATTTTTTTGCGAGAAAAAAATTGCGAGGAAGGCCAGGGGTTTTTCTTTGGCAATCCTATTACAGGAAAAGATTTTTCGACCTTGCTGACTAATGGAAATTGCCAGATTAGTGGTGCGTAAATTTCTACACACTGCGTTAGTTAGCGCACAGATAGCCACCGCTTAAAAGAACATCATGAAGCGTATTTCTTTAAACCTCATTTAGTTTGAAAGGATTGATCATGAATTCGCTGCCACATCGTTTTACCTTAGCTGCGGCGCTTGCCGCTTTCGTTCTGTTAGTACCTTTGTCTGGCTGCAATCAGTCTAAGGACACAACTGGTACCGCCGCATCAACCACCATCGGTAACGAAATCGATGATTCAGTGGTAACCACCAAAGTGAAGTCTGTCTTATTGGCAGACAATTTTATCAAGAGCCTGGAGATTAAAGTGGAGACTCGTAAAGGCGAGGTAATGTTAAGTGGCTTTGCTGACAATCAGGCACAGATTGAACGTGCTGTCTTCGTTAGTAAAACCATTCCGGGCGTTAAAAATGTAGTCAATAAATTGATACTCAAAGAGGGTAAACAAACTGTCGGAAATAAGATTGACGATACTGTTATCACAACTGGTGTAAAGACAGCGATGCTGCAAGATCCCTTGATGAAGAGTATGGAGGTATCGGTAGTGACCAGAAAAGGCGAAGTTCAATTGAGTGGATTCGTTGATAGCGATCTTCAATATAACCATGCAGTGGAAGTTGCCAAGGGGGTAGAGGGCGTTACTAGCGTTGTCAATAGTATGCAAGTCAAGAAGTAGTTTTTCATTGAAATTTGATTTCAGATCGTCGTAAAAGCCACCCTATTTATGGGTGGCTTTTTTGTGTTTGTTCATTAATCCAAACTAGGCTCCTTCTTGCTTTCTTCGGCAGAAATGCTCTCAGCCTCTTCATCGTCTTTAGGTGCGATAAAGAAATCCGCTGGTTTTCGCCAAAATCTCAGTGCCAGCGCCTTGAGCAAGAGGCTGCGTTGATTGAAACGAACCTGACGGGAACGTAAAGCCACCATCAGTGCCAGGCCAAAACTTACCAGCAGATTGACAGCACCGACACTCAGTATGCCAAACAGCGAAATGCTTAATAGCTGCCAGCTCACATGATAATTCAGGCCGACTACAGCAGTCGCAAAATTTGAAGCAGAGAAAGTGATATGCCGGATATCGACAGGTATGCCGAGTAAGTTGCCCAGTGTGCCGATAGTTCCTAACAAAATGCCGAAATAAAAATTACCCATGAGACCGCCCAGATTATTTTCAATATACAGGCCGAATCTTTGCAATCTTTCTTGCCCCAACATTTTGCCCAGTCTGCGCAACTGGGAGATGCGTTGCCCCAGGCGAGTGTAGAGCGCCTGATTGTCGTAATAGCCGGAGATCAATCCTGCCAGGAACAGACAAACGCCAGCGATCATGGCGTGAAAAAGCGCCAGACTAGTGAATGGATCAATATCGTGTAAAAGATGTTGCGCTTTTTCTACCGACACTAATTGTTCTCCGCTGATGGCGGCATAACTCACGGCTATCAGATACGCAGTCGGAATTACGGTGATCAGATTGCCCATGATCGCGATAAATTGGGTGCGTAAAACCTTGATGATCAGCTCGGCCATACTGTCGATATCGATATGACTTCCGTCCTGGCTATGTAAGCCTGCGGCGATACGCGAGGCTGTCATCGCTGGCTGTTTTGTCGCGACCGTAAAATGCAATACATGAATCAACATGAAGCCGAGCGAGTAATTTAAGCTATATAAAAAAGCCTCGATTAACGGTGCACTGCGTAAATACGACGCCAGTATTTTAAGTAAGGCCATAAAGCCGATGATGAAACCGGCGCCAGCTGAAGATAAAAACATCGCGCCATAATCTTGCCGGTTGTCTGCAATATAGTGCTCGCCGGTACGGCTGGCATTTTCAGTAACATTGCGTGCAAGTAGATCGAGATTGTCTGAAATCAGATCGCCAACCGCATATTTATTATTGTGTTCCCAGATTAATTCAAGAGCCAGTGCCACTGCCGCCAAACGACGTGGGCTAATGCTCTGCTCATCGCCTGAGTTGCTCGATGCAGGCCTTGTCTCATCTGGCTGAGTCTCAGAGGGAATTGCTGAGGGAGTCACTGGGGGAGTCACTGAGCTAATTTCTGCGGGACTTGCTAAGACGGCGCTTACATCAACCAGCTCGGGCAGATTGCCCGTTACGTCGATCAGAAACAGTAGCTTGCGCAAGCGGGCGATACTTTGCGTCAGCACGACCAATAGATAAGTGAGCGAGATACTGGTACCTTGATACAGCGCGTTCTTGCGAATTTTTCCGACAATCTCTTCGCATTGGTCCAACATGACCAGTATATGCCTGGCGTCTTCGCTTTCATGCGCATCACCATCAAGCACCTGCTGGTAGCCATTCAGATAGGCATTGACTTCGACATTTTGCGTGATAAACGGAGATTCAAATTTTTCTATCTCTGGATGAATGAGTGTGAGTCTTGGTTCAAGGCCAATGGCGCAAATACGATAGGATAGGGTGCGGATGGCTTCCAGCATGTCGGCCACCGCGATCTGGCAATCTATTTCCTTACTATCGTCGAAGCTGGCATTAAACTGGGTTTTATCTACCAGGGCGAGCGTGTCAAAAAGCGCCAGCCAGTCACGTGCAGGTACCGCACTAATCCATTGGTAATCCGTTTTGACATACAAAATCTGATCTAGCGCATCGGACAAATAATCCACCCCAAGCGCAGGCGGCAAGATGCGGTAAGAGATGCGCTGCATTAGCTCAGAGAAAAAACCATCATTCGAGAGTATTCCCAGATCCGTGTAAAGGCTGGTGTGGCGTCGACTGGCAAGAATGTGCAAGAAATACTGACGCATTGCCCATGCGTGTTCAGGGTTGCCTTTGAGTAGTTGGCACAAGGTCCGCACATTGGAAGACGCGGAGGCGCTATCTGCCGGATTTTTTGGACGTAGCAGATCAACTATCTCGATCAAATGCTTGATATCCGTGCTTTCCGGGTCAATATTTTCAATTAAAGCGAGCATGAAATATGACGTAGACGTCGGTTGATTTAAATATGAAGTATACCTGAGAGCTGAATAATAAGAAGTGCGCTAACGCACATAAAAGGACGTGCATTACTTCCATCAAATTCATCGCAAAGACAGCTGACGCACATTTTCAGCGCGTTTCATCGTCAGGTATTCGTCCTTATTTATCTCATGCAATTGTTCGGGATATTGTTCGGTTGCGCTGAACCACTTATTTAAGCGGTATTCTAGTTGTGCCGCTGGCGGTACTTTGGCGGCTGCGCCTAAAAAACTATCAATCGCCAGGTAATAGCGCATGGTGTTTCGCTCTACCAGACCCCGCACTCCACCGACGTAAGTCATTTGGCCAGTGCTGCCTGCGTTTGTGGTGGTGAAACCAACTTTGTGACTGGCGACAGTTTTTAGATAGGTGAGCATAGCCATGCGAGCGGCAAAATTCATCGAATATGAATAAGTTAAATGTAAAAATGTTTTGCCGTTTGCGATTTCTAGCCCTTCGAGTAAAACCAGATAGTCACCGGTGCCCATAGGACCTTTTTCAGCGCGCAGTTGAATCTGGAAGTATTCTGAAGTGCTGGCAACGGAACTGTAGTTGAAGTCGATATGGGCAACATACTTAAGTTCTTCCTGCGTCTTCTTTCCCACATAGACGACGATGGTGTTTTCGCCCGGGCTAGTCATTGCGCGACAGTATTTTGTGTTGATGTGCAATAGCAAAACATCGCACCAATGAGCGGGGCTGTTGAGTTCGACACTTACTTTGCTCAAGGGATAATCAACGACAGCGTAAATGTCCCCCGTCAACTTGCCGGATGTATCCTGCGATTCAAGAACTAAGGGACGGCTAAATTGATTTTTTTCAAGTGGTTCTTTTATTGCGATAAATTTGCTGCGCAAGTTAGTCAATTTTCCGGCCGTGGCCTCATCGGCCGCGGCAGGCAAGGCGAAGCAAAGGCTCGTGATTAAAATAAAGAAAACATATTTCAAAATCAACTCCTTGACCCCAGCTTGTGCCGCATCACTTAAGGCCTATTGTAGTGGCGCTCGCTTGTTGTTTCGCTGTTGGAAGCCGGCGTAATGTGGCCAAGGATTCTGCATCAATAATACGGATCTGGCGCTGATACACGACTATCAAACCTAACTCATGAAACGCAGATAGAGTACGGCTGACCGTTTCGATCGCAAGCCCTAAATAATTAGCGATTTCAAGCCGGGTCATGCGCAGGTTGTACACTTTTCCAGAATACCCAAGTTGACAAAAACGCTTGCCAAGTGATACCAGAAAACGCGCGACTTTAGCCTCTGCACCCAAGGCACTTAGCATACAAATCGTCATTTGCTCGCGCACCAGTTCTCGGCTCATGAGACCCATCATGGCTTGCTCAAAATCTGCGTAGATGCGCCCCAAAGAAGAAAGCGTCTCATACGGAATCAAAATAAGATCACAATCGGATAATGCTACGACCTCAGTTGTGTGTTGTTTGGAATGGATAGCGTCAATCCCAAGTAAGTCACCCCTCATCGGGAATCCCAGTACTTGTTCATTACCATAATCATCAATTACCACGGTCTTCAAAAACCCCGAATTGACGATATACAAGTGATCAAAATGTTGCCCTATCATGTGAATTATCTTGCCAGTTTTATAGTGCACATGCTGAAAAAGAACTTCTTTGTTATCTGTACTAATTGGCTCTGGAATATTCAGCAAGGCACATAGGTCAGTCAAATTCGATTGCAGATTTCCGCGTGAACGCCATCCTGCAGTATGCGTCAAAACAGGGAGGAATTTTTCTGGCATTATCGTAGAGAGCATCGATAACTCTGGTGATGTATGCGCAGATTTTTTCGCTTGAGTGGCCAATAAATTGGTAGATGCTAAGTGCATTTTTATCCCCTGAAATACAAAATGTAAAACGCGAACAATGGCAGTTCGCGGGTTTCTTCAAACTATTTTTTTCCTAAATGAGCTCCTAAATAAGCGCTAAATCAGCTCTAAATAAGTTTTAAATAAACGTTAAATAAACCTCAAAGGTCTACCAGCCGTTCTGGTGTGCTCAAGTTCTAGATAAGAATTTATTCTGATTCGATCAGTCCCTCTGTGCGCCAGCGTACATGGCAGTAGATTTACCTTCGGGCAATCAGAAAGTGGCATTGCGTCGCGCTTTAAGGGCGGGGACGCCGCTCTATTTTATTTTTAACATATGTGTGTGCCAGCGCACTGACGTGGCCGTGGCGGATAACTAATCTTGGCCATTACCGCATACGGCAAATACCGCCGCATCGGTTTATCTGCGGATGTACTGTACCTAGCCATCCGCGCCACACTAATTTTCTCAGGGACTCATATGAAAAACTTTCTTCCGTATCTCGCTTTGCTTTCCACTTTGCTACTCGGGGCGTGCGATAACCGACCTATCGTAGTCACACCACCGGCCGAACCTGTAGCTGTTCCAGGACCCGCTGGTCCACAGGGAGCGACCGGCGCCCAAGGCACCTCGGGCAACCAAGGTAATCAAGGAAACGATGGCTTACAAGGTAATAAGGGCAATCAAGGCAACGATGGCATGCAAGGCAACACGGGCAATCAAGGAAATGAAGGTATGCAGGGGCTTGAAGGCAGTAAGGGTAAAGATGGCAAGCCTGGCACAGATACGACAGTGATTGTGGTGCCGCCTCCTCCTCCAAGTCCACGGTAAATTTGAGAGGGTCGCATTATGGACATTCTCAAGGTCATTACTGTGCCTTTTTTATTGTTACTGGTTGCCGGCTTACCGCGTTGGTCGCATAGCAAAGACTGGGGCTACGGCCCCTGTGGCGGGCTGGCGGTGATCGGTGTATTACTGATGTTTGATTGGTTGCGATGATGCATTTTCTTTATGTGCCGTGGAAGAGGCTAGTGCGTGCCAGTGTTCTTTCGCTTGGCTCAATGGTGCTCACCGGATGCGGTGAAGTCGCAACCTTAACTGCTTCGGCAGGAACGGGGCCGCAACCAACCTTGCCGGAACCGCAGTCAAGTCTGATTCCGACAGTAAATATTGCACCTGCCGTGGGATGGCCGCTGGGTGGCATGCCACATCCCGCCGTGGGATTGCGTGTGACTGCATTCGCTAACACGCTGGATCATCCACGGTGGTTATTTGTTTTACCCAATGGCGATGTACTGGTTGCAGAGACCAATGCGCCACCCAAGACTGAAAAGACTAAAGGCATCAAGGCTTGGATAATGGGGCTGGTGATGAAACGGGCAGGTGCAGCTAGCCCTAGCGCTGACCGTATCACGCTACTACGTGATACTGATGGTGATGGTATTGCGGATCTGCGCTCGACTTTTTTGGAAGGACTGCATTCACCATTTGGCATGGCCTTGGTGGGCAACAACCTTTACGTCGCAAACACTGATGCGGTCATGCGATTTCCGTATCAGACTGGGGACGTGCAGATTCAATCTGCAGGAATTAAATTAACAGATTTGCCAGCGGGCGCAATCAATCATCATTGGACTAAAAACCTGATCGCCAACGCGGACGGCAGCAAGTTATATGTGACAGTTGGCTCAAACAGTAATGTGGGCGAAAGCGGTATGGCGGTCGAGGCTGAACGTGCTGCCATCTGGGAAGTGGATATTAAAAGTGGCGCGCACAACGTCTTTGCCTCTGGTCTACGTAATCCGGTAGGCCTGGCGTGGGAGCCACATAGCAAGGCCTTGTGGACAGTTGTCAATGAGCGTGATGAACTAGGTAATGATCTGGTTCCCGACTATATGACTTCAGTCAAAGAGGGCGCATTTTATGGTTGGCCTTACAGCTACTATGGGCAACATGTCGATCAAAGGGTGCAGCCGCAACAGCCGGCAATGGTGAGTAAGGCGATAGCGCCCGATTATGCACTCGGGGCGCATACTGCTTCACTTGGCCTGGTATCGGCAAAAGGAAATTCCTTGCCGGCTATTTTTTCCAACGGGATGTTTGTTGGCCAGCATGGCTCGTGGAACCGGCGCCCGCATAGCGGCTACAAGGTGATCTTTATCCCTTTTGGCGGCGGCAAGCCGGATGGCATGCCCATAGACGTACTGACAGGCTTTCTAAGCGACTCAGGTATGGCTTATGGTCGCCCGGTCGGCGTTGCCATCGATAAGCGAGGTGCATTACTGGTGGCCGATGATGTTGGCAATGTGGTCTGGCATGTGTCTGCCAAAGGCCCCTCATGAAGTGGTTATATGTTGCAAATATTTTGTTTTAGGGTATTTACACTGCGTCACACGTGACTATTTTTAAAGAATTTCACGATCTCGATTTACCCATCGTTTAACTTACCGGAGGTTCAAAATGACACACATTATTGCGGGCGGATTACAGCAACAAAAACAAGTGCAGGGCCTCATTAATGAGTTAAAGAGAGTAGTGTTCTCAGAAAATGACATAAGCTCTTTTTATCCAAAATTTGATCAATCAAAATCGGAAACGATGGTTGGCGTTAATGTGATTGATGAACGTGAAGAGCAAATCGCGATTCGTATTCTTCGCTCATTTGGCGCTAGTCATATTGAATATAGTGAAGGAAAAATTGTGAATGGCGAATGGCCAGACTTTATTCCAATTGATATGCCAAAATTGATTGATCCTATTGAATGACGCGCAATGCCAGAATACAAAAGCCCGCTTTGTTGCGGGGTCTTTACATATCGCGGATTTTTCTTCTCGAACTATTTAAAAAATAATGCAAAAAAATGATCTGGATTGAATTATATGTGCCTTATCGCACAGACCAAACTAAGTCATTTCGATAAAGTGGAAGCATCTTCACCAACTGGATCTTCGGGGGCAGTTAGTTAAAACCAATTGACATGCACTTATAGGTATGTCGCTGTTTTTAAAGATGATATTCACTCAGCGTGAGTGTCATCGAAGTTGTAGTTGATTAACCCTCGAACTACCGGGGCTGGCGGTCGGGAAAAATACCAGCACCACATTTCAGCTCAATCTAGATAGAAAAAATTGGGACATTAAATCAAATGAAAAGAATAAGAAAAGCTGTATTTCCGGTAGCTGGTTTGGGAAGCCGTTTTTTGCCGGCAACCAAAGCGCAACCCAAAGAAATGCTACCGGTGGTAGATAAGCCCTTAATTCAATATGCCGTTGAAGAGGCCGTCGAGGCGGGCATTACAGAAATGGTGTTCGTCACAGGGCGTAACAAACGCGCGATCGAAGATCATTTTGATACCGCATACGAGTTGGAAACCGAATTGGAAAGAACCGGAAAGCTAGAATTACTTGAACTAGTGCAAAATATTATTCCGAAGAACATCAAATGTATTTATATACGTCAGGCAGCTGCCCTGGGGCTTGGCCATGCCGTACTGTGCGCACGACCCGTGATCTGTGACGAACCGTTTGCCGTCTTGCTAGCTGATGATTTGATGGATGCTGATTTAGGCCATCCATCCGCCATAGCACAAATGATCAGTTTGTATCAGGAAGAGGGCGCTAGTATTATCGCCGTGCAAAACGTCAGGCGTGAATTTACTAATCAGTACGGAATTGTCAGCGGCACGCCTTTTAGAAAACGGATGGAAAGATTGCATGGCATCGTGGAAAAACCATCTCCTGAACTAGCACCTTCTACCTTGGCGGTGGTTGGCCGATATGTTTTGTCGGGCAAGATTTTTTCGTATCTGGAAAAACTCGGTAAAGGTTCAGGAGGCGAAATTCAACTCACCGATGGCATCGCAGCGATGCTATTGGACGATCCGGTTTACTCATATCGTTGTGCAGCGACGCGTTACGACTGCGGATCAAAATTAGGTTATTTGCAGGCCGGTGTAGCGCTTGGACTTAAACATCCTGACATTGGCGTTGAGTTTTCAAAGTACATAGAAAATTTGGAATGTCGAAATAACTTAGAACATTCATATACCTGATTTTTGCTACGATCAGATGTTGTTCACGCCATTCAGTAGCGATGTGCCGATTGAACTCCCTTCTCCCGCTCGCGGGAGAAGGGCTGGGGATGAGGGTAGTCGAATATGCGAAATATCAGTTTACTTTGACCATTTCGAATACCTGCAAACGGCGTTAAATAGCATTTCGTCAGCTTGAATCACCCTCATCCCGGCCTTCTCCCGCGAGCGGGAGAAGGAGTTTTTACCAAATTTCGACTTGTGTAGATACCGATGCCGCTAGCGGGAGAGGGGGCTAAGATCACAAACTTACTTGCGCCATTCTTGAGTTTTATTGACGTGGTTCGCCATTGCGGTTGACCGCGATACTCGATCCTGGAGGGGAACTCATTTGTATCCGGTGTTCTACGCCACGATAGTTATAAGTAACATCCCAGGAATCAGGTGTCCTGTCTGGCACGCTTTCACACCGGCGTACATCGCGTGAATAGCTGCCACCGCCATCACTACCTGCATTTGATCCAATTGCTGCACCAGCAACCGCACCGCCGGCAGTTGCGAGATCACGGCCACGTCCGCTACCTACCTGGTGCCCTAATACCCCACCAAGAATAGCGCCAAATACTGCGCCGCCGGCGTTGTTGTGGCGGCTAGGTTCATTGACTTGCTGGCGCTCGGTCCAGCATCGTTCTTCAGCTTGCCCGAACACCGCGCGTACCGAGGTCACCGGTGCCTGATAAATCGTTTCATCTGGACGGCGGCGATATTCATAGGCAGGCTCTGGCGACGGTGCCGGCGCTTCGTTTTCGTAGCGATCGCGTCGATGGATCGGGCGCACGGAAGAAATGCGATCGTTCATTCCCATGGCACTTAAGGATGCGTAACTTCCACGCCGCAGCACCATGCAATTACCGCCAAATCGTGAATCGTCACAGACTTCCCATTGACCGCGATCAACTACCACCGATGAGGCACGGTCGTTAAAGCCAACGCGGGAAAAATCCCGTACCTCACTAGTAGTTGAAAATGTGCGACCGCGCCAGCCGTCATGTTCATAAAACGTGATCTGAGCCATAGCCTGCGCAGAAAGTGTCAGGGTGGTGGCCACCAGGGCCGTTTTTAATAGCAGGTTCATTATTTTCTCCAAAAAGGGTTAGGTTCTTTTATGAAATGACAGCATCAATGTCGGAAATCATCGTTGATACTGAAGGGTGATGTAAAGAATATAGCGGGTTTCACTTGTCTCTTCGGTACGTTGGGCCACATAAGGACAACCAAGGATAAAGAATTATTTTTTGTTTTTTTCCGGCAAAGGCGCCACAGGTTTAACACTGATTTCTGCCAATACCCGGGCGCACTCGCTATCTGCCTTTGGGCCGGTATTGGTCAAGGGAAGTAGCGCTGCGAAAGGGGATAATGCTGCCAATGCGATAGCGCCGCCTGCGCGCATTGCCATCACGCCTTTATCGACACTGACACTTGGATGCTGGAAGCTGCCGCGCACATAGATGGGCGCCCGTAGTGAGATGATACGCAGGCCCTTGCTCTTTGGTTTGATTTTTAAGTCGAGCTGCTCCTGGCCCAGATTGGCCGTTCCCTTGATATCGAGTGTGGCTGCATCCGTGTCCACGATAAAACTGCTCGCTTGCATCAACCCATTTTTGACATCAAAATCAGCGACCAGGCAATTGAGTTTAACCTGCTTGTCACCGACCAGTTTGGTGAAGACGATGCTGCCGATATTCAAGCCGATTTCTTCCAGTAAAAGTTTGCTGACCGTGCCTTGGTCGACCAAGGATTTTATTTCACCGTTAGAGGCGCCAAGTAAGTCAGCGACAGAGTTACCTTCAGCAGATAAAGACGCATCGCCATTGATTTCACCCAGGCTGGCATTAAACTCTTCCAAGCTAGGCATAATTTGTTTTATTTTCAGATGACGCGCCTTCATTTTCATCTGAGCGTGGATCGCATTTTTAACAGTTCTCCCGCTGCCGTCGAGTGAAATGATAGAACTCAAGTTGCCACCTGCCAAATCAAAATTGAGCGGCGCCAGGGTTAACACGCCGTCTTTCAAATGAAAATTTGTGCTGAGTTTATTGATGGGAATATTTTCTTTGCGAATGATATTGTCTGCATTAAATTTGACGTCGGCATCAATACTGGTCCAACGTTCCGTTTTGAAAGGCTCGACCGGTATGACTTTGTCGCTTGGCTGTTTAATCGACACACCGCGCAGCGCTTTGCTAGAGCTGGAATCGAGACCAACGATTGGTGCCAAGTCAGAGAATAGTAAAGATTTCGAAATGATGACCCCGGATAGCAGTGGTCTCGGTTGCTTAAATTCGAAAGTTACGTCGCCATTAATGTCACTGGCACCGACTTTGCCCCTAAAGTCTTGATACACCCAGCGATTGCCTTTGGTATGCAGCGTTCCTGTCAGATGCCCTTCAGTAGAAAAAGGCGGCGTCTCTGGCAAGACGATGCCGGTTAAGGCAAACAGTCTTGCCATACTTATTCCGGATAGCGCCAGACGCATGTCAATAGCCGCGAGGTCGGTCGGTCTGGTCAGTGAACCAACGGCCGAGAGCACGGTTTCTCCCTGGCGCACATGGCCCGTCAAAGGGTAAGGGGCAGTCTCATGGGAAAGGGCGAGTACTGCACCGGCGCGACCGTTACCACTGATCGTTCCACCGTTGACTTTGCCGTGCAATTGCCACTCTATGCCGTATTCCGGATCATTGCTGATGCTGTCGATATCGGCTGTCACATCGGCATGCTTGACTGCATCGAGTAAGTGAACGATACCTTTGGTCAGCACCACACTATGCAAATCCAATTTCCATGCTGATGGCGGGTTGGGATTGATAAAGGTCCAGTTATTCTTACCTTGCGCATCGCGTTGCAAGTAAATATCGGGTGTATCCAAATACAAAATCGGAATGACGATCTTGTTTGACAGTAATGCCAATGGATTTAAGGCAAACGTTACCTGCTTGATATGCGTCATATCACGGGATGGGGCTGACGACTGCTGATCCCAATTTTCCGGGTGACCGATGTGAATATCTTGTGCTACCAAATATGGCCAGGGAATCAAGTTGCGCCAGTTTATATTTTTGAGTTGCGCCTCAGCAGGCTGTTTTTTCCATGTCAGGCTTAAATTTCCATCGATAGAAAACGCCCGGCCTATGGCTTCGCTAGTCCGGGCATTGAGCTCAGGTTTGGCGCGATTCCAGTCAAATTGAAGCAGATAAATTAGCCCGGCGATAGGAATACAGATGAGTATTGTCGCCACCGCCAGTATTATTTTTGTCCTGCGCTGAATATTCATTTTTTGTAACCTGATGATACTTAAGGGACGTGCTTGTTTTCTGCTGCCTTATTTTTCTGCATTAATTAGTCTTTGAATTATCTTTGCTTAATTTTTTCTGCTCATTCACCGCCAGCACACAAAAATCGGCCAATTCTTTCATCACGTTTCTAATCACCGTATTGGTCGCGATAACACCGCCGTAAGGGTCTTCACTAGCGGCGGCGACCAAAGAATCAAATTCATGCCAGGCGATCACTTGCCGTGTTGAGGCATCGAGCAAGTGAGCGCGTAAGGTGAAATGAACTTGACTGGGCAGCTTAAAAAATTCTTGCTGCAGCCTGACGATTTCTACGTCCAGGCGTAATTGGCCGACAATGCTGGTCGGCGCATGCACGACCGCGCTAAATTGACCGCTACGCTCTAGCGCAGCGGCAATGATAGGCGCCAACATTGAGGCGGGTGCCGCTATCCACTCGCTTTGCCTGAAATACTCTAGTCGATGGGAAAGCCGGATATACGCCATCTGGTGGCTGTCAAAACCTGGCGCGGCGCGTGGACTCCCGATCACCAAAGTCGGAGCATGAATTTTTTCATTTGCCGAGGGAATACTTTGCACTGCGATTGCCGAAGCTGCGCTGTCGAATGATGCGCTTTCGAACGAGTATCGGATAGGCGGCGGAGACTTAGCCGGTGTCAGAAGCGAGCAGCCGCAAAGCATAAGCGCAATCCAGACGACAATACCAGAAGCGCTAGTGCTAACAAATTGAGTTGAGTTAGTCATGGTCTTTTTCTCCCGGGCCTAAAGGTGATTCCTGGCGACCGCGCAGCAGGCTGCTGGGGTTGCGTTCGGTTTGTTCGCTCAGGCGTTTTAGCGAGGCAGATAAGATGCTTAGTTCACCCAACAAACGCTCTAATTCCGGCAGCGTTTCGCCAGTAAATTGACGCACGCCACCACCAACTTCATCCAGGGTTTTCTTGGCACCGGTGCTGGCGAGTTTGGCCTCATTGGCCATTTTTTCGACGGCATCAGCGGCCTTGCTGACGCGCGCTAGCATAGGGTCAATCTGGGGTGCTGCGCGCGAGGTGGAGTCTGCAGTTTTTGCCGCATTTGCAATGAGGCTGTTGATTTCTGCCTTTTGTTCGGCGATGGTAGCCATGACGATAGAAGTGCTGGTGAGAATTTTTTTCACAGCCATACGATTCTCGTCATCAAACATGGCGGTAACATTGGCCGCAGTACTGTCAAGCTTGGCGAGCACGGTGGTTAAGACGTTTTCCAGCCGCGCGCTTAAAGAGGGTTTGGTGCGGATAATGGGGTAAGGGTTGCCCGCGGTCGCCAGCAACACCTTTGATTCAGGCGTGCTTCCGCTTAATTCTACGAATGCGATACCGGTCAAGCCCTGGGTCTTTAAGACGGCTTCGGTATCTTCTTTAATCGGCGTGCCCGCTTCAATCGCAAACAGCAGTCGCACTTCTTGCGGATGGGATGGATCGATCTGGATTGTTTTGACTTTACCGACATCAACACCCATGTATTTAACCGGAGCATCAATGTTGAGTCCAGAAACCGATTCGTTAACGATAGAAAGATAGGTGCCATAGTGTTTTTTATTGCCAGCGCCTACGGCCAACCACAAGACGCCGGCGATCAGCAAGCTACCTAGGGCAAGGACGAACACGCCAACCGCAGCATAGTTTACTTTCGAGTCCACGATTTCTCCTCATCAGGTTTTTTTGCCGGAGTTTGCGTTTGTGCTTGCGCCTGCTCACGTGCTGCCCTGGCGCGCGGGCTATCAAAGTATTCACGGATGATAGGGTGATCCATCTTTGACAGTTCGCTCATAGTGCCCAGGCCAATTACTTTTCCTTCGCCCAGCACGGCGACCCTGTCGGTGACTTGCCACAAGAAATCCAGATCGTGCGTGATGATCACGATAGTCGAAAGATATAAATCATGTAAGCTGCGCACCAAAGTATCGATGCCGCTAGCGCCGCTAGGATCCAGCCCGGCAGTAGGTTCATCGAGAAATAATAGCTCAGGGTCAAGCGCCAGCGCCCGCGCCATCGAGGCGCGTTTTAACATGCCACCGCTCAGTTCTGCCGGAAATTGCAAGCCGGTTTCAGGCTCCAGGCCGCTTAGCGCGAGCTTCCATGCTGCGACTTCATTGATCAGTGTCTCATCGAGTTGCGTGTGTTCATGCAACGGTAGGGCAATGTTGTCTCGTATATTCAAGGTGCCAAACAATCCGCCATGCTGGAACATGACGCCCCAGCGCCGGCGTAAACTTATTTCATCTTCGGCATTCAGTGCGCCGATGTCGGCGTCAAGAATTTTGATCGCCCCTGAGTCCGGGCGGTGCAGCATAATCATCTCGCGCAGCAAGGTCGATTTGCCGGAACCGCTGCCGCCAACAATCGCAAAAATTTCACCACGTTGCACTTCAAGATCTAAATTATCGTGCACCATATGATCGCCGAAACGAGTACATACCTGACGCATCTCGATGACGTTCTTATTGTCATTTTTTGTAAGGTCATTCGACACTTCTTTGGGCAGGGAAGAGGGCGTTGACATCTCAAAGATCCAATATGCTTAAAACGATAGAGAACAGGGCATCCATAACGATGACGATGAAAATGGATTGCACTACGCTGCGCGTGGTTTGACGGCCAACGCTGTCGGCATTTTCCTTGGTTTGAAAGCCCTGGTAGCAGCCTATGATGGCGATCACCCAGGCGAACACCACAGCTTTACCTACCCCGACCAGAAAAGTTGGCAGATGCACTTCACGATCAAAGCGCAATAAAAATTCGTGAAAATTGATATCCAATTGCGAACGCGCCATGATCATGCCGCCCAAGACGCCGGTGATGTCCGCAAACACCGTCAACAAGGGAAGTGCCACGATCAAGGCGATGACTTTTGGCAATACCAATAATTCGATAGGCGCAATACCGATAGTGCGCATGGCGTCGATTTCTTCCGTGACGACCATGGTGCCGATTTGCGCTGCATAGGCTGAGCCAGATCGTCCGGCAATAATGATGGCGGTGATCAAGGGAGAAAACTCGCGCAGCATGGAATAGCCGACCAGTTCCACCACAAAGATATTCGCACCGTAATGCCGCAGTTGATCCGATCCCTGATACGCGATCACAATGCCGAGCAAAAATGAAGTCAGGCCAATTATCGGTAGCGCATTGAAACCCGCGATTTGAATATTGCTCAGCACCATACGCCAGCGCCACCGCAAAGGAAAGGGCACTATTCGAAGCAAGGTGAGGGCAGATTCACCAATAAAACTCAGTAAGGCAAAACCATCTTTCCCGACCGCCTCAGCCCTTCTGCCGAGGTGTTCCAGGCTAGATTGTTTTGGAATTGCAAGCAAAGGTGCAGCCAGCTGTTTTTCTACGACGCCCATTAAGTTTTGATAATTAGCCGGCCAGTCGAGTAAGCGTACAGTGCGTCCGCTATCACGTATTTTCTTTAGCTGCCGCTGCAAAATCCAGACACCAACGCTATCCAATTTTTCAAGGCCTGAGCCGTCCAACTTTATTTCAACGACATCAGACACATCAGCGATGGACGTCAATTTTTTCTCAATTTCGCCTAATGCGCTGCCGGTCCAGTTGCCAGACAAAATAAATTGCCCAGTGGATGTCAGCGTGATATCGGCGGGATTGGGCGAGGCTTGCATACGCACTTTTGAGCAGAAGATTTTAATTTTATTTGGTATCGTCTTCCGAAAATCAGGAAAGTAAATTCACGGTGGACGATACTTTGCTTATTTGCTTTTTTTAACCAGTTTGACGGCTGCTTTCACATCGCCGATGGTTTCTTGCATTTTCCCGGCAATTTGATGCTTCATTCCTTCGACTTGCTGGTGCTTACTGCCTACCAATTTTCCGACTTCTTGCTGCATTTTTCCGCCGAGCTTTTTTGCTGCGCCTGTTACCTGATCTTTGTTCATAATGTGCCCCTAATTTGAAAGTGGATGAAAACTAATTAGCAAGTAAAACTAAACAATACAAACAGACAGGCGATTTGTATTTTCAGCGACACAATCGTTTTACTGTGTGCCTGAACAAAAGATAAAGGAAGCTGAGGGATTTTTCTGTACGCTAACCAACATAGATTTGGGATATTTTCGCTATTTTTTTGTCGATCGAGTGCTGCTGAAGTGACGGAGTACACAAATTATTCTGTCCTATTGCAGTTTCTGTGTTCGATAACGTACAGATAATTGTTGATGTCCTGAGTATTCTGAATATTCGAAGCCAGGTTTAATTAAATTCTTGACTTTGCGTGTCTACTTGCAGGAATACTGATAAGGATTGGAAATATCATGAACCTCAATAATACGGTCGACAAGACTTATGAAATTTCGAGTTTTAAAGAGATTGCGGATGCCCCCTTGGTCAGCTTGCAAGGCTTGAGCCAGACTGAGGCAGCAGCCCTGACGACACTCTTCAACATAGGCACTATTCGTGAATTAGCCGAACTGAACTTTGTAAAATGGGCGACCGCCATCACTGCCATTGCCGACGAAAAAATCGATGAACAGCTGAAGGTAAAAGAAATATTGCTCGACGATGCCTTGGAAATGACTTTTCCGTCCAGCGATCCTATCTCAGTTTCTTCTGGCGTCAGCAGGATAGAAAAACAACCAGACATGGTTGATGCAAGAACCGATCATCAACATAGCCAGGAATAGCTTAACTAAATTTAGTTAAGGTGCTCGTGACAGAAGCTTTTTCTTTGCGCTGTCTATGTCTTGCATTAGTTGAGCGCGCGCCTCTCGTATGCAGTTGCTACGATAGGCGGGTTCTAACTTTTTGCATTCGGTGACGGCTTCTTTATAGGCGGCATCGGCTTCTTTTTTTGAGCTTAGAAAGCGCGCTTGTGGCGTCACGTCTTCTTGATACCAACGCGCTGGATCGCCTGCTTCGGTGCCGCTGGTTGGCGGAACACCTTGCGCTAAAGCGGCACTCATTGTCATGGCGCATAAGACGATGCTACTCGCGAATTGGGGAAGGTAATGTGTATATAGTTTCATCGTTGTTCCTTTCAAAATATGACCTCAATACGAATCTCATCGTATCAAAATGGAGCGTGATTACATAACAGCTCCACTCATCCGCGAGAATTATATTCGGCCGGTCACCAATAATACGATCAGCACGACCACGATCAGACCGGTGAGGCCGCTTGGTGCATAACCCCAATGACGGCTGTGTGGCCAGGTAGGAAATGCGCCGATAAGCGCGAGAATTAAAATGATCAGTAAAATGGTGCCCATGACATGACTCCTATGAGAATAAGAAATCGCTAGTCGAAATGACCGAGCGATCATTAAGTTAAAGCTGGGATTTGAAATAGTGAAAAGATTTGACAAATGCGTCACGTACTTTTTCCGTATCCGCCACCATGCTTTTCCATGATTCTTCGCCACCCGTTTTAAGTTCATCGAGTTTCTCTATCGCTAGCTGAGATTGTTCACGCAGCTTACTCATTTCAGCGAGATACTTTTCATGAACATCATTTTTTGCTTGATGTGCGTTTACTTCGAGTTCATTTAAAGTCGCATTTAGCTCGTCAAGTTGAGCCTTCATTTTTTCTATATAACTGTCTCTGGTTGACATTGTCATTTTCCTTTAAGTGTTGAGAACTGAGATTCTTGTTTTGGTTTGGGAACGCGTAAGAAACGGCGGTTCCGAGGGTGCTGACTAAAGTGGTCTTTGTCCGCTAATTACCCGGAGAAGCACCACGATAATGGCGACGACAAGTAAGATGTGAATGAAACCACCCAGGGTAAAAGACGTGACCAAGCCTAGCAGCCACAAAATTAAGAGAACGACGGCGATGGTATAAAGCATGATAATTTCCTTTTGAACTGGCTACTGAGCAATAATTTCTTGGCCGTGTAGCGTGATTTTGCTATGCCGGTTGGCATAGCTTTTTTTTACCGGTAGGTATTATTTTGCATCTGTTATTAAGTAATTTTTGCATCGAAAACATCTTATAAAAAGCTATTGCCTAAATTTGCTAATTGGCGATGCGCTGAGGCTGCATGGCTATTTTTGATCTTTGCATTTGCTTGATTGCATTCTTGATGAGTTCTCTCGAATTGCCCAAATCTGTCTCAGCCTTTGCTAACTGTTGTTTTCGTAAACCTGTCATTTGCTGTTCTTTATTTCCCAGAAATTTCCCAGTTTTTTCTTGAAATCTCCCTAAGATGTTTTTTGTGATGCCACTTACTTGGGCTGCGTTCATGATTTTCTTTCGAAGTGGTAATTTGATGTAAACGATGGATTTTCTTCTATCTATTTTCTTCTAACTAAATTCTTGATTAGACGATAGAAGAAAAAAATGATGTGGTATGTACGCTGGCACACTCAAAATATAAAAAACAAAAAATACTTTGTTTGAAGATGAGATCTGGCTGGTGCTTGCCCGGCGGCTGCCACTTTCAAGCGCGTTCTGAAATTATTTTTTCCTATGTTCGATAGCGAACAGAAGAGTCTGTCGTTATCACGTAAAACGGTGATATCGGAATTCTCCGACGCTTGATCAAATCGCAGCAGGCTTTGATAAAACAAGGCAGGCGCAAAAAACTTCACTAATTATTTAACACTAAGAGAGAACAATAATGAAAAAATCATTCGTAATAGTATTGATGAGTGCGGCCACAATTGCAGCAAGCGGATACGCTTCTGCTGCTAGCACTGAATCAAAAGCCACCTATGCCGCCGCCAAAGATGCGGCCTCGGCGGATTTTAAAGTGGCGCGCGCCAAATGCGATAGCCTTACCGATAATCCCAAAGATGTTTGTATTGCTGAAGCCAAGGCAGCCCGAATTTTTGTTGAGGCGAATGCAGAAGCGCAATACAAAAATACTTTAAGCGCCCGTACTTCTGCAACCAAGGACATCGCGGATGCAAATTACGATGTCGAAAAAACGAAATGCGCCAGCCAGACCGGTAACGCAAAAGATGTTTGCATCAAAGCAGCTCAGGCGAACAAAGTGGCTGCGGTTTCTAATGCGACAGCAGACAAGAAAGTAATTGAAGCACGCAAAGATGCACGTGATGATAAGAACACAGCTGAGTACAAACTTGCATTGGAAAAATGCGATTCATCAACTGGTGCAGCCAAAGATGCATGTGTTGCGGCAGCAAAAAGTAAATTTGGTAAATAATTTGGTCGTCTATTTTTAACTTTCTTGAGGAATTTAACATGAAACTATCAAAGCGTATTGCTACACTTTTATGCGCCGCTTCTTTCATTGTCATGGCTGGTTGTGCCTCGACAGCTAAACATGAAAGCACAGGTGAATATGTCGATGACACCGCCATCACAACTAAAGTAAAAGCGGAAATATTTAATGAGCCCACACTTAAATCTGCAGAAATTAATGTCGAAACTTTTAAAGGTGTGGTGCAGTTGAGTGGCTTTGTCTCATCTACTGAGCGCATTGATAAGGCAGTGTCGATCACGCGTTCGGTAAAGGGCGTTGTTGATGTGAAAAACGATATGCATTTGAAGCAGTAATGTAGTGCTGTGGCGTTCTTCGAATGCCCTGAGCAGAGCCAAGTTGATCGCCATGTGCGCTGCTAGGTTCTGCTTTTTTTCGTTAGTGCATGGCATCTGACTCTGAACATTGAAAAGCGGGCTGAGTTTACTGGTACAAAATGCATATAGATAAACTGCCATTAGTAGAAATAAATGCGCCTCCTGATTTAAGCGAGTCTGCCGGTGTGGAGAGCCCACCTGCGCCTATGACCGACCTTGGCACCCAACTTGCTACCGACCTTGCCTCGACGCAGCCAGCCAATTCCGCGCAACTTCCTTTACACGTGAATGCGCGCGGCTTGGCTCTGGCTATTATCGCTACCGCCACACTGATATTTTCATTGGAGTGGGCACAAAAATTTTTGATTCCGCTTACCTTCGGTATTTTCGCTGCCTATACGCTCAACCCCCTAGTCGTTTGGCTTGAAAAAATTGGAATCGCTCGTGCTTTGGGAGCGACTTTGGTCACCCTAATGATTTTTTTTGGCGTGGGCGCGATGTGCTTCACGCTGCAAGGGGAATTTCTTTCTATTATTGAGGAAATGCCGGCAGCGACACATAAATTTTCGCGCATATTAAGCGAGAAGAGCGGTGGACAACCTACGGCA
This sequence comes from Pseudomonadota bacterium, assembly GCA_040390685.1. Classification (GTDB taxonomy): domain Bacteria; phylum Pseudomonadota; class Gammaproteobacteria; order Burkholderiales; family Burkholderiaceae_D; genus Undibacterium. Next base: position 3,147 of record JAZJYB010000012.1, on the reverse strand, counting down.
ATTCAGCAAATGCAGGCGGCCGCTACTGAAATTGTACAGGCGACCAGCTCAAACTTGCCTATACCGCCATCGCACGCAGTGAAGAAAATAGCTGCTCCTGATTCCCCCAGTTTTAAAGTGATCGATTGGATATGGGCCGGATCGATGGGCGTGCTTGGCCTCTTGGGGCAGGCGACGATGGTGATTTTTTTAGTGTTCTTTCTGCTGTTGGCTGGCGATACCTTTAAGCGCAAGCTGGTGAAATTGACCGGCCCGTCATTGCGTCAGAAAAAAATAACGGTGCATATTCTCGATGAAATAAATACCTCAATTCAAAAATATATGTTCATGCTACTAGTGACTAATACATTGCTGGCGACCTTGCTATGGGCTGCGCTACGGGCAATAGGCTTAGAGAACGCCGGTGCGTGGGCGGTCGCCGCTGGTTTTCTGCATATCATGCCTTACTTTGGCTCTCTGCTTATTACCAGCGCCTTGAGCCTGGCCGCTTTCATGCAGTTTGAATCTCTTCAGATGGTTTTGTTGACGGCAGGTGTATCGATGGGCATCGCGACCTTGATTGGCACTGTGGTGGCAACCTGGATGACCGGCAGAATCGCCAGGATGAATCCGGCTGCTGTGTTTGTAAGCCTGTTGTTTTGGGGATGGTTGTGGGGCGTCTGGGGGATGTTGCTGGGCGTTCCTATCATCGTCATTCTTAAAGTCGTGAGTGAACGGGTGGAAGGCTTGGAATTTGTGGCGGAATTGCTGGCTGAATGAAGTAGTTGAAACGGTCAAACTAGCACTTACATTTGCTACCTGATTTACCTGAATTGAAAAAGCCGTTCACTACATGAATCGTAGTGAACGGCCAAACTCAGGCGAATTTCGAAGCAAAACTCGACATTAGAAATTAGAAGTTTTAGAAATGATATTCCGCGCGCAGCATAGGTGTCTGGGCTTTATAACCTTTACCGAAAGTGGTCGCAGAAGTATTGCCGAACTTATTGTTCCAGTATTGGTATTCCACACCAACCCGTAGCGTATTCTTGCCAGCGCCTATGGCATTACTGACGTCGAACATCACTTGCATATCAATATTGGTTTCCGCACCAGTGTCGCTACCGACTTCATCTTTACCCTTTTTAGCGATAAAGTTGGCATAGCCTTCGAACGCTGCAACACCACCGAGAGGAATACCCCAGTTAGCCGTCAACATGGCGTGGGTTTTATAACTGTAGCGGCTAGTAACATTTGAAATCGGAGGAAAAGCGCCACTTGGTGCATTGCTTTCACTTAATAGCAGAATGCTGGTATTCAGAAAGCCTGGCACATCCCACATTAAAGTCGGGCCGGCCACCAGCATGCGTTTTCTTGAGTTGTAACCGACGTCATTCTTGGTATTCCAATCGAAACCGAAGGTCGCACCGACTCCGCGAACCGGGCCAAATTTGATATCTGCGCCTTGCAACTTGCCAATATCCAAAGTGTGTCGATACACCAAATAAGCTTCTTGTGCGCCAGCGGTTTGAGTGAGTGACGCAGGGTCATTGCTGTCCGATTGAAGAAAATCTACGCTGAAGAAATTGCTACCGTATTTGTAGCCACTGACATGGGTCAAACCGAAAATGTTTTTCTTGATGTCTTTATCATTGAATGGCTCGGCGAATTTACTGCCAGTTCTAAAACTAATGGAGGTGTCGCTCCAGTCAGCGGCCTGTGCCGTTGCACCAGAAATCATTGCGATGGCTAAGCACGATTTGAGGACAAAATTATTCTTATTCATGAACATAAAAACTCCTATCTTGGTAGTGGAAAATGAAACACAAAGTGGCAGTCGATCACCTTGATCGCGTATTCATCATGCAAGAACATGCAGACAACGTCAGTTGGAATTATGTATAGTAAGTATATAAAACGCTCTATAGCACTTGGCGCTGCGTGAAGCCAGCAATAGAAGTGTGTCATATCAGCTGGCTTGCAAAGTCTTTTTGTCCGCTTGATGATGGATAAATACAACAAAGATGCATCAATGAAAGTTTTGTTGTCGTTTGCAGAGAAATAAATTGCTCCACCAAAAAGTAATTATGCGGACGTTTGTGCTGATGTTTGTGCATACTAATGGCAGGTTTTTGAGTATATCGCGGCATGTATATAGCCCATCGAAATATCAATATATTGCTGACTCGGCTTCTCCTGTAAGGTTGACACACAAAAATAAGGAAGACATGACATGGACACTCGATTGAGTTTACGCGGCATTACTAAAAAATACCCGTCGGTGGTTGCCAACGACGGTATTGATTTAACTGTTATGCCCGGTGAGATCCATGCGGTGCTTGGCGAGAATGGCGCTGGAAAATCAACCTTGATGAAAATTATTTACGGCTCAGTAAAGCCTGATGCCGGTCAGGTATTCTGGAACGGACAGGAAGTGCATATCGCCAACCCATCGGTCGCGCGTCAACTTGGTATAGCGATGGTGTTTCAGCATTTCTCTTTATTTGATACGCTGACTGTGGCAGAGAATATTGCACTTGGTTTGCCTAAAGATACCAAGCTAGACGAGCTGGAAAAAAGAATCTCCGCGACCGCCAAAGAATATGGCCTCGATTTAGAGCCGCAGCGCCATGTTCACACCTTATCAGTGGGCGAATGTCAACGAATAGAAATTGTCAGAGCCTTGCTGGCCAAACCAAGCTTGCTGATACTCGATGAACCTACTTCAGTATTGACGCCACAGGCCGTCGAAAAGCTGTTTGAGACTTTACGTAAGTTGGCCGCTGAAGGTTGCAGCATCTTGTATATCAGCCACAAGCTCGATGAAATTCGCGCCTTGTGCCATACCTGTACCGTGATGCGTGGCGGGAAAATTACCGGGGTCTGCGATCCGCGGCAAGAAACCTCGTCGAGCTTGTCGCGTTTGATGATCGGTGCCGAACCGCCGGCGATTAAGCATTTAGAGCGCGAGCCTGGCGATATTATGCTGGCGGTGAAAAATCTCAATCTGGCAAAAAGTCACCCGTTTGCCACTGAGCTAAAGGGTATCAGTTTCGATTTGCGCGCCGGTGAAATTATCGGTGTAGCCGGTGTCTCCGGCAATGGTCAGCAAGAGTTGCTTGCTGCACTATCAGGTGAAGATCCACGCGCCACTCCCGACTCGATACT
>JAZJYB010000011.1:0-8818 GCA_040390685.1 Pseudomonadota bacterium | reverse complement strand
CGACCCGGCCAATGAGGCGGCTAAAAAAGTGATGCCTGCAGCGACACCGCTCAAGACCGCATTGCCTTTAAATACCAGAAAAAACATCGGCATCAGATACAAAAGCTGCAAGGCGATTTGCGAAATCAATTGCGGATCGCGCATGATAGAGCGCCACTCTTTAAATATCAGATTCTGCGTGGCGCCCGCCCTGAAAACGGTATTCGTAGCGGCCGCGCTGTTCCGGTTTTTACGCGCATTGGATGCCAAAGTGGATGCCGAAGTATTGCGGACCACCGCACCCGCCTGTTGCACACCGCGAACAAAAAATTCATGGGTGTAGCGTGCGGTGAGCCAAAAGCAGGCGAGGCCAAGCGCGGCAAAAATAAGCAGCTCACTAGGCGAACCAAACAGCGCGCGCGCCGGTATCCAGATCAGGCTCTGTTCATCCAGCGCACCGCCATGCTGAAACAAGGGCAGCAGATGCGCGTTGATCTGGCTGCGAAAGCGGTCACCGATACCACCGAAAATTTGCGTCAAGATAAACACGCCGGCACCGGTCAATGCGCCGAGTAACTGCGCCACGATGAGGGTGCGGCGCACGCCGAGCATGCGCACCAGGCTTAGCGTGAGCAGCATCGCCATCGATGAGGCGATTACCGCCAGGCTGATCAGGGTCGGGTAAATTCCGATCCAGCGAACTTGGCCAAATAGTAAACCGACGTGGGCAAACGGGCTGAGAAATAACAGGAACAGGATCGCCACGCCAAACACGATACCGGCCAGGCGCACGCTGAAGATGGTTTTTGCCGGTAATGGCGAGGACAGCAAGAGATCCAGGTCGCCGCGTTCAAACAGCGCCTTGACACTACGGTTCAAGGCCAGCGACAGCATCAGGCTAAATGCCACCAGCAAGGCGGCACCCGACCCCATGATGATCATAGGCGCAGGCTCGCTGGTGAGTGGCGGCAGGTTCGCGAGCATCTTCCAGGCGGCGAGGTGGATCGCCAGCACCAAACAAATGAGTACGCCCATTCCCATATATGGCATGCCGCGCTTGGCTTTAGTGCCAGACTTGTCGTCGCCCATCTCATAAAAAAACAAGCGGCACTCATGTGCCAGCAGCCACAGCACGCTGCCTGCGCGCAGACTTGGCCAGCGGCTCATTTGCCAGCCTCGGTGAGTTGCAGGAACATCTCTTCCAGGCTGCCCGCTGCGTTATTGGTCTGGCTACGCAGCGCGTCCAGCGTACCTTCGGCGATCAGTTTGCCATGTTGAATAATGCCGATGCGTTCAGCCAGACGTTCCGCCACATCCAGGATATGCGTGGTGAGTATGACCGTACCGCCTTTTTTGACGTGCGCCAGCAAGACATCTTTGACTTGTCGCGCGGCCGCTGCATCAAGCCCGGTCAATGGCTCATCGAGAATGATCAGCTCGGGCTGGTGGATTAGGGCGCCGGCCAGCGCCAGCTTTTGCTTCATGCCGCGCGAAAAACCTTCAGTCAGTTCATCCTGATGTTTGGTCAGATCCAGCCACTCCAACAACTCGCGCGCCAGTGGCTCCGCCTCAGCCGGCTGCATACCCCACAGGCCAGCGACAAAGGCCAGATATTCCATAGGCTTAAGCTTGTTGTACAGCATAGGGTCATCCGGCAAATACGCCAGCTTTTGCTTGGCCGCCGCCGCATCGCTAGCGAGGTCTATACCGAGGATGTTAACGCTGCCGCCATCAGGTAGCAGCAGCCCGGCCACCATGCGCAAAGTAGTGGTCTTGCCCGCGCCATTCGGCCCCAGCAACGCATACAGTTCACCGCGCTTGACGGTGAGATTCAGATGATCGACCGCAGGGCGGCCAAAATTTTTACAGAGTTGCGTCAGCACTAGAGCTGCTTGATCGATAGTCATGTGCATCTTTTCATAAATGAGATTTTTTTTGGTGTCACATCATAAACGCCGACACCATGTCGACCGATATCTTAAGCCAGAAGTAATTTTATTTGACGGTAATTATTTTGCTCGACAAGCATGGACGATTAAGCGAACTTCAGGTGACATCGTTAGTGAAAAAATCGACTGTCGATGACAAGAAAGCGTCTAAGTATTTTTCAGACATTTTTTACGGTCGGCGGTAAATGCTTGCTTCAGGGAATTTTGCAAGAGAGCGGTGGGTCGGGAGTTGACCTGCGGGATAAATTTCTTTTTGTTAATTTCGCTGATAAAATAAGAACTACGTCTTATGCACTTTTTCACAATTCGCTTAGCCTTTCTTCAATGAGGTATAAGCGATTTGAACTAGGCTCCATTAGGCTTTTGGAAAAAGTAAACCGACAAGCCATTTTTACTTTGCCGGTTAATATAGCAGAATGAAAATCAAATCACGTTAGGCATCTCACATAATGCGAGACCAACTCTCACTAAAGCAAATCGGACTTCAATTCATCAATCGAATTGTCAATCCGAATTTCGAAAACAAGGCAATCTGGTCATTCATTGCTGCTGGCTTCCTCTTCGTTTCACTCTCGCAGGTCTTTTCGTTCCAAGGCGAGTTGCAGATTGAGCTTTCTTTCCTAAAGGCAAAGCTACAACTGGACAACTCGCCGAGCTGGATACTCCTTTCCATCGGCCTTGCACTTCTTGGTTATGGAGGATTTGCTCTCTATCGAATCAAGATATCGCCCCCCGTAAAAAGGCGCGACGAGATCGGCGAGTTATCGCGACTGCTCGAAACAAGTGCTCCCGGATCGAACAATGTTCACCTACAGGAGTACTTCGTCGACCTATTCAAGGTATCCGCTTCGATTCCTACCATTCGCTACCTACTTCACTCCAATGATCCAAAAGGTCTGATACAAGACTATCGCTATGGCCGCGCTCTCGTTGAATTCGCTGGTTCGAAGTTCGAGTTAAGGAAGCCAGTCGATTTGGACCGTCGTCTGACCATTTACAGCTGGTTGTATTACGCAATTTCTTTCCTTGCACTTTCAGCGATGGCGGCGCCGCTGTATCCATTTATCGACCCAGCAACAAAGAAAAGTCTTTCCGTTATTGGCTTTCCTGTCGCAATAGCTCTTGGTGTTATCGCGGCACTTGTACTTGGGCCAATTCGCAGTCATTCAGCAGCCAAGCGTCTTCTGAGCTGTGCGCCAGTAGCAACTTCCGAACATACGCGTGACGCTGCAACTCTGAAGCGTCTTCTAAGCACTATTCATACACCGACGTTCGACAACTTCATCGAATACGGGAAAACCTCGTATGTTTTTGATCGAATCTTCCACTTTTGGGAAGGATTCAGGTCGCAAGTGACCGCCTCCGACTTTCATCTATACGACGAAGAATTGAAGACACTCGTGTCCGAGTTCTTCGAGGTCTGGGGTAAGAGCCTAGGTTTCGGCGAATATTTCACTCAGACGAACAACCCTAACCTCTATAAGTTCGACAGCCGGCTAGATGTCTTTCGATTTAAGGAGTTTCGCGAAGTCCATGATGAATTCACGCAAGCGATTTGGAACTCCGAGGTGCAATTCAAAGCATTACTTTCTACCGTCAGACGGAAGTTCGCTGAAATCGACATAGAGGAAATGAACCTGGCAGCGTGGAGTGAATATGTTGAGTTTCACAAGAGCATGGTGTCCGCCGATGCCTAACCCTGCGTTGCAAGGGACGCTGCGCGATAAATTTCAAACGGGGGACAGGGTCAGGTCTTGCATTAACACATTCCACTCTCTAACATGAATTCACTATGTACAGGTCATTACGATTAGAGATGTCCAAGGTCGACACGCAATGGCATTTGTTCTGTCTGGTGCATAACATCGAGAGGCTGGCAAATTGCGGATTCGGCCTGAGATAAGAAAAGGGTTCAACGCACGCCTCAAGCAAATACCTACGCGTCACGGAAACGCGTTGCTTGCTTTCATCCCCAAACATACGGCACACTTGCCGGATGAATTTAAATTTCAATCCGCTTTATAAAAACTTCACCACCTTGCTTGCCTCGCGGCTGCAAAATGGGGTTTTTATACAGCCTCGTTAGCAGCCCAAATAAAGGATATCGATAGATGAAAGTTTTTTTGAGTTGGTCTGGTGAATTAAGTCACAAAACTGCAATCATTTTTAGAGATTGGTTACCATCAGTCATCCAATCAATTGTTCCGTATGTATCGTCAGAGGATATTGACAAAGGTGCTAGATGGAGTACGGATATTGCAAAAGAGCTGGATAATTCGACCTTTGGAATTCTATGCGTAACTAAAGAAAATGTACACGCACCCTGGCTCACATTTGAAGCTGGTGCCTTGTCAAAGACAATGGAAAAAGCGGCAGTTAGTCCTTTTTTATTTGACATTAAGCGTTCAGAGGTTAGCGGACCCATATTGCAGTTTCAATCCACAATATTTGAAAAAGAAGATATAAAAAAACTTATTTCTTCACTCAACAGAGCCTGTGGTGCGGAAGTGCTTACAGATGAGCGCCTTGAGAAGGCTTTTCAAGTCTGGTATCCAACCCTCGAAAATCAGTTAAATGAACTGCTTCAAAAATCGCCATTGATCACATTAGCAAATGAAGAAGAACCCATTGAATCGTCGAGCGACATTCTTGAGGAAATACTTGATCTAACGCGAAATAATCAGAAACTATTAAGAAATCCCGACGGCGAATTTGTCAAAGAGGTCGAAGCCATTAAATTAATGCTGGAAAAAATAGGAAAGCGAATAGAGCTTGAATCCGAGCCACGCCGTACAAAACGAAATCGCATTATGCATCCGATGTTTTTTGAGGAACTTCTTCATGGATCACCGCACTTCGAAAAAAATCTTTCTGGTTTTCTGATTTTAATTAGCCAATTTCGTACGGATTTTCCGTGGTTGCATGATGCAGGTTTAGATGTGGCGAGAACGCTTCGAACTGATTGTTCGTCAGAGGAAAAGGAAAAATCTGTAAGAGAATTTAGTGAGCTGGTTGAGTTTACGTTTGAACATCCGATGATGCGCGAGATGCAAAATCCCGATAAAGAAATGTGGATGATGGGCAGAGAACTTCCTCGAATTTTAAAACGCGTAATTGGTCGCTATCTGTAGGTAAATGGCAGCTAACATGACGTTCGAAAATGACGCGCATATAGGCGTAATTTTTAAATTTTCTGATTTGCGTGCGCGCATTTCAATTCATAGTTGCGCATACGTGGAGACAGAATGCCAAGCAAACCAGTTAGCCTCGGCGCTATGACTTACCTGAAAGCAATCATCGCTGGGATCACGGGTTTCCTGATTGTCGGTTGCTCGACGAGTGGGCTAAGTCCCTTAGTCCTTGAAGGGCCTGAGCTGCACCGCTCCCTTACGACGCGCCATCTCAAAGACAACACTACTCGTCACGTCTCGCGCAGCGTCTTGCTGACGAATCCGCAACTTTCGACTGAGACTGAATTTGTTAGGGCAATCGCACGTAGCGGGTCGCAAGGCAATCTCGGTGCAGAGGGAATTCGCTCCGCGCTGTTCGCGGCCTATCTCGGCCAAAGCGAGCTTGGTTTCTATGGCTTGGAGGCAGCCTCTGCGGATGACGCTGATCGTTTGGAGCAAGCCCTGCGAAAAATCTGGGCGCATAACAACAGCATCAATCTCGCGCAGGTTCACCGGAGTGGTCTGGTCCTCGTGGTGGTATGGACCGATGGCGTACCGTCAGAAGTCTGGAAGGCGGTGAACGCGGGCGTAGCTGAGCGGCTGATGCCAGCTGGTCGTTAACATTCGCGATAGGCAAACACTTGCCCTGCGTATTGCCCAACAAAGTCTTCCAGCAAGCATCGCCCGGGCTGCTAGCTTGGAATTAAGCGCAGCCCAGCATTTACAGCGTGACGCTCGAGCGACTCCTGCCAACCAATTTTTCCCGATCACAGTTCATGCTAATTTGTGCGAATTGAACACGCCACCGCGCTACGCTTGGGAAGCGTGGGTCTGTCCTATTGGGCATAGGCCTCGTTGCCAAGAATGAAGATGCTCATTGAGGTCACCAAGGTCTGCGACTGTTGCTGCAGGCTGGCCGACGCTGCCGCCGTTTGTTCGACCAGTGCAGCGTTTTGCTGGGTCATGTCATCCATCTGGATGACAGCTTGATTGACCTGCTCGATCCCTGCGTCTTGCTGGCCGGACGCGACCGCGATTTCCGACATGATTTCTGTGATTCGCCTGACACTATTCACGATTTCTCCCATGGCCAGACCCGCCTCACCGACCAGGCGATTGCCGACCGCGACCTTTTCGACGCTGGTGCCGATCAAGCTTTTAATTTCCTTGGCTGCACCGGCCGAACGCTGGGCCAGGTTGCGCACCTCGCTCGCCACGACGGCAAAGCCGCGTCCCTGTTCGCCGGCGCGGGCGGCTTCCACGGCTGCATTCAAGGCGAGAATATTGGTCTGGAAAGAGATGCCATCAATGACGCTGATGATGTCAACAATTTTGCGCGAGCTGTCGTCGATTTCGCCCATGGTCTGCACCACCTGCGAAACGACCGATCCGCCTTTGGTCGCGACGCTGGACGCCTTGATTACCAGCTCGTTGGCTTGGCGCGCATTTTCGGCGTTCTGTTTGACCGTTGAAGTGAGTTCTTCCATCGACGAAGCGGTTTCCTCGAGGTTGGACGCCTGCGACTCTAGCCGTGCCGATACGTCCGCGTTGCCGCTGGCAATATCGCGCGTGGCGGCGTTGATATTGTCCATACTCAGGCGCACGTCGCCGACAATATTGCGCAGGCTATCGCTCATCTCTTTCAGCGCGCGCAGCAGTTGCCCGACCTCGTTGGGCACGCCAACCGCAAAATCATTGGCCAGATTGCCGCTGGCGACGCTTTGGGCGACTTCGATGGCATTGTTCAGCGGCACCGTGATCGAACGCGAAATTAACATTGCAACGTAGCCAGCCAATGCCAACAATGCGAACATTGCGCCCAACATGGTCCAGCGTGTCTTGTAAAATTCCGCGATCTTGTCGGATAAAATTGCATCAAGCTCTTTGCTGGCCATGGCATTGAGCTTGAATTGCAGGTCTATCGCCTGGGTTGAGAGCGTGACGTATTCCTCCGGTGAATAAGTGAGCGCTTCCGGCTTCACAATCTGCTCAAGCGCTAGTTCAGAAATTTTGTTGGCGGCTTGCACCGCTTCTTGCATGACTGGCGCTAGCTTGCTTTGGAAGTCTGAATTAATCGACGCTGCCTTATTAAATGCTGACAGGGTCTGGTCTAGCCTATCGGTCACCCGCGCCAATATGGACGACAGCAGGAGTCGGTCAGCGGCCGAAGCTTCCTTGCGCGCGAGTAGCCCAGCACCTTTTGCGCGCGTCTTACCCAGCTCTTCACTGAGGTAGGGAAGCTGGTAGAACATCGCCTGGATCAATTGGTAGGTGTCCTGGTCGGGATCAAGGCTCAAGCCATAATGATCACCGAGAAGATCATTGAACTTGAGCAATTTAGGCATTAGCGCCGTATGGGCGATATAGCTTTCGGGCACTGTGATGCTTTTGTTGCTGACATTCGTACGCAGGGTTTCCCAATCATGCTTGGCCAGTGCCCATGCTTCGTCAATGCCTGGCTGGTGCAGACTTTTGACAAGGGCGTCAATCTCAGTGTAAGCGGCGTCCGCTTCTTTTTGCTTGGCGTCGCGTTTGTCCTGTGCCGCAGGGACCCCGCCTAACATGAGTGCGGCGAGGCCGCGGTGTTGCTGCGTGAGCTGGACCATCCTGAGACCCGCCGTAACTGCGAGCATGCCTTGCTGCTCACCAGTGTAAGCATCAAGTCTTTTTGCAGCTTCCCGGGTGTACAGGAAGGTGGGAATACTGGCAATGACCAGGGCGATCAAACTCAAGAGTAAAAACTTGTGCCAGAGCATTAACGGAGTAGATCTCGAATTAGTATCCATACTAGCCTTTCGCCCGGGTTAGAAAACTCTTTCCTGTGAATATTTCCACTGCATGATTCACGCCCTCATCATAGACCGGGCGAGCATTGCAGTGAAGCATCGTTGCGGCATTTCCACAAATTGTCGCCAGGAATCCAGGGGGTAAATGCGGGTTGGCGTAGTTTTCCGTTTTTGATTGTTTAAGAATTCTCTTGCAAAAATTGTTGCGCAACCGAAGCGCCCCAATTTGTCATTTTCAAGGCAGCAAACCGCATTAAGTAAGGTGTCAATCTCCGCAGGCGTAACGCGCCTGCATGGAATTATTCAGATACAACAATAGTGGATTGCAGCGGCAAATTATCGGGCCGCAAATACCTGTGTTTAATCTATCGTTTCCTGTTCGCGGTTTTTGTCGATTGACGCCAATTGAACGTACAGATCAAGGGCAAAGATAAGTAGAAATAGCGAACGGCACGCTTTGTGATTGCGGTAAACATGGATAGCGCAGAAACCCAGACAAAAGAACTCACCAAACTTGTTAACGCCAAGTTTGGTGAAAACTCCCCTCGTGTTTCAAACTTTCAGGGGAATATGGGCAGGTGCGGATCTACGCCACCAAAGCTGATTTCTGGATGCCGGGTAGAGATTAAAGTTTCTATCTCGGTGATCCGGTGGAAAGGTACATCCACAATCAATAACACCTGTCCTTGTTCTATCGCATCACGAAATGGCCTGAGGCTAGAATTAGGGATTGCAGCTGCGGCCATGCCGGAAGCCCAGGAGCCGAAAATGGCGCCACCTATCGTTGCTATTAACAAGGCGACAATTCGTAACTCTATGCCATCTGGCGGAAATATCAAGAGCAAAGCGCCAGCGATAAAACCGGAAATACCGCCGATTAAGATGCCTATCTCCACACCATGAATTAAGTCTGTTTTTTGCAGAAAATTCGCTT
>JAZJYB010000010.1:0-6817 GCA_040390685.1 Pseudomonadota bacterium | reverse complement strand
GCGAGCGCATCAGGGATAGTCTCGTTGAGCACCTTCGCTCCAAGACTGCCGCCAACCACAAGAATGTTTAACACACCGACTCGCGCTGAATACCTAACTGTTGGTGCAGCCAGCTGGCAAATATCCGCGCGTACCGGATTGCCCGTGACGATCATCTTGCGTGAACCTGGCTCAAGCAAAGAGGGCAAACCGAAAAGCAGTTTATTCGCGAACGGACTCAACACTTTATTCGAAAGGAGTAAGGCAGCATCAGCGTTCATCAGCACAACAGGCCTTCCACGCAAAGCGGCCATCAGTCCGCCAGGTACCGTGACATAACCGCCCATGCCTAGCACCACATCCGGCTTGCGTGTCCCTACAATTGCAAAACAGCGAATAAAACTCGCCAGCAATTTGTACGCACCGCTCAAGCTATGCAGTAGCCCTTTGCCACGCAAGCCAGAAAAATCGAGGCTGTCCATCTCGATATTGTGTTTGGGGACGATCTGCGCTTCCATGCCTTTTACGGTACCTAGCCAGGATACGTTCCAGCCGCGCGCACGCATGGTTTCGGCGATCGCGATTCCCGGGAAAATATGTCCACCGGTACCCGCCGCCATGATCATCAAAGTCTTGACGTGACTCGCGCTCCGGCTCATACCCGGCCTCCGCGCATCAGTACCCGATTTTCATAATCGATGCGTAACAAAATCGCCAGGCCAACGCAATTAATCAGTACACCAGAGCCGCCATAACTCATCAAAGGCAAGGTCAGCCCTTTGGTCGGAAGCAGTCCGAGATTCACACCCATGTTAATGAATGCCTGCACGCCTATCCAGATCCCTACGCCTTTTGCTGCCAGTCCTGCGAAAGTGGCATCGAGCACGATAGCTTGGCGACCAATTTCAAAGGCGCGCTTCACCAGCCAGTAGAACAAGAGCACTACCGCCAAGACACCGACGAAACCCAATTCTTCACCTATCACCGCAAGCAAAAAATCTGTATGCGCCTCAGGCAAGTAATGCAGTTTTTCAACGCTGGCACCGAGGCCGACGCCGGTTAATTCTCCGCGCCCAAAAGCGATTAATGAATGCGAAAGCTGATACGCCTTGCCGAGTGCATTCTCTTGCACCCATGGGTCCATATATGCAAAAATTCGCTCACGGCGAAATTTCGACAAACTAATCACCAAGCCAAAAATACCCACCAGAGTGGCGGCGATGCAGCCAAACCAAACGCCATTAATTCCGCCCAAAAACAAGATACCCATTGCGATACAAACGATGACGCCAAATGCGCCCAAGTCTGGCTCTAGCAATAGCAACAGACCAACTGCGCCGACCGCCATCAGCATGGGAACAAAACCCTTGGTCAGTTTGTGCATGTATTCTTGTTTGCGCACGGTGTAATCGGCAGCGTACAAGACCATGAACAACTTCATCAATTCTGAAGGTTGAATGTTAAAAACTTTAAATGACAACCAGCGCTTGGCGCCATTCACGCCCTTACCCAAGCCGGGAACCAAAACGGCGGCCAGCAACACCAAGGTCAGGACGAACAAATACGGCGCGGCTTTCTGCCAGGTCGAGATACGTACACGAAATACGAAGAGTCCGACCAACACAGAAATAAGCACGAATATTGACTGGCGAATTAAGAAATGGCTATTTTTGTAGTTAGCGTATTTAGGAGAATCCGGCAGCGAAATTGAAGCTGAATAAACCATGACAACGCCGAACATCATCAGCAGCATCGTCACCCACACCAGAGCCTGATCATATTCCATCATGGTCGAGCGTTTCGGTAAGTAAGCCGTCGCAACTGGATCTGTGGAAAATGGCAGCCACTTATTGAAAGAGAAGAATAATTGCTTCATCAGCAAACATCCCCTCTGGCCATGCCAATTTCACGCACGGCATCAATAAAAACCTGAGCCCTGTGCGCGTAGTTGCGGAACATATCCATGCTGGCGCAGGCTGGCGACAACAACACTACATCGCCTTCCTGTGCCATATTCGCCGCTGCCTGAACCGCTTCTTCCAGAGTAGCAAAATCGTGGAGTTCCGCGCCGATGAGCTGAATCGCAGTGCGTATCTCGGGCGCCGCTTTACCTATCATCAACACCGCTTTGGTAAACCGCTCAACCGGATCAGCCAAAGGTGAAAAGTCTTGCCCCTTGCCTTCGCCACCGGCGATCAAGATTATTTTCTTTCCGCTGCCAGCGGCTTCTTGCCCGAGGCCTTTCAAGGCAGCCACCGTCGCGCCGACATTGGTGCCTTTACTGTCGTCGATGTAATCAACGCCGGCAATGGTCGTCACGAGTTCGACACGATGCGGCTCGCCGGTATACTCGCGCAGACCATGCAATAAAGGTGCCAGTGGCAAGCCAATTGCGCGGCAAAGTGCCAACGCCGCCAGCGCATTCGCCGCATTATGTTGGCCGCGAATTTTTAAGGCATCGGCCGGCATCAATCTACTCACGACGACAGCAGCTTCAACATAATCTTTTTTCTTGCGGCGACTGGCAACTTGATCATCCTCATCCGCAAGCGCCATAGCCAACCAGCTCATGCCGTGCTCACTTAACAAGCCAAAATCGCCATCACGCAGAGGCGCAGTCACGCCAAATGTAATGCTCTTTTGTTTCGTCGCAATTTGCGCAGGCGAAGCTTGCTTTTGCATCGTCATCACCAAGGCATCATCGCGATTCAGTAACTGTAGGGTGTCAGTGCCAAATATGCGTGCCTTGTCCTTGCAATATGCCGCTAGATCGCCATGCCAATCCAGATGATCTTGCGTGATATTGAGCACCGTCGCTACATCCGCATTCAAACTAAAACTGGTATGCAATTGAAAACTGGATAATTCAAGCACCCACACTTGCGGCAACGCATCAGCGTCCAACGCTTCGCGCAGCACGTCCAGCATGGCCGGGCTGATATTGCCTGCGACTTTCACTGTTAAGCCTGCGCGTTCACACAGCAAACCGGTCAAGCTAGTCACCGTAGTTTTGCCGTTGGTGCCGGTTATTGCGATGACTTTAGGTTGATATTCTTGTGTCGCTTTGAGCTCAGCCAAGGCCAGCGCAAACAATTCGACTTCACCCCAAACTGGGATTTCCCGCTGCTGGGCTTGCGGCACAATCACTGCCAATTCATGCAAAGGTGACAGACCCGGGCTTACCGCTACGACATCGATACCGTAGAGTAAATTTTCCTGAAAGTCGCCGCCAACGAATTCTATTTCTGGCGACAGCTGTTGCAGCGCGGCCAATCTGTCCGGCGCTTGCCTGGTATCGGCAACACGTAGCTTGGCACCACAACGCAACAGCCATTGCGCCATGGCTAACCCAGACTCACCGAGCCCGAGTATCAATACGTGTTTATCTAAAAAATTCATGTTTACTTTTTATTGCCTAGCGCAGTTTTAAGGTAGACAGACCAACCAATACCAAGAGCATAGTGATGATCCAGAAGCGCACCACAACCTGTGTTTCTTTCCAGCCCTTTTGCTCAAAATGATGATGCAAGGGCGCCATCAGGAACAGGCGTTTGCCGATGCCATATCTCTTCTTTGTGAACTTGAAGTAAGTCACTTGCATAATCACCGAGATTGTTTCAACCACGAAAATACCGCCCATGATGAATAGGACGATTTCCTGACGGATGATTACGGCGACAGTACCGAGCGCGCCACCCAAAGCCAAGGCGCCGACGTCACCCATGAAAACTTCCGCCGGATGCGCGTTAAACCACAGGAACGCGAGCCCTGCTCCAGCCATCGCACCACAGAAAATCAACAATTCTCCAGCGCCTGGAATATGCGGAATAAGCAGATATTTAGAGTAGCCGACGTGGCCAGTCAAGTAAGCAAATAAACCCAGTGCCGACCCAACCATAATCGTCGGCATAATCGCCAGTCCATCCAGACCATCAGTCAAATTCACCGCATTGCTGGTGCCGACGATCACGCAATAGGTCAGCGCGATAAAGCCCCAGACACCTAGCGGGTAACTAAAGGTTTTGAAGAATGGAACTATCAGGTCAATTTTATTTGGCAAATCCAGGCTAAAACCTGACTGCACCCAAGCGAGAAATAATTCCCAAACTTTAGTATTGGTCGGTGCCGAAACCGAAAATGCTAAATAGACCGAGGCGACTATGCCTATCAGCGACTGCCAGAAATATTTCTCACGCGATGCCATTCCTTTTGGATCTTGATACACGACTTTACGGTAATCATCAACCCAGCCGATGGCACCGAAACCCAGCGTGACGATCAAGACCACCCAAATAAATCGATTGCTTAAGTCGGCCCACAACAAAGTAGAAATACCCAAAGAAATTAACAGCAGAACACCGCCCATGGTTGGTGTGCCTGATTTAATCAAATGCGTTTGTGGTCCATCGGTACGCACGGCTTGGCCAACTTTCAGGCGCGCCAGTGTACGGATCACCGCTGGGCCGGCAAACAGGCCGATAGAAATCGCTGTCATGGTGGCGAATACTGCACGAAAGGTGATAAAACCAAAGACGCGCAAAAGACCAATATCATCTTTAAAAAATTGTGCCAACCAAAGCAACATGTTAGTGACTTCCTGTAGATTGTTGTTGTGTTAAATGGGCTACCACTCGTTCCATTTTCATGAAGCGTGAGCCCTTAATTAATATCGTACTGCTCGATGAAATACAGGCATCCAGTGCCAGTTGCAGGTCATCGATATTCTCGAAATGTCTTGCTGCATCACCGAAGGCGAGTGCTGCGTCTTGCGCCAGATCACCTAAGCTAAGCAATTGTGCGACGCCACGTTGGCGCGCATACGCGCCGATTTCCTGATGAAACGCCTTGCCTTCAGAACCAACTTCACCCATATCGCCTAACACCAAAATACCGTTATCAGTGGCCTGCACCAAGACATCGATGGCAGCTCTGACTGAATCTGGATTGGCGTTATAAGTGTCATCAATAACACGTGCCCCGTTGACTGCCTGCTTAGCTTGCAGACGACCGTTGACTGCTTGAAATGCAGCCAGGCCGAGCGCGATGGTTTTATTTGGTACGCCAATTGCATGACAACAGGCAGTTGCGGCCAAGGCATTCAAGACATTATGCTCACCGGCTGCAGATAAACTCACTGGGAAAATTGCTCCCGCAATGTTGATCTGCATATCACTGCCAAATGCATTCGGCTGAAAACTGCAGGACACATCAGAAGTTTTCGACAAACCAAAGGTCAGCACTTTGCGTTGCCCTGATTGCGCCGCCAAAGAGCGCCACAATTCTGTATAGATATCGTCGGCCGGAAACACTGCGGTGCCATCTGCTGGCAAACTACGCAAGACTGCACCATTTTCTTCTGCCACGGCCAGCACAGTTTGCATAAATTCTTGATGCTCACGTTGGGCGTTATTCACCAGTCCAACGGTAGGCATCGCGACCGAAGCCAGTAGCGCGATTTCACCCGGATGATTCATGCCCAGCTCAATGACTGCGCAAACATGATTTTCATTCAGGCGTAAAACCGTGAGCGGCACACCGATTTCATTATTCAGATTGCCACTGGTCGAGAGGCTGCTTTCCGCGCCTGCATGCGCAAGAAGAATTGCCGCAATCATTTCCTTTACCGTGGTCTTGCCATTACTTCCGGTGACACCGATCACCTGCAATGAAAACTTTTTGCGCCAGTGTTGGGCAATTTCTATCAAAGCCAATTTGGTGTCCGGCACGATCAGCGCTGGCAAGCCAAATCCTGGCGGAATTTGTTCTGCAACGACCGCAGACGCGCCAGACAGCGCCACGCTAGTCAAAAAATCATGGGCATCAAAATGCTCACCGCGCAATGCCAGGAACAGATCGCCCGAACGGATTTTTCTGCTATCGGTAGTCAAGCCAGATACCTGTACATCTCGACTCATCTTTGACGAAGTGACTGCCGCCTGCAATTCTTGTAAAGATACTTGCATCAGCTGCTCCCTTTCAGGCTGCTGGTAGCTACCGATGCCAGCGCCAGTGCAGCATGCTCTTCATCGGAGAATGGCCATTTTTTTCCATCAATATCTTGGTAAGTTTCATGCCCTTTACCGGCAAGCAGTACAACATCATTTTTGCCCGCGTGCTTAATCGCGAACAAGATAGCGTTTGCCCTGTCTTCTATAACGTCAGGAGTGATGCTCATACCGTTGAGAATATCCTGGATAATTGCGGCTGGCTTTTCTGTGCGCGGATTATCGCTGGTGACGACTACGTGTTGCGCCAGCTCGGCTATCTTGCCCATTTGCAGGCGCTTGCCCGGATCTCGGTCACCGCCGCAACCGAACACACACCACAATTCGCCGTGACGCTCATGCGCCACTTGCTGCAAAGTGAGCAAAGTTTTTTCCAGAGCATCTGGTGTATGCGCATAATCAATCACGACCATGGCGCGTCCTGCAGAACCTAGTTGCTGCATGCGCCCTGGCACAGATTCGAGTTTTTCTATCGCGCTAACTGCCGCATTCCAGCTAATTCCTTTAGCCAATAAAACGCTGAGTACGCCCAGCACATTACTGACGTTGAAGCGCCCTATCATCTGCGTCTTTACCAGGCCGCTGCCAAACGTAGAATCCACGTGGAAATTGGTGCCGGCATGATGGGTGCGCACATTGCTGGCATAAATAACTTCAGCGCACGAGTGTGTTTTTTGTTCCAGGCTATAACCGAATACCCGCACTTTGTTTTGCTGCTGTACTGACTTTATATGCATAGATTGCGCCACTTGCTCGCCATATTCGTCGTCGAGATTAACGACAGCGGCAGCCAGACCGGGCCAATTGAACAGAATAGTTTTTGCGGCGGCATA
>JAZJYB010000009.1:19958-20323 GCA_040390685.1 Pseudomonadota bacterium | reverse complement strand
GCGACAAGGTAAATGTCAGTAGCCAGGCCGAGGCCAAAGCCTGCGTGATATTCGGCAAGGTCACCAGGCCAAATACCTGATACGGCTTACATCCCAAATCCATCGCCGCCTCGGTCAGAGACTTGCTCATCTCCTGAAGGCGCGACTCCACAACAACCGTAGCGTAAGCCATGCCAAGCACGGTATGGCCAAACAGGATCGTCACCAAACCGCGTTGCGGAAAGCCGAACATTTTCTCGAACACATAAATTAGAGGGTAAGAAATAAGCACGCATCCGGAGGCGATCAAAAATTGATTGCAATCAGCCAGTTTTAGGTTTTCCAGATCCGCCGCGTGCAAAGCAAAATACGCGCACACATTTACA
>JAZJYB010000009.1:0-19948 GCA_040390685.1 Pseudomonadota bacterium | reverse complement strand
CTGCACCGACACCAGCATCAGCAGCAGCGACAGGCCGATAATCACTTCCGGCATCACCAGCGGAGAACTGACCATTCCCTTGAATAAAGCACGGCCAGAAAACTGCCGGTAACTATTCAAGACAAACGCGGCGAAGGTGCCCAGAATCACCGAAGCGGTGGCAGACATCAGCGCGATCTTTAGCGATAAAATAAAGCCGGAAATGATTTCCCTGTCTTCCGCCAGCGCTGAATACCAGTGCAAGGTAAAACCGTTCCAGATCATGTCCTGACGTGAGTCATTGAATGAAAAAACGATCAGCATAAAAATCGGAATATACAGAAACAGATATCCTATTGAGAGCCAGCCACGGCCAAACCAGCGATATGCGTTCATGATTTCCCCGCCGCTTGATTAGCGTTATTTTGATATTTATTAAAGATACCCATCGGTACCAGGATCAGCAAGATGACCACGACGGTAACTGCAGACGCCATCGGCCAATCGTTGTTACTGAAGAACTCGTCCCACAGCACATGTCCTATCATCAGCGTCTCCGGTCCACCCAAGAGTTCCGGAATTACGTATTCACCGACGCAGGGAATAAACACCAGCATCGAGCCGGCGATAATGCCTGACTTTGACAGGGGCACAGTAATGCGCCAGAAGGTGCTCCATGGCGTAGAACCAAGATCCGCCGCCGCTTCAATATAGCGTACGTCCATCTTGGCAAGATTGGTGTAGAGCGGCAAAATCATGAACGGCAAGTAGGTGTACACCATCCCTACCATCAATGAGAATGGAGTATTCATCATATGCAGCGGTGCATCGATCACGCCGATAGAAAGCAGGAAATGATTCACCACACCGTTGTTGGCCAGCATGCCTTTCCAGGCGTAGATTCGTAACAAAAATGAAGTCCAGAATGGCAGCATCACCATCATCATCAGGGTTGGCCGTATCGAGGTTCTGGCGCGCGCCATAAAATACGCAAACGGGTAACCGATGAACAGACAAAACACGGTAGTGATCGCGGCAAACTTAATCGAGCTCAGATAAGTCAGCACATACAATTTATCTTCAGCGATAAATAAGTAGTTACTGATCTTGATCTTGAGCGAGACGACACCATCGGCATAGGTAAGCAAAGTGCCAAAGGGATTGCTGATTTCCATCTCGACCAGACTGATCTTCAAGATAATGAAGAACGGTACCAGCGAACAGGCAATCAGCCACAGGTAAGGCACACCAATGACGGTAGCCCGACCGCTCAGCCATTTGAACTGCATGAAGTTTTTAAGAGAATTTTTCACGATATTTTCTACTAAATTCGCCGCTATTGGGTTAAGACCACCATGGAGATTTCGGACCAGCTGGCATATACCTTGTCACCCCATTTAGGATGGAAGGCACCATGTCGCACGGTATTACTGACCGTTGCCTTAACTTGCATGCCGCTGGCGAGTTTCAGGTGATACACGGTATAGCTACCAAGGTATGCCAACTCGACAATCTCGCCATACACCACGTTATGCTTATGGTCCGGTGCTTCCGCGCTGATGGTGATTTTTTCGGGCCGAACTGCCACCGATACCGGCATGCCGATAGTTCCGGTGATGCCGTGCCCAACGTAATGCTGGCATTCAGGCGATTCGACGATCACGTGGTCAGGCTCGTCGACTGTTACCTTGCCTTCAAACATATTCACGCTACCAATAAAATCGGCGACGAAACGGCAATTTGGTGTTTCGTAAATTTCATGCGGCTTGCCGGTCTGCTGAATGATGCCTTCACTCATGACTGCGATGCGTGATGCCATGGTCATCGCCTCTTCCTGATCGTGCGTCACCATCACGCAAGTCACACCGACTTGTTCAATGATGTTGACCAGCTCAAGTTGGGTGCGCTCGCGCAGTTTTTTATCTAAGGCTGCCAGTGGTTCATCCAGCAATAACAGCTGCGGCCGTTTCGCCAAACTGCGCGCCAGAGCGACACGTTGCTGCTGCCCGCCGGAAAGCTGATGCGGCTTGCGATTGCCGTAGCTGCCGAGCTGCACCAGCGCCAGCATTTTCTCTACCCGTGCGGCGACTTCATCCTTCGGCATGCCATCACGGCGCAAGCCAAACGCGATGTTGTCCCACACCGATAAATGCGGAAATAAGGCATAAGACTGGAACATCATATTGATCGGGCGATGATACGGTGCGACACCGACGATGTCTTTACCATCGAGTAAAATCTGGCCGGAAGTCGGCGATTCGAATCCCGCCAGCATGCGCAGCAAGGTCGATTTCCCGCAACCCGAACTACCCAGCAAGGCGAAAATCTCTCCCTTGTTAATTGCAATGGAAACATCGTCCACCGCGCGGACATCGCCAAATTCCTTGACTAAATTATTAATCAATAAAAATGGTTTACCCGTGCCATTGCTGGCCGCAGTGTTAGCCGTTTCGCCATTGGCAGTTGAAGGTGAAGGTGACGCCATGAAGAGCCCTGGTTAAAAAATGAAATCGAAAAAATTAAAGCTGAAAAATCAAAACAAAAAATTTCCTGAACACACCGTAAAGGAGCCTCTGATTAAGTGTAGCGAGCGGCCAAAGTTTGGATTGAGATTTGGATTGAGAAACGGAGCCGTACGACTGTACGGTGAGTATCGCAAATTCAAAATTTGGTCGCGCAGTAACTTAATCAGAGGTTCCTAGATTAGATACCGGTTTTGAACTGTGTGTAGATGCGTGTCATCAGACGACGGATATCGGAGTTAACCACTTCCGGAGAAATCATCTTTTTCTTATCCGCATCACTTAGGAAAACCGTCTTGTTTTCGGCGATTTCCTTCTTGACGAATTTAGTGGCGGCTGCATTCGGGTTCGCATAAAACACTTTGTTAGTCAGGCTGGCATGGACTTCCGGACGCATGATGTAATTGAGCCAGAGATGCGCATTGTTCGGGTGTGGCGCATCAGCCGGTATTGCCATCACGTCGAAAAACAAGATGGACGATGTAATCGGGATCAAGGCTTGAATATCGATGCCGTTTTTTGCTTCTATCGCACGTTGGCGTGCGATGTTGATATCGCCAGACCAGCCGAGCGCAACGCAGACGGAACCGTTAGCCATGTCATTGATATAGCCAGAAGAGCTGAACAGGCTGATGTAAGGGCGTACTTTTTGTAACAGACGTCCGGCTTCCTGGTAATCGGCAGGCGATTTTGAGAATGGATTCTTGCCGAGGTAATGCAATGCCGGAGGAAGAATTTCTGATGGCGCGTCAAGGAATGAGACACCGCAGGATTTCACTTTAGCCATATACTTTGGATCGAACACCAGATCCCACGCATTGGCAGGCATCGGTAAATCGCCCAGAGCTTCTTTGACTTTTTTGGTATTGATACCGACGGTAGTAAAACCCCACAGCCAATCGACCACATGGTCGTTATTTGCATCGAGCTTAGCAATTGCCGACTGTATCACTGGATCGAGGTTAGCCAGATTCGGCAATTTGCTCTTGTCGAGTTTCATCAGCAAACCACCTTGAATTTGCAGATTCGCCCAATTGATCGAAGGCACCACGATGTCATAACCAGTTTTTCCGGCGACCATCTTTGCGTGCAGAATTTCGTTGGTGTCAAACAGGTCGTAGCGAACTTTTATGCCGGTTTCTTTTTCGAAATTTTTGATCGTATCTTCGGCGATATAGTCCGACCAATTGTAGATATTCAAGACTTTTTCTTCTTGCGCCAGCGCCGGTGCGGAAAGCAAACTAGCAAAGCCCAATACTGATATCCCCATCAAACTTACCAGTGTCTTAGTCATACGGTGTTTTACGTGTTGATTCAAATTTACTGTCTTCATACCGATCTCCTCCAGAATTAAAGTGAAAATACCTGTCTTCGATGCCACCATTTCATCTTACTCTTTTACGCTTTTGTTACACATTGTTCGTTCAAGTTTTTTTAAATATCGTAACATTTGTTGTTAGCAATTTTTTGCCATCGTCAACAGCATTTTTATTTCTCGTTTTAGCGCTTTCTTCATTTGAAAATGTCGCCCCTCAAAGAAAAAGTGTCTATACCAGTTCTTTCTTTTTCAACTCGTCCAAGGTCGCATCCAGGCAAAACCGGATCAGGTTTACCATTTCATCGATCTCAGCTTTAGTCATGCACAAAGGTGGTGCAATGATCATGCGATCACCAACAGCGCGCATGATCATGCCGTTATTAAACATATGAGCGCGGCAGATCATTCCCACATTGACGCTGGCATCGAAGAGTTCGCACTCATGGATATTCGCCGCTTTAGTCTTGACCAAATTCAAACCAGCCACCAAGCCAACTGAATTGGCGAATCCAACTAAGGGATGTGAGGCCAGTGTGGCGAACTGCTGTTTTAAATACGGCCCGGTTTCATTGGCGACTTTATCTACCAATTTTTCTTGTTCGAGGATGCGGATATTTTCCAATGCACCGGCACAGGCAACAGGGTGCCCTGAATACGTGAAGCCATGATTAAAGTCACCGCCTTTTTCAATCAGCACATTTGCTACGCGATCACCGACCATGACACCACCTAAAGGGATATACCCGGAGGTAACGCCTTTAGCGAAAGTGATCAGGTCAGGCTTGATTCCCATTAATTCAGAACCGAACCAGGTACCGAGACGGCCGAAGCCACAGATGACTTCATCAGCGATCAGGAGAATGCCATATTTGTCGCAGATGCGCTGGATCTCTGGCCAGTAAGTGGCAGGTGGAATAATTACACCGCCCGCTCCTTGTACTGGCTCGCCGATAAAGGCCGCGACTTTTTCTACGCCGATCTCTAGAATTTTTTCTTCCAGCCACGAAGCTGCCTTAAGACCAAATTCAGCTTCCGTCATGCCTTGTCCAGCTTCAAAATAATTCGGCTGGCCGATATGCTCTATGCCCGGAATCGGCAAACCACCTTGTGCGTGCATGCCGCCCATGCCGCCAAGTGAAGCGCCAGCGACGGTACTGCCATGATAGGCATTGTGACGGCTGATAATAGTGTGGCGTTTTTCGTAGCCGAGCAAATCCCAATAGCGCCGCACCATACGCAGATTAGTGTCATTGCCTTCTGAACCGGAGCCGGTGAAGAACACATGATTAAATTGGGGTGGTGAAATCTCGACCAATTTGGCCGCAAGTTGTACCGCTGGCACATTGGTCGTATTGAAAAAGCTGTTATAAAAAGGCAGAGTTTCCATCTGCTTGTAGACCGCTTCAGAAATACTAGTGCGGCCATAGCCGACATTCACGCACCACAGTCCAGACATACCGTCTAGTATCTTTTTACCTTCTGAATCCCAAATATAAATACCATCACCGCGCACCATAACGCGCGCACCTTTTTCATTCAAATCTTTAAAATCGGTGAACGGATGCAGGTAATGGGCCGAATCCAATTTCTGGATAGCTTTGGTATCAAAAACTTCTTGTTTCGCGGCCTGCTTGGCCGATGCAACTAAAGTGACGCTAGGTGTCAATGGATTTGAATACATGATGATCCTAAATTCTGTGAATAGTAAAAAGTGTTGCAATGTGCTTGCAGTTCAGCGCTCCATCAATAGCCCCTCTCCCGCTCGCGGGAGAGGGGTTGGGGTGAGGGTGTCCGGGCAACTACTTGGGTCGCATATCCGCAGCGCTACAATCGCTGGGACATCGAACATTTCGCCAATCTGAACTACCCTCATCCCAACCTTCTCCCGCTAGCGGGAGAAGGAGTATTCATGGCAAGCTAAAGTTTAGTTTTTTCATTGTCGACGTCAGGTTTACACGTGCAGTAAAAGATGTTCACGTTCCCATGGGCTGATGACGGTCATAAATTCCTGGTGTTCCAGGTCTTTGATCGCTGCATACACGTCGATGAAGCGGTCGCCCAGCACAGAACGTAACTTGTCTTCCGCACGCAATGCAGCGAGCGCTTCGGGCAAACCTTGCGGCAATTCAAACTTCAGGTCGTAAGCGCTGCCGACTGTCATCGGGGTAGGCTCAAGCTGCTCCACCATACCGAGATAACCGCAGGCTAGTGTGACCGCCAGCGCCAGATAAGGATTGGCATCCGCACCGATAATACGGTTCTCAACGCGGCGGTCTTGCACACCAGATTCCGGCACGCGGAAACCGACCGTACGGTTATCCAGGCCCCATTGAATATTGATCGGTGCAGCGGTATGGCGCACGATGCGGCGGTATGAATTGACATACGGGGCAACGATCGCCATCGCTGCCGGCATATACCTTTGCAAACCGCCGATGTAGTGTTTAAAAATTGGCGCGGCGGAACCATCTTCATTACTAAAAATATTCAAGCCAGTTTTAGAATCCACCACACTTTGATGCACATGCATGGCCGAACCTGGCTCACCCGCCATCGGTTTGGCCATGAAGGTGGCGTACATATCGTGCTTGAGTGCCGCTTCGCGCAAAGTGCGTTTAAAGAAGAAAACTTTATCGGCCAAACCGAGTGGATCGCCATGCAGGAAATTAATTTCCATCTGGCCCGCACCGATTTCATGAATCAAGGTATCGACGTCCAGATTCATCATGTCGCAGTAATCGTAGATGTCTTCAAACAGCGGATCGAATTCATTCACGGCATCGATGCTATACACCTGGCGGCTGGTTTCTGATCTGCCACTGCGGCCAACTGGCGGTTTCAATGGTAAATCTGGATCGATGTTTTTTGCGGTCAGATAAAACTCCAGCTCCGGCGCCACTACTGGTTTCCAGCCTTTGTCTGCATACAATTTCAATACGCGACGCAGAACAGAGCGTGGCGCAAAATCGACCAGCTTGCCATCGGCAAAATAACAATCATGGATCACTTGCGCAGTCGGGTCAGTCGCCCATGGCACCATGGTGATGGTGGTCGGGTCAGCCTTCAAAATCATATCGCGGTCAGTGGAAGAAATCGCCCTGTCATAGGCATCATCTTCGGTCGGATAATTGCCGGTGACCGTCATGCCCAAGACCGCTTCCGGGATGCGCATGCCGCGCTCTTGAGTGAACTTACCGCGCGGTAGAATTTTGCCACGCGCTACACCAGTTAAATCGGGCACCAGACATTCAATTTCAGTGACTCTTTTTTCATTCAGCCACTCATCCATATCGGTATAAGTGAAGTTTTCGCGAATTGCCATTTATTTCTCTCTGTTGTCTTGATCGTTGCGCTGCGACTAAGCTGTTGCGAGCGCGCTGGGGATATTGCTGAGGGTCTCGTTACCTTATCGACTAAGGAACTCGCCGTGCCCATAATTCATAAATTCTCATGACTTGCCCCGCTTTGCCTGATAGTCACGGCAAGCCAGCCCGAAGGCGCGGAATATTTTCATGGAATCAGGATTCTCTGCCAGGCGCCATTCAGGATGCCATTGCACCGCCAGCGCAAAAGAGCCCACATTGGTAGCATCAGCAAAACTAAAAGCTTCAACCAGGCCATCATCAGCGACCGCCTCAACCCGTAAGCCGGGAGCCAGTTGCGCCACACCCTGGCCATGCAGAGAATTCACCATCAGCGTCGCTGCACCATCAAGTATTTTCGAGAGACGCCCACCCGGTTTGAGGCTGACCTTATGCACGGCGGCGTACTGCTGATCCAAAGATAATTTCTTATCCTCGCGATGATCTTGCATGCCATGAACTTCCTGCACCGCCTGGTGCAAGCTGCCGCCGAGCGCCACGTTGACCTCCTGAAAGCCGCGGCACACCGCGAATAAGGGAATCCCTCGGGCCAAAGCGGCGCGTACCAATGGCAAGGTAGTCGCATCGCGCGAGGCGTCTTGCGGCAAGGCCGGGTTATGCACTTCTTGCGCATAATGACTAGGGTGCACATTCGATGGCGAACCGGTCAGCATGATGCCGTCCGCCGTTGCCAGCACCGCGTCAAAATCGGTATCCGCGCCGAAAGCAGGCAACACCAGCGGCAAACAGGCAGCACCACGCAAGACCGCATCGACATACTTCATTTGCGCCACATGATAGGGATGCGCGCCAATTTGTGCGGTACATGCTGGGACGATGACGATAGGGCTGGACATAGGTAAGTATTATTATGAACGTGCGAAAAATCGGTATTTGACGACATTGGAACAAAAATTTAAACTAAATATTAATCTACCTAGATCCACTTGCAAAGTACTAAATATTCTGCATCGCACCAATTAACCTAGCGTAAGTTTTCTTTTCCTCAAGAATTAAAAACTAAATACAGAATAAAGTGAATTTGGTATTATAGCGAGTGCCACTTAGCTAATTTTGATAGAACCACTTATAAACCAATGTCGCCCGCTTCTGAATTACTCGCCCATACGCTCGCACAAGCTGATTTTCATCCCGGCTTGCCACAGCAACGTCGCCTATATGAAGCGGCCAAGGCCGCCATCCATCAACATCAACTCGGTGCAGGAAACAAGCTGCCTTCTAGCCGCGATCTGGCGCGCGACTTGTGTATTGCGCGCAACACCGTGATCGCCGCCTTTGAGCAACTCGCCGCGGAAGGTTATGTCACCAGCACGTTAGGTAGTGGTACTTACGTCGCCGATATTCAAACTCTGACACCGATAGGGACAAAAACCAGTGCGGCAGCAGACAGTGGGCCGAGCTCAACCGTCGCCCCGCTCTCTACACTATCTAAACGGGGCATGCAAATTACCGAATTTGCCGCCGGCCCGCGCTTTGAGATCCAGCCTTTTGTGCCAGGCGATGCCGACTTCAGCAGCTTCCCGTTTAAGCTATGGCAGCGCCTGCAAAACCGAGTCTGGCGTGAAGCCCGCTCTGAGCTGCTCGACTATGGCGACGCAGGCGGCCATCTGCCGCTGCGCCAGGCCATCGCCGAATATTTACGCGTATCGCGCTCGGTCAAGGTTTCTGTCGAACAGATCATGATCACCTCCGGCACGCAACAGTCACTCGACCTCTGTGCACAACTACTTGCCGACGTGGGCGATACCGCCTGGGTGGAAGACCCCTGCTATTGGGGCGCCCGGCGCGTGTTTGAAGCCTGCGATCTCACCCTGCATCCAATCACGGTCGATGCCGACGGCATGGCCTTAGAACCAGCCGATCTAGCGACTAATCCAAGATTGATTTATGTGACACCCTCACACCAATATCCGACTGGCGCAGTGATGAGCCTGGCGCGCCGCCGTGAATTGCTGGACGTAGCGGTGCGCAAGAACGCCTGGATTTTGGAAGATGATTACGACAGCGAATTCCGCTACACCGGCCGGCCACTGGCCGCCCTGCAAGGTCTGGATACCGACAACCGTGTGGTCTACATGGGAACGTTTTCCAAGGTGCTGTATCCCGGCATTAAAGTCGGTTACATGGTGGTGCCGCCAGCCCTGGCAGAAGCCTTCAAGATCGCCCTATACGATTTGCAGCGCCCCGGCCAACTCATGGTACAAGCGGCGCTGGCCGACTTCATCGCCATGGGTCACTTCACCACCCATATCCGCAAGATCCGGCAAATCTATGGGGCGCGGCGTGAACTGCTGCGCAAAACTTTAGTCGCACAATTTGGCGCACAGTTAAACCAGAGAGTCACCATCTCCAGCGAAGAATCCGGCCTACATTTAGTGGTGGAATTGCCGGAACATGTAGACGACGTAGCGCTAGAAAAACTCGCGGCGGAATCGGGTATGGCGGTGAAGGCGCTATCGACTTATTACCTGGCACCACCAGTAAGGCGCGGCCTCTTGGTAGGCTACGCTTATGTCACGCCGGACAAGATTGTTTATTACGGAAAACTGTTGGCTTCTGTTATTCAGTCTGGGGTGCGATAATCGTAATTTACATCCTCACTAACCTTGATATTTGACTTCTCATTCAAGCTAGCAGTAGCTGGCATTATTCATTCGTGAACTTGGGTAGCTAAATATTTCCATTGCTGTTTTCGCTGTTCATTGGTATGCCTATTTAGGGCAACGATGAAAGTTTTTACTGTGATTGGCTTTTCAAAGAGCTGGAACTTGTGGTGTATTTTTTGTCGTTCTGGTATCGTCGCAATTTGCAAATTAAAACATGTTAGTTCTCATATTTATGCTCAAGCTCATCCTAAACATCGTTCAAATCATTATAGGCGTATATTGGGCGGGAGACGTTGCAAGGCAAAACCCAAAGATTGATGCCTTTGTCGCGCAATTAGAGCTCGGGTACGACGTATTCAATCAGCAAGTGAAGGACATCAAAATCAGTGAAGGCCTCGTGACTCTGCGGCGACTATATGGTTGGACAGCAATTGCCTTGGCCGCAGTGTTCTTCCTAGCCGGACGGATACTTGGAACGAGTCCTAAGTTGGGAGTCATCTGGTCGATTGTTTTCCTGGTAAGTGGCTTCGGGTGGTTTTCAATCAAGTGGTGCACGGAGCACAAGAAGACCATTTCTCAGTACGGGTCGCAGATAGCCCTGATGGTGTTTGGCCCGCTGCTACTCGGTTCCTTTGACATCCTTATGGGCACCCCCTTTGTCCAAATCATTGCCGAGCCCTTCAACCAGATTCCATCCGTAGTCCCTTGGCAATTCCCGCACTACACGAATCCAATTGCGGTCGGGACCGTGATGTCTGTCATTCTCGCAGCGTTCTTTTGCGTCTACTACGCGATCACTTGGGTTCTCTCCGCCCCAGCGGCGTTCTTGTCAGCCGCTCTTGTTGCTATTCCTGTGGCACTAGCCAGAATTGTTCACGCAATTGCTCCGCGGAAGGCGTTCTTCGGCTTCACCGTGCTGATCTTCTCAGTAGCAACTCTTTGGCAACTGTGGCTGTGATAACTCACTCTTCCATCGAGAGGACGTGTCCCAACAGGCCGGCTCAAACCGCTCATGTCAAACATTGGTGCGACTGAGGACAGTATGAAACTCGATTGGAAATTCCTACTTACTCTTCTCATTACCGTGGCTGGCGTCGCTGTTCCTGTTTGGTTATGGCAAGCCGACCAGAGTTCAAAGTCAATCTCGATTAAGTTAGCAACGCGTATATCGATCCAACCAAAAGAGCAGGGCTCAGCCTCCGGAATAGAAATATCAGTAGATGGTTCGAGGCTAGAAAATCCACATTTGGTTGTTTTCGAAATTCGGAACAACGGTAGCAAACCAATACCAGCTGCTGACTTCGAATCTCCAGTCCAAATAACCGTAGCGTCAACAACCTCATTGATTCGCGCCAGCATAACGAGCAAAACACCTAAAGACATTGACACCATACTGATAAGTGGGCGACAAGGAATGTCATTGAAGCCCACCTTACTAAATCCAGGTGACACAATTTCCATTACCGCAATCACTTCTGGTGCGTCTCCGACTTTCGAATCCAAGGCACGGGTTATCGGGATTTCAAATGTTGTTCTGGAAGACGGAACGGCGAAGAAACCAAACAAAATAGAAATAGCATTCCTTCTATTCGGCTCAATTCTTTCTTTAGTCAGCTTCTCACTCGTGAGCGACTTTATAGTTAATGCAAACGGCGTTTTTCTACGACGAAGGGCTGCCGCATTTGTGGGCATAATTGCTTCATTTCCTGCTGTGATCGCGCTCCAAATGCTTCTAGAGGAAGTCGAGATTCAAGGGTTTTGGTACTTTATGCTTTGCTACATGCTCTTAATGGTTCCTGTCAGTATTATTGCAAATGTGCTCAATACAAAACAGAAAACAGCGACAAGTGACGACAAAAGCAAGTAATCCCGATCGGAAATTTTGGAAGTCTGGTTTGCATCAAAACAATTTAACCCCGACCACTCTTACTCATTTAAACGGCGTGAAAAACACGCATTATTTCTCCTCATGCACATCTTGGTACATCAGCATGGCCAGCAGCTTCTCTTCTTTTTCCGCATCAAAACCGCAAGTATGAATCCATTCTTTTGGATTTTCGTAAGTGCCGAATAGCATGTCCCACCAGGTGATGTCGCCGTAATTATTTTTATGTACCTCATGCCGGTGATGAATCCTGTGCATTTCCGGGCGCTGGAAGAAAAAACCTACCCAACGCGGGGTCCTGACGTTGGTATGGTAAAAAAATTCTCCTATCGCGGTGCAGAAAGTGTAGATCGCCCCCGCCTCCAGCGATAGGCCGAGTAAGGTGTAAACCAGAAGGCTGCCGAGGATAGAGTTGACGACCATTTCAACAGGATGTTTATAGAACGAGGTGATCACTTCAAGACGTTGCGGGCTGTGGTGGATCTGGTGAAAACCACGCCATAAAAAGTCAATCTCGTGGCGCCAGCGATGCCACCAGTAAAATACAAAGGTCGCGATAAAGTAGGCAATCAGGCCGCCAGCTACTGGCGAAACCAAGTGCGACAAGTGGAATAGCGAGCGTGCTGAAAACCATTTCTCCCAGGTGATGCCGGCCAATAAAACCACGCCTAGCTGCACGCCATTAATCAACAACACCCGTAGCGGCCAGCTCCTTACATGCGGCAGCCGCCAACCGGGGACGGCGCGCTCGAGTACAAAACACATTACAAAAATTATCAGGATGGAGAGGATCATGGCGTTGGCTTTCTATGGGAGATTTCAATGATTCGGAATTCAGGAAAACGCCGCGTATTACATCCGAGTACGCTGAATTAACCTGCCCATTAACACGCCTGCCGCGCCACCGGCCAACAGATGTTTCAGGGTGTGACCGCTGATCAAGCCTAAGCTGGAAAATAATTCTTGGTCCTTGATTTCGACAAGCTTCGCTACGATGTACAGCAATAGCGCAACGCCAAATGCCAGCCTATCCATGCCAGGGGCGCGGTAAATGCTTTGCCACATCGGGATCAAAATAAGCGGCAATCCTTGCATCAGCAGATACAACCGGAGATCACCGTTGGCATGTTCATCGGTGATGCGCCACCAGGCAACACTGGCGATTGCGAACAGCCCCAGCAAGATCGCATCCATACTACTGCGCGCGTTTGGTACATTCTCTGCACGTACTGCGGCGAGCAAGCCAGCACATGCCAGCGCAATCGGCAGGCGATCCCAAACTAGTCGCGCATTGTCTGGCGCTAAATGATAAAAGCCCGAACCGAAGGCAGTCAGCAACAAGCCCGCCAGGAACAGCATATATCCATGCCGCCCAGCCTGTAGTTGCTGATGATCGCGCTGCGGCCACAACATAAATATTCCCCACAGCGCGACCAATGCGAACCCTAGATTGGAGAGCACGTCGGCGGCGCGCGGCAAACCCATAAAGGCTGTTTGATTGGCAAACTCGTTGTAATGCGCCAATTGCGTGATCGGCCCATGCGCCACCAGCAAGGTGCAGATGCTTAGGGTGGTCAATAGAGGGAGATAAATGAGTGCGCGTTTCATGGTGATTTCCTTTTTTTCTGGACCTTATTTTGAGCGGCATAAGCTGAACGCAGATTGCCAGTAAAAAGCAAAATACGAAACCTTTACAAAAATAGTCAGTATATTTACAATGTAAAGTATCATATTTAGAGACTTTTCCACCATGCAAGAAATTACACAACTTGTCGCCACGCTGAAGCTGCAGCTCAAGGCGCAGGGCAAAACTTACCGCGATGTTGCCCTTGCGCTTGGCTTGTCTGAACCTAGCGTCAAGCGTTTGCTAACATCGGGGCGGCTGACGCTTGAGCGTCTGGTTCAACTCAGCAATCTGCTTGGTTTTAGCCTGGCGGAGTTGACGCATGAAGCTGTTATTGCCAGCGAGTCACGCCTGCGCAGTTTGAGTGTTGCGCAAGAGCGGGAACTGGTTTCTGATACCAAACTCTTACTGGTTGCGGTGTGTGCCTTCAATCATTGGACGATGAAGGATATTTTGACGAGCTATCAATTCAGCGAAGCGGAATGTCTGCAACGCCTGCTGCGGCTGGACCGCTTGCGCTTCATCACTCTGTTGCCGGGGAATCGGATAAGACTAAGCGTGGCGCGCGATTTTGCCTGGATTCCCGATGGCCCTATCAATCAGTATTTCCGTCAACGCGGCATGGCTGATTTTCTTGATAGCCGGTTTAACCAGACTGACGAGTCCTTGAGTTTTTCGAGTGGTATGTTGACCGAACCGGCGATCGCCAAAATGCAGGCGGAATTGCGTCTTGTGCGTTTGAAATTTGCTGGCCTGCACGAAGAGAGCTTGACTTCGCCCTTGGCTAAAAGACGCGGTAGTGGTTTGTTGTTGGCGATGCGTGAATGGGAACCGGCAGAGTTCACCAGCTTGCGCCGTTAGTAGTATTTTGGAGGATTACGATTTATCCGGCAAGTCGCAAGCATGAACTAAAACTTTGTAATTGCCGGGCCAGGCAGTGCCAGATCAGGGAAATATTTTTTATGTATCCGCATAAAAACTGTGTCCTTTTTCATGTTCTCCAAGGCGGCATTCCACTTCGCCACTATCGTGCTATCCATATTCTTGGAGGCAGCAATATACAGCTGGATTTTAAAAAAATTATAGACGACTCGCACATCCGCCAGCTGATATCCGGCTTTTTCTGCCAGGCTTTTGACGCCCATAGGAGAATCTACATACATGGCATTCCGGCCAAGCATGAGTTTTCTAAAACTCGAGACATTTGAATTTGCCCGGTCCAAATTCGTGAATCCCTGCCTGGTCAAAAATTGATCGCGCACATCATCGCGATATACCCCGATCAAGCCAACTCGTTTTGCGTCCTCAAGGCTATTAATCACTAGGGCAGAACCGGCTTTCACATAAAAGCCATAGGTGGTCTCGATTATCGGCCCTATCCACTGGAATTGCGCATCACGCTCTGCGGTGCGTGCCATCGTGAAAAGCAAACTGTTTGACTCCGTATTCAAATGACCTAGGCCACGGGCCCACGGTACCATGTGAATCTCGTCAGTATTTCCGACACGCTTTTGAATTTCTTGCACGATCTCTATCGTGAAGCCAGTGAGTTTTCCGTTTGCCCCGACAAATTGTAGCGGCGTATCGTCTTCACAATAAATAGACAGGCTTTGCGCAAACACATTTGTACTAAAAAAGATGGCGCTAACAAAAATCAAAAAAAACCGATTCACTTATTCATACCCTTTTTAAGAAACCTTAAGGCGACTTAAGATATTCATTTTTAAACATTGAGAAATAAGATCACTCAAATTTGGTGATCGTGGGGCCAGGTGGATCGATGTTGGGATAATGATTTCTATAGATATCCAGAAATACTGTTTCTTTCTTCATTTGCTCGAGCGCCCTATTCCATTTCGCGACTATTGCTGGGTCCGTCTGCTTTGAGGTTGCAATATACAGCTGCGCTCTAAAAAAAGTAAAGGCGAGCCTTACATCGCTAAACTTGTACCCCTCGCTCTCAGCCAGACCTTTCACCGCAAGTGGGGCGTCTGCATACATCGCGACCCGTCCTAGCATCAATTTTCTAAAACTGAAAATAGTTGAATTCGCCCTGTCCAAATTGGTAAAGCCCAATTTGCTCAGAATTTGATCGCGCGCATCTCCTCTGTACACGCCGATCAAACCAAGCCGTTTTGCATCATCTAGCGTATTTATCTTCAGTGTTGAGTCGGCCTTGACATACAGGCCATAGGTCGTCTCTGAGATTGGCCCTATCCATTGGTATTGCGCATCACGATCAGCGGTGCGCGCCATGCTGAAGAGCAAACTATTCGGCTCATGTTTGAGCTTTTCGAGCCCACGCGCCCAGGGCACCATCTGAATACGGTCGGTATTGCCCACGCGCCTTTGAATTTCCTGGACGATCTCTACGGCAAACCCGGTAAGCTTGCCATTGGCACCGATAAATTGCGCAGGTTTATCTTCTTCGCAATAAATTGAAAGATTTTGTGCGGACAAATTGACACAAAAAAACATGGCCCCGATGAGAAACAAAAATTTTTGCCCCATCAATTAAAATCCGGAAAACAAGAACAAGCGCTCATAGGCAAGTTTAAAAACAATCAATTAGGTAGAAATGAAAACGTCCTGCAAATCAAAGATTTACAGGACGTAGCGTATTAAGCTCTCATATCAGACACATCTCAAAATGGAATATCGTCATCCATATCTGAAAAATTTGGTGCCGGACGTGAAGCTGGCGCCTGTCTTGGCGCTGGTGCCGCGCTTTGACGTGGTGCTGATGGTGCTCCGCCGCCGTAGGATTCATCATCCATCGGTGCGCCGCCGCCCATGCCTTGACGGCTGCCTAGCATCTGCATCGTGTCAGCCTTGATATCGGTTGCGTATTTTTCTACGCCATCTTTGTCGGTGTATTTACGGGTACGCAGGCTGCCTTCTACGTAAACTTGCGAGCCTTTTTTCAAATATTGGCCAGCGATCTCAGCCAATTTGCCGAAGAACGTGATGCGATGCCATTCTGTGGCTTCTTTTTTCTCGCCGCTTGTCTTGTCTTTCCAGCTTTCAGTGGTCGCCACTGTAATGCTAGTCATCGCATCGCCGCTAGGCATGTAGCGGGTTTCCGGATCACGCCCGAGATTGCCGATAATCTGGACTTTATTCAGTGATGCCATGTGTTTCTCCTAAAATTCTGTTGTTCGATAGATAAATAGACCTGAACTTGTGATCGATAGCAATAGTTCAGCGCAAAGTTCAGGTATTTTGCCAGCGATTATAAGCTAGAAGAGGGGCTGGCTGCACCATCATACTAAGGAAAATATTGCTATAAAAATAAAATAGTTCAAATCAAGTAATAAAGCTGAAAGCTCCCCTGCGCTGATTTTCAAAAACCCGTTATAGTAGCAGGCTGTTTGCCCGCGACCACAATTAGCGGGCGCCTTTCGAATTGCAAAACAGAATTGCAAAACACGCCATACCTTGCGGAAATATTCAAATGACACAAATCAAAGCCAAATCATCGAAAAAGGCTAAACCAGCTGAAATAGACTTCGGCAAACATGACTTGCCGCTGGTGAAAAAAGATGAAATCCGCATACGCGGTGCGCGCACGCACAATCTTAAAAACATCAATCTCGATTTGCCACGGAATAAGCTCGTGGTTATCACCGGCTTGTCTGGCTCGGGCAAGTCTTCGCTGGCGTTTGATACGCTGTATGCCGAAGGCCAGCGCCGCTATGTTGAATCGCTGTCAGCGTATGCACGACAGTTTTTGCAGCTGATGGAAAAACCTGATGTCGACTTGATCGAAGGCCTGTCACCGGCGATTTCGATCGAGCAAAAGGCCACCTCGCATAATCCGCGCTCGACCGTCGGCACTGTCACCGAGATTCACGATTACCTGCGTTTGCTGTACGCACGTGTCGGTACACCGTATTGTCCCGATCATCCGGAAAACCCGCTGGCGGCGCAATCAGTCTCGCAAATGGTGGATACTGTATTGGCCATGCCGGAAGACACCAAGTTGATGATACTCGCGCCGGTAGTCAGCAACCGCAAAGGCGAACACGTCGATCTGTTTGAGCAGATGCAGGCGCAGGGTTTTGTGCGCTTCCGCGTGCAGAGCGGCACCCATGCTGCGAAGATAGTCGAAGTCGATGATCTGCCGAAACTCAAGAAGACCGAGAAGCATACGATTGATGTGGTGATCGACCGCGTTAAAGTAAAAGAAGAGATTAAGCAGCGTCTGGCGGAATCGTTTGAGACTTCATTGCGCATCGCCAATGGCCGCGCGCTGATCGTAGATATGGATAGCGGCCATGAACAACTGTTCTCGAATAAATTTGCCTGCCCGACTTGCGGCTACTCGCTGCAAGAACTCGAGCCGCGCCTGTTCTCGTTCAATAATCCTATGGGCGCTTGTCCCGAATGCGATGGCCTTGGTCACATAGAATTTTTTGATCCGAAACGTATTGTCGCCTTCCCGAATCTTTCGCTGGCCAGCGGTGCGGTCAAAGGCTGGGATAGACGCAACCAGTTCTATTTCCAGATGTTGTCGAATCTCGCGGCCTTCTATGAATTTGATATCGATACGCCGTTTGAGCAGCTGACTGAAGATGCGCAAAAAGTCATCTTGTACGGTTCGGGTAAGCAACAGATCCCGTTCACGTACATCAATGAAAAAGGCCGCACTGTCATAAAGGAACATACGTTCGAGGGCGTGATCGTGAACCTGCAAAGACGCTATCGCGAAACCGATTCGATGGCGGTCAAAGAAGAGCTGGCCAAGTTCATCAACGAGAAACAATGTCCGTCCTGCCAAGGTGCGCGCCTTCGCATAGAAGCGCGATACGTCAAGGTCGGCACTGGTGCGCAAGAGAAGCCGATTTATGAAATCAGCGCCCTGCCCTTACGGCAAACTTTGAGCTTTTTTGAGCAACTGAAACTGATCGGTGCCAAGCGCGATATCGCCGACCGCATCATCAAGGAAATCAGCTCGCGCCTGACGTTTTTGAATAACGTCGGCCTCGATTATCTCTCGCTGGACCGCAGCGCCGATACGCTCTCGGGTGGCGAGGCGCAACGGATACGTCTGGCCTCGCAAATCGGCTCGGGCCTGACCGGCGTGATGTATGTCCTGGATGAACCGTCGATCGGCCTGCATCAGCGCGACAACGACAGGCTCATTGAAACCCTGCGTCATTTGCGCGACATCGGCAATAGCGTCTTGGTGGTGGAGCACGATGAAGATGCGATACGCTGCGCCGATTTTGTGGTGGACATGGGCATAGGTGCCGGCGTGCATGGCGGCGAAGTCATCGCGCAAGGCACGATAGACGACATCATGAAAAGCGAGCGTTCTTTAACCGCAAAGTACCTGTCCGGTGAATTGTGCATCGCCGTGCCGAAGAAGCGCACGCCTTTCAATCATGAAAAACAATTCGTCATCAGCGGCGCCAGCGGTAACAACCTGAAAAAAGTCACGATGAAGTTGCCGGTCGGCTTGCTGACTTGTATCACTGGCGTCTCCGGCTCAGGCAAATCGACACTGGTCAACGACACCTTATACCTGGCCGCCTCACGCCATCTATATGGATCACAAGCCGAACCGGCCGCGTTTGAAAGCATCAGCGGACTGGAACATTTCGACAAAGTGATCGCAGTAGATCAGGCGCCAATCGGCCGCACCCCGCGCTCGAATCCGGCCACCTACACCGGCTTGTTCACGCCTATCCGAGATTTATTCTCGACGGTGCCGGTCGCCAAAGAACGCGGCTACAGCGCCGGACGTTTTTCGTTCAACGTCAAAGGTGGACGCTGCGAAGCCTGCCAGGGCGATGGCGTGATCAAGGTGGAAATGCACTTCTTGCCGGACGTGTATGTGCCTTGCGACACCTGCCACGGCAAGCGCTACAACCGCGAGACTTTGGAAGTGCAATACAAGGGCAAGAACATCACCGAAGTGCTGGGCATGACGGTAGAAGACGCCTATGAATTCTTCAAACCAGTACCGCTGATCGCCCGCAAGTTACATACGCTGCTTGACGTTGGACTCGGTTATATCCGCCTAGGCCAAAGCGCCACCACACTATCTGGCGGCGAAGCGCAAAGGGTGAAACTTTCGCTAGAACTCTCTAAGCGCGACACCGGCCGCACGCTGTATATTCTGGACGAGCCAACCACAGGCCTGCATTTCCATGACATCGATTTGCTGCTAAAAGTAATCCACAGATTGCGTGATCAAGGCAACACGGTCGTTATCATCGAGCATAATCTGGATGTAATTAAAACTGCCGACTGGATCGTCGATTTAGGGCCAGAAGGCGGTGCTGGCGGTGGCTTGATATTGGCGAGTGGTACACCGGAAGAGGTGGCGGCGAATCCGGAGAGCGTGACGGGGAAATATTTAGCGCCTTTGTTGAAGCATAAGAAGTAATAAGTGGTGCGGCAAATTGAAAGGTGAGCGGTGGGTTACGGCTGCGCCTAACCCAGCCTACGATGCACGGTTGTTTTGATGTTGACGTTGACGTTGCAACTGCTTTTGACACAGAATTCCGCTGATGAGCTGCCGTTTGTGCGGAGCAGAAAATGGATCAGAAATGAACGTTGTTTGAGCGAAGCGAGTTTCGTTCATTTCCCATTTTTTGCTCTGCACAGACGGGAACCCGAAGGG
>JAZJYB010000008.1:0-9626 GCA_040390685.1 Pseudomonadota bacterium | reverse complement strand
GTACGCGTTGAAACACGGCGAGTTCAGAGCGACAAAATTGCTGGCAAGTTTGTGCTGCGGCGCAGATCGGGCAATGGTCTTCGATCAGGAGCAGGCTACCGTCGGTTTGCACTTCCATCTGCGCCATATATCCCTCGGCACTGCGCGCCTCGGCCAGCGCCTTTACTTTGGCCTTGAGGCTCTTGGCTTTCGCTAGTGCCGCGACATACAGTTCTTCAGTTTCTGTCTCGCGCGCGGTGATCAGCTTATCCAAACCTTTTTCGCCAAACAACGTGCGCACCTGATGAATAATTTGCACCGTCAGATCGCCATGGCGGTCTGGGAAGCGTGCGTGGCCATCCGCCGTGAGTTGCCAGCGCCGTGTCGGCCGGCCAATTTTTTCGGCGGAATCGTCGCAGGTCAGCATGCCTTTTTCTTGCCAGCTTTCCAGCTGACGGCGCGCCCCCATCGAGGTCAGCTGCAAATTTTCGGCGATCTGCTGGGCGGTTTGCGGGCCACGGGTCTTGAGCAAATACAATACACGTTCAGCGGTGTTCATGCGGTTTCCAATTCATTAATGGCGACTTGTGCGATTTCGTTTTGCCAGTGACCTATGCGCCAGGCGGCCCAGCAACTTAAGGCCGCACCCAACAGCAAGATGAGACGCGTATCGATCAGTGTCAGCACCGAGCCTGCCAGCGCCATGAGTATATTCGCTACACAAAAAGTGGTCGAGATCAGGCCCATCACCGCACCTTGGCCATGGTGGCCAAATTGCTCGGCGCACCAGCTAGGCAACAGCGCATTATAAAAAGAATTCGGCAAACCAAAAAGAATAATCGCCACCAATCCCAACCACACATTGCCGATGCCGACACAGGCAATCGCCGCCGCCACAAAATACGCGTGAAAGCGTACCCGCTGCAAAGGCATGACACGGCTGGGCCGCCCCGCAAAGAAAGAGCTCAGCACCATCAAGCCACACAAACCTGCCGTGATCCAGGCAATGCCCTGCGCATCGTAGCCCGGCACTTCGACCAGCCATAGCGGATAAAATTCATAAAAAGCCGTGACGCCGCAAGTGTAGGCGAGCTGAATGATGAACAAGGTGCGCAAGGCGGGATCGCGCAATAACAGAAACGTGTGTTTGTCGCGCGCCACTTGCCACAGCGAAGTAGTCGCCTTGGATGGCATTTCTTTCGGCAGCGTAATCGCCACCACGGCGGCGGCCAAGACGAGCGCAGCGGCGGCGATCCAGAACGGTACGGTAATGCCCCACACCAGAGTCAGGCCCGCCAACAGAGGCCCGGCCAACCAGCCCGCATAAAATGCACCGTTCAACCAGGCCAAGGCCCGCACGCGCAAATCGCCTTCCAGCCTATCGGCCAACAAAGCCCGCGCGACTGAACCATTGCCTTCCATCAGGCCGGTAACAAAGCGCGCCAAAATAAATAAAGGATACGACTGCAACACCAAAGCCCAGGCGGTAATCGCATGACCCAAGGCGGCACCGAGCGCGCTACTCAGCAACACCGGGCGGCGGCCATAGCGGTCAGACAAAGGCCCAAGCAAGGCAGAACCAATCAGCAGCCCCAAAGGATTAATGGAGAGCGCGATGCCAAATAAAAGTTTGGCGGGCAAGCCCAGGAAATGATTCAAGCTATTGCTGGCATCCGCCGCAAACAAGGGCGGCAAGATCGGGTAAGGCAAGGCCGCACCGACGGTAGAAAGCAGGGCGAGCAAACAGGCGGCGGCAATCAGCAGAGGTGTTTTCATGAAGTTAAGCAAAGGCAGGAATGAAGCCTTCAGTATAATCATTTCTTTAATTAAGTAAACAAAAATGTTTACTTAAAAAGTTGAAAAAAACAGTGATTGATAATGAAAATCAGCACACGTCGTAGCGTCCAACGATTAAAGTCAGGTAGTTTTCAAGTGATAGAAATTTAGGTAATAACCCATTTCCCAGAGAAATCGCGGGGATATTGCAAAGGATCAGAATGCTAAACGCTCTTTAGCTTTTTTGCGCTGTCGCCTTGCT
This sequence comes from Pseudomonadota bacterium, assembly GCA_040390685.1. Classification (GTDB taxonomy): domain Bacteria; phylum Pseudomonadota; class Gammaproteobacteria; order Burkholderiales; family Burkholderiaceae_D; genus Undibacterium. The sequence continues at coordinate 7,609 of JAZJYB010000008.1, read as the reverse complement.
TGCTGTTTTAATATTCTCCGCGCACAATAGCGAATTCAGTTTCAAAAAGCCTTTTTTCGAAAGATCATCGATGCATATCCTGATTATTATTGTCGTTCTTTTGCTTGTGGTAATTGTCTTAAAACAGTTGCTATTACGCGAAAGTTCGTCGGAATCTGAAACCAAACAGAGTTCAAGTCCAATGATTCAAAATCAATTGGGAGAGGCAAATTCCGAGATGGCTGTTGCGTTTATTTCTGAAGGTAAATTGTTTTATAAAACGGCCCATAGTGAAGTCAGGCAAATTCATAGCCCGTACATTCAAGAGATGAGTGACAAGCTTGAGAAAAGTAAAGAGCGCAATGCCTGGAAACAAAACACCAGTTTCGGTATCTCTGCTAATGGAGGCATGCGTCAATTTGATGCCGACGGCGCGCATATTCTTGCCACTTCGGTTCAGTTCGATCAAAAAAACACCGTGCTCTATTTTTTGCAAGACACAGGCATGGGAGGTCTATTTACCCATGATCTTGAATCTGGTCTTGAGCGGCGCATTTTGCACAAACAGAATCTTTCATTGAGTGATCTTAACCTCGACGTCGCTACAGGGAAAATTCTGTGCTCTTCAAACACCAAAGGCGGCATTGCGAATCTGGCGATGATCGATAGGGATGGCAACCATTTTCAAGAACTGACCGGCGGAGATACGCTTGATTCTGCACCGTCTTGGATACCGGGCGCTGAGAAACAAATTCTCTACCAATCTGCCGGGATCGCGCGTGCACCCAATGGCTGCGCCATCGCTCAGGGCGCATCCAGCATTCAGATGCTGGATATGGAATCGGGCAAGGTGACACCGGTAATGGATGATCCACAATACGATTTCATCCACCCGCGCGTCTGCCAGCAAGGCAATTTACACTTCATTCGCCGACCTTACGAAGTACCCAAATATGAAGCGAGCAATTTCTTGATCGATACCCTTCTTTTTCCGTTTAGGTTGTTGCGTGCAGTGTTTCATTTCTTGAATTTCTTTTCAATGATGTATAGCCGCAAACCACTGACCAGTGCATCGGGACCCGCTATGCAAACAGATCTCAAAGAAATCATCTTAAAGGGCAAGCGTATTGACGCTGAGAAGGCATTGCGTACAGAAAATAAGGTAAACGGGATTCCTTCCTTGGTGCCAAAATCATGGCAGTTGATACGTCGTAATAAGCAAGGCACAGAGATGGTCTTAGCGAGTAACGTGGTCTCGTATGACATCACACACGAGGGGCATATTATCTACTCCAATGGGCGCGCTGTATTTTTGCTAGGGGTAGGTGAGGCATCAACGCTAATTTTAAAAAGCGACCTGGTCGCAGACGTGATCGCTGAGGGCGGCGTGAATTCTTAGATGGGTTTGGTATTTGATTGGCCCAAGATCTTCGTATTTTGGGGTCAGGTATTTTGTTCGACTTCTTGACTACTGGAGGCTAATGGGTGACCCTAGTTTCTCGATTGCGCACGCCTCACGATTGATCTGATGCTTTACCGGCCTGAGATGTTGGGCTTCGCTTCGCTCTGCGCCAACCTACCTAGCCCGGGCTACGCTTGCTTCAAAGTAAAAATATCATGGCACACGCTATCACTATAGTAATCCAGTAAAGTATTTTTTCACTTATAGTTGACTCCGCATATCGCTCATCCAGTGTCTTTGTGAAAGCTTCCCTAATTAATAGCTGTCACGTTTTTTCTTTGCTCATGAGTGAATCAATTCCTCAACGATTTATCATCCAAAATATAGACGTTGCATTCAATTAAATCTGCTGTAATTCTCAAACATCTTTCGGCGCGGGTTGCACCCCCCTACTTGGCTGCTGCTTTAGCGGCCTGAGATGTTGGGCTTCGCTTCGCTCTTCGCCAACCTACGCTAGCTACGGCCGATTCTTCGCTTTAATTAACCTATATAAGAGTACGGGATAAACGAGAATTGCGAACGTACCATTACAAATTGCAAGCCATACCAAGAGACTCAAAGTCGGAGTGTCGAAAAAATAAACGATCCCATACATACCTAAAAATAATATGTTGAATCGCATCCAAAAGAAAATACTTGCTTTAGCATACGCACGAAATGAAGGGCTCATTTTTTTTCCTTCTTAGCTTTAGCCATGTAGGGCGGGTGCAACCCGCGCTGTGAATGCATTTTTCAACGATTTATCATCCAAAATATAGTCGTTGTATTCAATTGAATTTGCTTTAATTCTCAAACAACTTGCGGCGCGGGTTGCACCTGCCCTACATGGCTGCAACACGCCCGCTATTTCCCCAGCAAATACTTCTTCCAAAACAGCACTTCAGAAGCACCGTAAAAATCGCTGTTTTGCTTTTTGCGGAAGCCGTGGCCTTCGTCCTTGAACATCAGGAACCAGACATCGCCGCCGTTGCCGCGTACTGCCTTGACCATTTGTTCGGCCTCGGTGTACGGTACGCGCGGATCATTTAGGCCTTGTGCGACAAACAGCGGTTTGCTGATCTTGCCGGCATTGTTGAGCGGCGCAATCTCCTCTAAAAATGCGGCCATTTTTGGATCGCGTTCATCGCCGTATTCCACCCGGCGTAAGTCGCGTCTATAGCTTTCGGTGTTCTTCAAAAAAGTGTTGAAGTTGGAGATGCCGACGATGTCTACCCCGGCGCGCAGGCGGCTGTTGTAATCGACCATGCTGGCGAGCACCATGTAGCCACCATAACTGCCGCCGACTACGCCCACCCGCTCTTTATCCAGGCCTGGCTGCAGCGCGATCCAGTCGAGCAAGGCGCCGATATCCTTGACTGAATCTTTGCGCTGGTAGCCATTGTCTATTTCCAGATAAGTCTTGCCATAACCGCTGGAGCCACGCACATTTGGCACCAGCACCGCTATCTTCAGTTCGTGCATCAGGTATTGGATATTCGGGCTAAAGGTCGGCAAGGCTTGCCCTTCAGGGCCGCCATGGATGTTGATCAGCACCGGGACTTTTTCATCGGCCTTGAGGCCAGCCGGGCGGTAATAGAACGCCGGGATAGTGCGGCCGTCAAAGCTCTTGAAATGCACTAAAGTCGGTGCGGTGAATGTGGCTGTGTCGAGGCCGCCAACTTCACTGCGGGTCCAGCGGACAATTTTTTTGTTGGCAAGCTCAAGCACATACACATCGCTAGGCGAAGTCGCGGTGTTAATGCTGAGCGCGATTCTTTTGCCGTCAGAGGTAAATTCCAGACCGCCGACTACGCCTAGCGGCAAGGCCGGCAACGGTATCTGCGTAAAGTTTTTTGTATTTAGGACACGCAGCACAGAAACGCCATCTTCATTCGTGACAAAGGCCAGTTGCGTGCCGTCATCGCTCTGCGAAAAATTGCTGACATTCCACGGGATATCTTTGCTGATCACCGTGGTTTTGCCGCTGGCCGGATCGTGATGGCGCAGCTGCTGGAATTCGGCATTTTCGTCAGAGACGAAATACACGCCCTTGCCATTGTGCGCATATTCGAAACCACCAAACGCGGCCTTGCCGCCTTCAACCGGAAACAGTGTCAGCTTGCCGCTCGCCAGATCGACCTTGCCTGGCCGCGTATCGTCCGCCGCCACATAGCGCGCGACTAACAGGCTCTTGCCATTCGGCGAAAAATCCATGGCGCGCCAGCTACCGCCTTCGATGACGAGAGGCTTGGCGACGCCGGTCTTGGTGTCGCGCAACCAGATGTCGGTGTCGGTGCCATTGCGCGAAGTGCTGCTATACGCCATCAAGCTGCCGTCAGTATTCAGCACGGTGCCGGAGTTTTGGCTGCGCTTGCCGTCAGTGAGCAAGCTGATGGCGCGGGTCTGTGCATCGTACCAATACAACTGACTGAATTCATCGCCACCCTTGTCTTTGGCAAACACAAAACCATGGCGGCTAGCCTTGGCCGGTGAGGCCGTGATACCAACCACCGGTTCCTTGTAGAAGCTGAGTTGTTCGCGCATGCCCAGCGGATCGCAGACCCGGTGCGCCTGGGCGGTGTCGGCAAAGCGCGTACTGATCAGCATGCAGCCATTGGTGGTCCAGCCGGCAAAACTGGCGCCGCGGGTGTTTTGGTATTGGTTGAGATTTTCGATTAACTCGGCGGGAATCTCGGGAAGGTTTTCGGTGATACGGTTGCCCGCTTCAAGACGAATTGGATTCGGGGTTTGTGCGCTGACTGGGAGGCTGGCAGCGGCAAGAAAACTCAGGATAACTAGGCTAGGTCGCATCATAGGCTCCGGATTGAGGAAGGCTAATCATACAAGGATAGTGAACATATGGGGAGTGAAAAAATGAAGGCGGACCTGCGCCGCCTTTCAGTTAAATCCTTAAGCTAAATCCTTCTGCATGATTTTACGCAGCCGCACATCTGGAGATTTCTCTTGTAGCGCCGCATACAACAAACTTGCCGCGACTATCGTGACCACCGCGACCACCACCCAGCGCACATAATCGAGCGGCAATGACTTCACCAAATATGCCGCAAGTAAAACTGCCGGCACTCCGCCTATTGCCAGGCCTAATGCGGCAGACACTGAGTACTTGCCGTTCTGGCAGAAACGCATACTGCATATCGGCATCAAAAATGCGCACGAACCCATCATGATAGGAAATGCCGCCAGCGGGCTCATGCCCAACAGGCTCACCAGTATCATGCAAGGCGCATACAGGCCGATGCCGAGCGGCATGAGCAAGCCCAGCGCAAAATTGCCGGCAATCCCTAGCCACCATTTCCAGCCAACCAGGCCGAGCGCGTCTTCACCTGCAGGCAGCACCTTGAGCAAGGATAACAGCATGATGCTCGCCGCCAGCAGCAATGCCAGACCCATGCCGAGCCGGATCTGGAAGCGTGGCAGACGCCCGGCGACCCCGGCGCCTAGCCAGGCCCCGATGCCAGCGCTGAGTATCATCGGCAGCAGCGTATCGGTCGCCACCGGGACGAGCTGGATAAAGATGAGTGCCTGCGCGATGGTCGGCAGGGTATGGCCGACATTCAGCGTGCCTGGCAGTAGTTCATCCGGCACGATGCGCCCCATGCGGAAAAACGCCGTGGTCGGCGCGAAAGAGCCGATGCCCAAGGTGTCAAAAAAATCTGTCACCGCGCCTATCAGCAACTCAAGCGGATTGGGGAATTTGCGCGTGCCAGACACTTGCTGTCTGGCGCGCAAACGCCACATCCAATACGCAAAAAAAACCAGGCCAAGTACAGAAAATAGACTCAGCAAAGGCAACCTGAGGTCGATATTCGTAGCCGTGCACCCGCTCAATAAGAACAAGATTGATAATCCGAAACCAGTTTTCATCGCGTCCCTTTTCCTTGACTTTCAAGTATATCGTAAATATATTAAGACGGATTAGAATGCAAAATGATGCTTAGGGCAAGCCCAATTTGCCACGAAGTGTGGAATGCGCGATAAAAAAGGGCGGGGACTTAGTAAAATTAAGTCCCCGCCCCTGTCATACAAACGAAGCGGCTACTGCTTGCTATTCAAATTCAGAAACGGAATCGCACCGCCGGTCGTGGTAGGAAGTTTGCCATCCCATTTTTCAATTGCCTTGGCTTGATTTTCTGTTTCGCGCAAGCGCAATAATTCTGGCGTGACTTGGGCGCGTTGCAATGCCAGCGCTTCCGCTTCTGCGCGGGCGCGCGAGATTTTTTGCTTGGCTTCGACATCGATGCGTTGCAAATCGCGTTCGGCTTTCATCTTCAATTGGTCGGCCGTGGTTTTGGCTTCGATCGCCTCGTTGAAGGTTTTACTGAAGTTAAAATTCACGATAGAAAATTCATCGACCACCAAGCCATGTCTAGCCATGCGCTCTTTTAAGGCCAGCACGATTTCATCGCGCACTTGCGAGCGTTTCGAGATCAGTTCTTCGGCGGTAAAACGGGCGGTGACCGCCTTCACCGCTTCTTGCACGCTAGGGATAATGATGCGTTCGCCTGGTTCATTGCCCAGGTCGCGGTATACCGAGACCACTGCGCTCGGCAGTACATGGTAATTAATCGCGATCTTGGTATGCACCGTTTGCAAATCTTTGGAGGCCGCATCGCCATCGCCCTCACCTTTTTGTATCGCCACCGAGACTCTGTGCATGGATTGGGCAATCGGCCAGACCAGGTGGATGCCTTCGCTAAATACTTCTTCTGAAGGCTTACCGAAAGTCGTCAGCACACCCCGGTGTCCAGCCGGAATAGTGGCAAATGGGCTGACGAGGATGAGCACAAATAAGATAAAGAGTATTGCGCCAATTTTTACAATTAATTTCATGATTTCGGGATTCCAATAAGGTGATGAGGCGATTAAACAAAGCAAATGCAAAGTACATTTTCGACCTGGCGCGGCGGCTGGTATTACAAACAATTTTCTATGTAATGTACTGGTTTTTCCTCGCCAGCATAGAACTGCGAAATTTTTCCATCTCGAGTCTCGAAGCGCAGGGCTAAGACGCCGTCAGCGGAAGTCGTGGTAAGGTATTTTTCATTTTCTTCATAGGCGTGGGGTTCAACTTCAAGGTTCGGATAAGCGGCAAAAACGCTCTGCACCGCATCGCCGACCCTGATGCCATGCAGCGTCCGGTTAGCATGAGCAAAAACGTCAACGCGCGCAAGTCGTTCTTCGATAAACATCAGAGCTAAACCGGGATGCCTGCGCACCGGAATAAAGTCGCAGCTCACCGATCCGCGTAAATTCGGCGGGGTACGCTTCAGGGCCGATCCGCTGGCCCTATTGGCATCATCGAAACTCATGCCAATTTTTAAAGGGCCAATTCCATCCATGCGCAAAACCCATGCATCCGCTGAGGCGCTAAGTGGTGCGAGCGCAAGTGAAAAAACGATGCATAGAAAAAGCCTTTTTCGTTTCGAGATGGTAAAGAGAAATGTCATTTTAATTTCCGCTAATGCTATCGAGGGAGACTGACATTGTCATTAAACTAGCAAAGGTAAATAAAGGCAAGCCTAGCCCGATTCAGAAATGCAAACCGGGCTAGGATTTACGCTTTAAAATGTCGTGAATTTGCAGACCAAGAAAGTGAACCGGAAAATTATGATAGACGGATTAATCGCAGGACGCATGTATGGCCATGCCGAAGAACGCAGCGGACAAGCTGGCTCGGCCTACGTGACCTGCAAGGTGCGCGCCGCAACTGATGACGGCGAGAACATTTTTTGTAATGTGATCGCCTTCAATGACGCGGCACGCGAGGCGCTATTGGCGTTGGATGATGGCGATAGTGTGTCTTTATCAGGCGCGCTCACACCGAAGGTCTGGACCGACAAACAGGGCAAGGCCAGGCCAGCATTGGATCTGATCGCGCATGCGGTGTTGACGGTGGCCACGCATAAGCCGCAGTGCGTGCCGCAACACAAGGATGGAGTTAATGAAGAATGACTACGCAATCAAGTTCCCGACAAAATCAATCCTGCTAGGCTTCGCTTCGGCAATCGTTTTGCGTTGCTTTTAGCTCCTTCCCCCTGGCAGGGGAAGGTTGGGATGGGGGTCGAATGCTTAAAATTATCGATGTTTTTATTTTGCCCGCACTGACCAATTACTATCAAGCTTGTCCGACCGCCACACCCCCATCCTAGTCTTCCCCCTTACAAGTAT
>JAZJYB010000007.1:0-10758 GCA_040390685.1 Pseudomonadota bacterium | reverse complement strand
ATTGGCAAGCGGTGTGTACCGCATGCCAGCGCCTGTGGTCGCAAAACGCTATCGCTCCTGCCAGTATCAAAGGTGTGGCGGTGACCACGCAACGTGGCACCATGATTAATCTGGATAAGGACGGCAAGCCGCTGCGCCCGGCAATTACCTGGCTCGATCAGCGCCGTACTGATGACGTGCCGCCGATCAGCACATTCTGGAAATTCGCGTTCAAGCTGGCCGGTGTGGCGCAGACTATCAATTATTTCCGTGGCGAAGCCGAGACCAACTGGATCAAGGTGAATCAGCCGGAGATCTGGGATAAGACCGAGAAATACGTGATGCTGTCGGGCTATCTGAACTACCGTCTATGCGGTAAGTTTATCGATTCGATAGGCTCGCAAGTCGGCTATCTGCCGTTTGATTACAAGGGCCTCAAATGGGCAGGGCGCAGAGATTGGAAGTGGCAGGCGCTGGCGCTGAAACCTGAGTCTTTGCCCGAGCTGGTGGCGCCCGGTACCTTGATGGGCCAGATCGATGCGGCCGCCGCAGCAGCGACCGGTATCCCTGTAGGCACACCCTTGCTGGCGGCAGCCGCAGACAAGGCCTGTGAAGTGATCGGTGCCGGCTGCATGCAGCCGCATATCGGTTGCCTGAGTTATGGTACGACCGCGACCATCAACACCACTAGCGCGAAATATCTGGAGGTCACTCCTTTCATCCCGCCTTATCCTGCCGCCATCCCGGGCTCCTACAGCACCGAGGTGCAAATTTTTCGCGGCTACTGGATGGTCAACTGGTTCAAGGAACAGTTCGGCCATCATGAAAAAAGTCAGGCTGAGCAGCAGGGCGTGTTGCCTGAGGAGTTATTCGATGAGCTGGTGAACGCGGTGCCGCCAGGTTCCATGGGCTTGATGCTGCAGCCTTACTGGTCGCCCGGCATTAAGGTACCTGGCCCGGAAGCAAAAGGCGCCATCATAGGCTTTGGCGATGTGCATACGCGCGCCCACATGTACCGCGCGATCCTTGAAGGCCTGGCGTATGCGCTGCGTGAAGGCAAAGAGAAAATCGAGAAGCGTAGCGGCGTGCCGATTACCGAACTGCGAATCTCCGGCGGCGGTTCGCAAAGCGATGCGGCGATGCAGCTGACTGCCGATATTTTCGGCTTGCCGACCTCGCGCCCGCACGTCTACGAAACTTCCGGTCTGGGGGCGGCCATCGATGCGGCGGTGGGGCTCGGTTTGTATCCGGATTTTGCCACGGCGGTTAAGGCCATGACGCGCATAGGCAAGACTTTTTATCCAATCGCAGAAAATCAAAAGACCTATGATGCGTTGTACCGTCAGGTGTACCAGAAAATGTATGCGCGCCTGCAGCCGCTTTATCTGGAGATCCAGAAGATTACTGGTTATCCGAGGCTGAATTAAACCTGGTTCCTTACTCACAAGTAAACGCGCAAGTTTTTGCCTTCAGCCCCCTCTCCCGCTCGCGGGAGAGGGTTGGGGTGAGGGTGGTTCAGAGACGAATATGCGAATTTATTTGGTGCTTTGAATGCTTTTTGTTATTGAGCGTGCGCGTTGATCAATCACCCTCATCCCCTACCCTTCTCCCGCAAGCGGGAGAAGGGAGTTCAATCGGCACATCACTACTTGCAATGCTGCTGAGCCAAGCTAGCCAGCTGATCCAGATACAACGCCTGAATCTTGACATCAAATCCACGCGAATAAGGGTTCATGAAACCGTGGCTGGTACCGCGCACCAGCTCGGCTTGATGGCCAAGTTGCTGCAGTTCTGCCGTCAGCTGCGCTGCATCAAATGCCGCTTCTTCTTCAGCAAAAATAAAACGCACCGGACAGCACGGCTGCACCTCTTTATGATCCCGGATGCGTGAGCCATAAAACAATACCGCTGCCTGCAATTGCAGCGCAGCTTCATCTGCGCTGGCTATCCAAAGGGCACTGGCACCGGCGCTAAATCCAATTGCCATTTTCAAGCTCGCGCGATGCTCCCGCAAAGTTTGTCGCAACTTGTCTGCATAATGCGCGACGCCACCCTGAGCCAGAAATGCATAGTAGGCAGTTTGCTCGGATTGAAAATACAACTCTGTATCGTCAAAGGGGGACAGCACCAGAGATTGCTGGCCAAGGGCGCGAGCCAGGCTTGCCACTGCGGGCGTGACGCCAAATACGTCGGTGGCGAGCAAGATTGTCATAAATAAGGCGGCCGCTTTGCCTCGCATTGTCTATGCGGGAGGCGGATCGTGAAGGAGGGCGGAGGATACAGGTTTTTTGCCGTCATTTCAACTCGGGCTTGAAACAACTAAGCAATCTACGCATATACTATCGGCACCTGCAACTTGTTGATTAATCTTTACGATTTTTTTGAACTTTAATCGCGGTATTTACTCAAATAGCACAATTATTTTTCCGGAGCCTTTCAATGTTACGACCCACCTTGCTTGTTCTAGCCTTAATCCTGAGTTTGACCGCCTGTAATAAAAAAGATAAAGATGGAAAGTCAACTGATGCCGCTAACAAGGCGGCCCAAGTACTGAAAGTCACGGCTGAAGATTTATTTACCGTGCAAAACAATGCACTCTCTTCCGGGCCGGTGATTACCGGGTCGATACAGCCAGAGCGCCGCGCCGATCTGCGTGCTGAAGTGTCGGCCATCGTCTTGCAGGTACTCAAGGAAAACGGTGAGGCAGTCAAAAAGGGTGACCTCCTGGTGCGGCTGGACGATACCTCGATCCGTGACAGCATGAATTCGGCCGAAGAGGCGGCGCGTGCTTCGGCGCAATCATTTGACCAGGCCGAGCGCCAATTCCAGCGCCTGAAAACTTTGCGTGCCTCAGGCATGACTTCTACCCAGCAACTGGAAGACGCTGAAATCCGCCGGAATAATGCGCAGAGCGATTTGGTTGCGGCCAAGGCGCGTTCCGTGCAGGCACGCCAGCAATTGCAAAGAACCGAAGTGCGCTCACCATTTGATGGCATCGTCAGCGAGCGCAAAGTCTCTGCCGGTGATACTGCGCAGATCGGTAAAGAACTGGTGAAAGTGATCGACCCGGCCAGCATGCGCTTTCAGGGTTTGATCTCGGCCGACAAGGTGACTCAGGTGAAACTTGGGCAAGCGGTGAATTTCCGCATCAATGGCTATGATCAGGAATTTAACGGCAAGGTAAAACGGGTAGACCCAGCCGCCAATGCCACCACGCGCCAGCTTGAAGTCCTGGTTGATTTCGTCGGTAACAATCAACCGCGCATCTCTGGCCTGTATGCGGAAGGCAGAATAGAGACTGGCACCACGCAAGTGTTGATGGTGAACGACTCTTCCTTAATCCGCGATGGCGATAAAGCCTATGTCTGGAGTGTCAAAGGCGGCTTGTTAAAGAAAACCAATCTGGTGATCGGTGAACGCGATGCACGGCGCGGCGACTATGCCGTGACCTCGGGATTGGTCACTGGTGACAAGGTCATAATGCAACCGCTATCGACCCTGGTCGACGGCCAAAAAGTCGAGATGGTGGCATCGGCTGGTGCGCCGTTGCCTGCAGTGCCAGCTGCGACTGCTGCTGCGGCGGTGTCGGCTTCCAAAAACACTAACGGGAAATAAACATGTTCCTTTCTGACTTCAGTATCAAACGTCCGATTGCGACGATCGTCCTGATTATTTCTTTAATGTGCCTGGGTTTGCTGGCATTGAAGAAATTACGCGTCAATGAAATCCCGAACGTGCAGGAGCCTGTGTTGGTCGTGTCACTGACTTATCCTGGCGCTTCGCCAGAAAGCGTCGAGCGCGAGATCGTCAATAAAATTGAGAAGTCCTTGCAGAGTATCTCGGGCGTGACCCAGATCCGCTCCACTTCACGCGAAGGGAATGCCTGGATCGTCCTCATCTTCAATTTTGACCGGAACATGATTGAAGCCGCCGATGATGTGCGTAATGCGATTGCCTCGGTGCGCTACAAGTTGCCGACGGAAATGCGCGAGCCGATTCTGGAACGCCAGGACCCAAGTGACCAGCCGGTGATGGAGCTGGCGCTGTCCTCCAAAACTTTATCGCATGCGGCGATATCGCGCATGGCAGAAGACGAACTCTCAGATAAATTCAGGGCGGTCGATGGCGTTGCAGTAGTGAGTGTGAATGGCTCGCTCAAGCGTGAGCTGAGTGTCTTGCTGCGGGCGCAAAAACTGCGCGAATATAATGTCTCTGTGACCGAAGTCGTGAATGCTTTGCGCACGCAAAATACCACTGCCCCGGTCGGCAAGGTGCGCGGTACCTTGAACGAACAAAGCATACGCTTGATCGGTCGCATAGAATCGCCGGCAGAGTTTGAGCAGATCGTCATCAAGCGCCGCGGCAATGAAGTGATACGCCTGGCGCAGGTGGCAACGGTCGAAGACGGTTTCGCTGAAATTAATGGCTTCAGTGTACGTAGCGGCAACCCGAATGTCGGCATTTCGATTACCCGGGCGCGTACCGCAAGCACGGTATCTGTGGCAAACAATATACGTAAGCAAGTTGAAGATTTGAACAAGTCCTTCCCAGAAGGAACCAAACTCGAAATCACCCAGGATGGCGGCAAGAACGCCCAGAACAATTTGAACAATGTGATCGAGTCACTGATGTTCGGCGCGGTCTTGACGATTTTTGTGGTGTATGTCTTCCTCAATTCATGGCGCTCAACCTTGATTACAGCATTAAGCTTGCCAACCTCGGTGATCGCCGCGTTTATTGCGGTCTGGCTGTGCGGTTTTACCCTGAATTTCATGACCCTGTTGGGGTTGTCACTGGCGATCGGTGTGCTGATCGATGATGCGATTGTGGTGCGTGAAAATATCGTGCGGCATATGGAGCGCGGATCGGACCGGCGCACTGCAGCCATCAACGGAACGCGCGAGATCGGTATGGCGGTGGCTGCCACCACGTTTTCCATCATTGCGGTATTTATTCCAGTAGCGTTTATGCCCGGCGTTTCCGGCGAATGGTTCCGGCCATTTGCACTGACCGTGACCAGCTCAGTCATCGTCAGTTTGTTCATCTCGTTCACGCTAGATCCTATGTTGTCGGCATACTGGGGTGACCCGGTTGGTGAACACTTGAAACCGAAAAAAGGCCTTAGCCTGCAACTGGAACATTTCAATAAATGGTTTGACCATCAGGCCGACCGCTATGGCAATGTGATCGCCTGGGCGCTGCATCACCGCCGCTGGATGGCGCTGATCGCCGGTGCCAGTTTTGTCGGCGCCATCATCTTGCATGCCCAGTTTGGCGGTACCAGCTTTTTGCCGGCACAGGACAACGGCACCATCATGATCGATGTACGCACCCACTCTAGCGCCAGCCTGGAATTTTCTCGCCTGAAGGTGGAGAAAGCGGCAGAACTGGCGCGCACCATCCCCGAGGTTGAGGCGACTAACAGTAACGTCAATATCAATGGTGGCCGCGTGTATGTCGATCTGGGCAAGAGCACCAAGCGCAAGCGTTCTGCGGCCGAAATTGCAATTGAATTGCGTAAGCTGGTGAGTGCTTTAGTCGGTGCCGAATACGTGGTGCAAGATGACCTGAATAATGGCGGCGGTAAGCCGGTGCAGATCCGTTTTTCCGGTGACGATTCGCGTAAGTTGATGGAAATCACCAATGCCTTCATGGAGAAATTGCGCAACGTGAAAGGCGCGGTCGATGTCGGTTTGTCGGAGCAAAATCCGAAAGACGAATTGCAGATCGAGTTAAACCGTGGCCTGGCCAATTCACTCGGTATCTCGGTCAACGATGCGGCGCAGGCATTGCGCGTGGCGTTTGCCGGTGTCGAAGTCGGTGATTGGGTTGACCCGACTGGCGAGGCGCGTGACGTAGCGGTGCGTCTGCATCCAGACGACAGGGTCAGTGCCGAAAACATCGAGCATTTACCGATTGCCGTCAGTGGCAGCGACAAAATGGTGCCTTTGGACCAGATCGCAAAAATTACCATGGGCAAAGGGCCGTCGAAGATTCAGCATTCTGACGGCAAGCGCATGATCGCGGTTTCCGCCAACGTGCAAGGGCGCTCGCCTGGCGAAGTCACAACTGATGCCTTGAAAATCGCCAAGGCGATTAATTTCCCTGAAGGGTATGGTATTGAACTCGGTGGTTCGGCTAAAAACCAGAACGAGTTGTTTACCGAAATGACCATCGCCCTGGTGATGGGAATAGGCTTGATGTACCTGATACTGGTGATGCAGTTCGGCTCGTTTACCGCACCGGGCGCAGTCATGTTGTCTTTGCCACTGAGCCTGATCGGTGTGGTGGTGGCATTATTGCTGACCAAGGGCACGCTCAACTTGATGAGCTTTATCGGTATCATCATGCTGATGGGTCTGGTCGCCAAAAATGCGATTTTGCTGCTCGACTGTGCGCGCAAGCGTGAAGCCGAAGGCTATGGCCGGGAAGATGCGCTGATGTATGCCGGACGCATGCGCCTGCGCCCTATCCTGATGACAACGTTTGCACTGATCGCGGGTATGTTGCCGGTGGCGATAGGCATGGGCGAGGGTGGTGAGTTCTACCGTCCGTTGGCAATCGCGATTATCGGCGGCACAATCACTTCTACTGTGCTCACTTTGCTGGTAGTGCCAACTTTTTACGACAGCATAGAAATTACCAGAGACCGCGCCATCGCCAAATTTAGAATGCGTGAAAGTCGCTGGAATTCTTTTGTGGCTTTTGTCATGACGCTGATAGAGTCTATCCTGGCGTTGATTTTTATCCGCTTGATTTATCGACTGTTGAAAAAAGTTGTGTTTCTAGCGATGGGCCGGAGAAGTAGTTTGCCGGCTTAAACTCCCTTCTCCCGCTCGCGGGAGAAGGGTTGGGGATGAGGGTGATTGAGCAACGCTTAGGATGAATAGCACAGAACACTTAAAGTACCAGATAAATAGGTATCGTCGTATCTGAACCACCCTCACCCCATCCCTCTCCCGCGAGCGGGAGAGGGGGCTAAAATCAAGAATTTGCATACTCGGACTTGACGCGCAAGTCTCAAGTCTGGATACTTCCTTCACTGCAAATTTCAACAAACGGCCTTACCCAAGGCCGTTTGCTTATTCTGCGATCAAAAAAAATATTTCGAGGAGAGACAGATGAGCCAAACCATCGCAAACACAGGGCAGGCCAAGATGCCGCCGCAAATTCCCTACATCATCGCCAGCGAGGGCTGCGAGCGCTTCAGCTTTTACGGCATGCGCAATATCCTGACCGTCTTCCTGATGACCAGTTTGTTGATGTCGATACCAGAACCGCTCAGGGCGGGTATGGCAAAAGAGGTGTTTCATACCTTCGTGATCGGCGTGTATTTTTTTCCCTTGCTAGGTGGTTGGATCGCCGACCGCTATTTTGGTAAATACAATACGGTGTTATGGCTAAGCCTGGTGTATTGCGCCGGACATGCCTGCCTCGCCATGTTTGACGATAACCGCAATGGCTTCTTCTTCGGCCTGTTTTTAATCGCCCTGGGTTCTGGCGGCATCAAGCCCTTGGTGAGTTCGTTTATCGGCGATCAGTTCGACCAAAGCAACCGCAGCCTGGCACAAAAAGTATTTGACGGTTTCTATTGGATCATTAATTTCGGTTCATTTTTTGCCTCGCTATTAATGCCGGTTTTCTTGAAAAAATTTGGCCCCAGCATCGCCTTCGGTATTCCGGGAATATTAATGTTTATCGCGACCATCGTTTTCTGGTTGGCACGTAAAAAATACGTGCACGTAGCGCCCGTAGCGAAAGATCCGCACTCCTTCCTGAATGTGGTGCGTACCGCCTTGAAGACAGAAGTTCCAGGACAAGCTCGTTCAGGTTACGTGATGGCAGTGGCCGGCCTGGTGTTGGCAGTGGCGACCTTATTCTTGATTCCGAGTATTGGTATCGTTGCTGCATTTTGCCTGGCTTTGGTTTTTGTCTTGGGCTGTGGCGGTGCAGGTGCATGGATGCAGCTAGAACGCGCCCGGGGCATGCATCCCGACGAGGCGGTAGATGGCGTGCGTGCGGTGTTACGTATCCTGGTGTTGTTTGCGCTGGTGACACCGTTCTGGTCCCTGTTTGATCAAAAAGCTTCAACCTGGGTATTGCAGGCAGATCAAATGCAAAAGCCTGAATGGTTCCAGTCATCGATGATGCAGGCACTGAATCCCGCCTTGGTGATGCTGCTGATCCCTTTCAATAACCTGGTGCTATACCCCTTGTTGAAACGCATCGGTATCGAATTAACCGCGCTGCGCCGTATGGGTTTAGGCATCGCGTTCTCAGGCTTTGCCTGGATCGTAGTCGGCTTCATGCAACTGGCGATTGATGGCGGCAGTGTCTTGGATATTACCTGGCAGGTTTTGCCTTACGCCCTGCTCACATTTGGTGAAGTGCTGGTCTCGGCGACTGGTCTGGAATTTGCGTATAGCCAGGCACCGCTGGCCATGAAGGGTGTCATCATGAGCTTTTGGAACCTATCGACCACGATAGGGAATTTGTGGGTCCTGCTGGCCAATTCCAGCGTCAAGAGCGCCGCAGTAACCGAGCAAATCAAAGCCACAGGTTTTAGCGTAACCGCCTTCCAAATGTTTTTCTTCGCCGCCTTTGCCTTATTGGCGGCCTTGGCTTTTGCGCTGTATGCACGCAGTTATAAGATGCAGAATAATTATCGGCAGGGGTGACTGAACCTAATATGTGCAGGAAAAATCAATTTTTGCAACGATGCCTTTCTCAACTAATAGGAGTTAAAAGTGGCAAATGATCTATTGCAGATAGGGGAAGCTCAGGCATATTGGAACGTGTCCAGAACTAAGGTATTGAAGTACACAGTTGAGATGTTTCATAAGGGACTGAATGATCATAAAATCATCTCTGCACCAGATGTCTCCATGCTTCAAAACAAAGCAAATTTGCAGGCGAAAAAGTGGGCTGATATTTGGGACTCTATTGAGACCCGACGTAAGAACAGCGATATGAAGGAGGCAAGTATCGAGAAAGCGTTTTCACTTACTCAGGAAGCTGAAAGTGCCGTCGCGGCAATGGATAATTTACTTTTTCAAACTCTTAATATTAATGACGCTGTTGACTGGGAAAAATTAAAAAAATATGATAATTTTTCAAAAAAAATGCCGCCGGAACCGTCTATAAAAAACACGATCGAATATCCAAAGAAGCCGGCGAGTTTGGTAGTTACTTTCACTTTTTTTGAAAAACTTTTCAAGTCGAAGAAAGAACAAAAATTAAAAACTAGTAAACAACGATATCAGGGTCTACTCGAAGATTGGATAGCTGAAAAAATTGTAATTGATAAGAAAAACGATCAACATGCCCGTGAATACGAAACGAAAATAGTCAATTGGAAGGGTGACGTACAGCTCTGGAATCAGAACGAGAAAGAATTTCTCTCAGAGCGAGAGAAATACAATCAGAACATTGACTTAATGAAAGCTAGTTATTTTGAAAGGAATCAGAACTCTGTCGTTGAATACTGCGATATGGTACTCAATAATTCTGAATACCCATTGAATTTCCCTAAAAGCTTTGAAATTGAATATGTTGCGAGCACGAAAATTCTGATTGTTGAGTACCAATTACCTTCGTTAAATAATCTACCAATGGTGAAGGAAGTGAAATACATTTCAACACGGAAGGAGTTGAAGGAAACTCAAATTTCAGAAAGTCAATTGACCAAGATGTTTGACGAGGTCATCTACAAGATCGCGCTTAGAACGGCTCATGAATTATTTGAGGCTGACGTTGCCGATGCCCTTGATGCTGTTTCTTTTAACGGGTGGGTAAAGGCTACAAATAAAGCGACAGGGAAAGAAGAAAATAATTGCATTCTCAGCTTTCAAGTCAAAAAAATTGAATTTATCGAACTTGATCTCGCAAACGTCGAGCCTAAAGTGTGCTTCAAAAATCTCAAAGGGGTTGCAAGCAGCAAGTTGAGTTCAATAACTCCTATACAACCGATTTTACAGATAAGTAAAGTAGATAAAAGGTTTGTTGAATCTTATGAAGTAGCTAGTTCAATGGATACTTCTACAAATCTTGCAGCAATGGATTGGGCAGATTTCGAGCATCTAATTCGGGAAATTTTTGACAAAGATTTTCAAGTTACTGGCGGGGAAGTAAAAATTACACAAGCAAGTAGAGACGGAGGCGTTGATGCAATAGCATTTGACCCTGATCCTATACGCGGTGGCAAGATTGTCATCCAAGCTAAGCGCTATACAAATACTGTTGGTGTTTCTGCTGTCCGCGATTTATACGGAACAACCATGAATGAAGGTGCGACAAAAGGGATATTGGTTTCTACTGCCGACTATGGGCCAGATGCATATGAATTTGCGAAAGGAAAACCTATAACCTTACTAAATGGTGGCAACCTTTTGCATCTACTTCAAAAGCACGGTTACCATGCGAAAATTGATCTTCGAGAAGCGAAGAAAATCTTGGCCGAAAGAGAGTTGTGAAACTAGAAACGGCCAGCCTATACTATGTGATCCGCCAAGGTTGGGCCGGCGCCATCAGCCCGGATGTAGAAACCCTGACCGGGCACGCACTGCGCCGCTTTACTGGGTTTGTGGTGGATAACGTGGTGGCCTGGAAGTAAAAGTGATGATTTATTTGGCGCTGCATCGCTGCGCCAAAATCCGATTGACGGTAATTCTGCCTTATGCCGGAACTACCGTTTTTTTCGCGTGAAAATTCAACGCAAAGCTTCGACCAAAACCCGCCCCTCAGAAGCCGCCGGTGGCCGCACGCGCAAGATATGCGCCA
>JAZJYB010000006.1:0-8675 GCA_040390685.1 Pseudomonadota bacterium | reverse complement strand
TTATTTTGTTGCGATCAATGGCGTTAGTTGTTTAAATATGAGGGGAAGGCTCAGATGCTGACCCCTTTTGGCTGCCCGATGCTCTTTAGTTTTTGGGTAAGGGATTATTTTGAGTAGTAGAGTCAGAAACCGTAAGCATAATCGGCGCTTCGATTGCAACTGGCGTAATTGGACATACTTGATGTAAGTGTGTCATTACTTTTGGTGCTGCATCGAATGCGACATCATACAAAACTGGCCTTTGCTTAAACGGTACCGTTCCTGCAGCGCCAACCTCTTCCGGTCTAACTCGAATTCCGTTTATGCTCGCTCTTACAGCGGCAACGTGGACTTCATCAGCGTCCCTCTGCAACCTATCGGCCACATCATTTGCCCATTTAACGTTGACGTCTTTTGCGGCCCAAGTTTCCTCCTTGATTAATGGCAATAGAGCAGCGCGAAATATTTCGGTCACAAAAGTCGCACAAGTCAGACCCTTGCTTCCTTTTGGAGGCCTATAGTGTCCGTTCGCATCAAATGAACCTTTTGCTGCAATGGCATCCACTGCATAATTAACGGAAGGTTTACGCTTTGCAATTGCGCGCACTATGCCAACTAATTGTTTGGACGCTAAAGGTGGAACCTCAGGTTTACAGGCGATCCAACAATATGCTAGAGGATAGGAATCTACTACCAAACGTTGGTGCCATGCCAGATGAAGCAGTTGTAAACCATCCTTTACTGAATGATATGCAATACCTGCATGACTCCCGAATAATCCGTGAGTAACAGCAATAGCCACTTGATCCTTCGAAAATTCGAGATCCGCGACAGCAAGAAAAGTCATAAAAAATGCCTTAGACTAAGCCAGTCAGGGCGTCTTCATAATCGATTCCTGTCTCTTTCATGACTTCAATTGCCATATTCAAAGCATTATCCCAACCTGCAACCTCTGAGCGATAATGAAAAGTCAGGCGTAAGACAGCTGCTAAATGCTCGCCATTCAGACGATTAGCTGTGATATCAGTTAGGCTAATTGCACTGGGGCCAAATCGTGACATAAGTTCAAATACATTCTCGATTGTTTCTGAAAGGGTATCAACGTCTGTCGACGCGGTTACATCGCTAACATGTTGTTTCCAAATGGCCGAGAGTTTTATTTTCTCGACACTCTGCTGATGCTGGATGGTAGAAAAAGAAGCGCCATCATTCATCCATGTTGCGTGCGTATCCGATAACGAGCCGAACAGGTTTTCTGTGAACATATATACGTAGCTCACACATGAGTTAACCTGGCGCAAACGCATCATCATTTGATACTCAATCCCTTCCGACGGTCTATCGTTATATTCGGCGAAGATCGATACTGGCGGGCGATTGAAATGAGATGCGCTTAATGTGTAATCTTGAATAGCAGGCATTTCACGCTCCCTCGGTTGGCTGCATTAATTCCATAATCGGCGCGGTAATTTCAAAAAACATTTCATGTATGATGGCATGCGACGCATTTAATGTATTCATGATTACATCAATATCGGGTTGAACGGCAGATGTAGTTGTAACGGTTGTATCCATAATAAATGCAGGTTCATTATTTGACATGCCTTCACCAATACCGATTTGCATTATTTTTTCGCCGAGCATCGGAATTTGTAATTGCAACGATGGCTTATATTGATTTCCAAGCATAATATGCTTGGAAATCCCGTGCGGAAGAGCAAGGGTAATTCCTAATACTTCCGACATAAATGAGGCAATATCTCTGCCTCTTGTTAAAGGTTCTTTGAACGCATCAAGGTAGCGAAGGCCTATGTGGGGAAACGGCAATTCGTTTTCGTCAGCACCTCGGGCTGCAATAAGCGCCTCTAAACCACTGCGTATAATTGGAGAAAAATCATCCCATGTTCTATATGGAGGTGTTGCATGCACCGAAAAATAACCCGCACCAATCTGATAAAGTAGCCCGGGGGTGTTATTCGAGCGGAATCGAAAAACTGGTTGGTGAGAAAAAATGGGGAACCCATGAGGAGCAAGCCGCTCCATCTGCTGAAAACCGAGTGCAAAGGCATGCCCTGTAAATCTCATGAAGAAAGATTCACAATCAGCCTGGTTGGTCACTATTCCGGTAGGTGCGCCGGGAACCTGAGGCCCGGGTAACGCTTGACTAGGCGTATCCCATCTCATTTCTGCTATTAGTTCGACAATGGGACTATTGTTAAGTGTTATGGGCATCTGATCAGTCTCATGGGTTGCGTCTTGCTCTCATCACCGTCGCTAACATTCTGCAAGGTATGCAAGATGTCGAAGGGGGCGACTTACGGCATGGTATAGCAGTAGTACAAAACTTGCCAGCCTCTGGATCAAGTAGTGTATTAATTTAGTGAAAAATCAATTTTTATTGCAATGAGTGGACTGAGCGTTGAGCGTCGCCCAGAAAAAATTGGAACAATCAAAGGAGCCAGAATCGCTTAAAAGTATTGAGATGCGCCCCTTTGATCAAACTTTAGTCACTTTGGTCGCACATGCATGGTGTCAAGGAAGCTATAAATATTACTCGGCAAGTGGAAATCCCTTCAAAAACCGAGCCAATACTAACATTCAACAAAAATGTATTAATGTGTGAACTGACCATATTTTCCCTAGCGAGAAGCAACCGTCCACTTACCCCGCGCCACATGCAATTTCTTGTAGCTATCAATCAAACGCTGATGTCGATCCAAGCCCTCCAGTTTCATACTCGTCGGCGTCAAGCCAAAGAAACGCACGCTGCCGCCCACTGATCCCAGCACGGCGTCCATCCGCTCGTTGCCGAACATGCGGCGGAAATTGACTTGGTAATCGGCTAGCTCTAATTCCTCATCCAGCGTGACTTCTAGCACCACATTCAAGGCTTGATAAAACAAGCGGCGCTCGACTGTGTTGTCGTTGTATTGCAGGAAGGCTTGCACCAGCTCTTGCGCGTCTTCCAATTGTTCTAGGGCGAGATTGATCAGCAGTTTTAATTCCAGCACGGTGAGTTGGCCCCAGACTGTGTTCTCGTCAAATTCTATGCCGATCAAGGTGGCGATGTCGCTGTAATCGTCTAGCTCATTGTTCTCTAAACGCTCTAGCAGTATTTCCAGGCTGGCGTCGTCGAGTTGATGCAAATTTAAGATATCGCTGCGGAACAATAAGGCTTTGTTGGTGTTATCCCAGATCAAGTCATCGACTGGATACACTTCTGAATAGCCCGGCACCAAAATCCGGCAGGCAGTGGCGCCTAGTTGGTCAACCACCGCCATGTAGACTTCGTTGCCCATCTCTTCGAGTATGCCGAACAAGGTCGCGGCTTCGTCGGCATTCGAGTTTTCACCTTGGCCAGAGAAATCCCATTCGACAAATTCGTAGTCGGACTTGGCACTGAAAAAGCGCCACGACACCACACCGCTGGAATCAATAAAGTGTTCAACAAAGTTATTCGGTTCGGTCACGGCGTTGCTGACAAAGGTGGGCGCAGGTAAATCGTTGAGGCCTTCAAAGCTGCGGCCTTGCAGCAGTTCGGTCAGACTGCGTTCCAACGCTACCTCTAAACTTGGGTGCGCTCCGAACGAGGCGAACACGCCGCCGGTGCGTGGGTTCATCAAGGTCACGCACATGACTGGGTATTGCCCACCGAGCGATGCATCCTTCACCAGCACCGGAAAGCCCTGCTCTTCTAAGCCCTGGATGCCGGCCAGAATGCCGGGGTATTTCGCCAGCACTTCTTGCGGCACATCCGGCAAGGCGATTTCACTTTCAATAATTTCGCGTTTGACGGCGCGTTCAAAAATTTCGGACAGACATTGAACCTGCGCCTCGACCAGCGTATTGCCGGCGCTCATGCCATTGCTGGCATACAGGTTCTCGATCAGGTTGGAGGGGAAATACACAACCTCGCCGTCGGATTGCCGCACATACGGCAATGAACAGATACCGCGCTCCGCATTACCAGAGTTGGTGTCGATCAGATGCGAGCCACGTAATTCGCCATCAGGGTTGTAAATCTCCAGGCAATATTCATCCAAAATCTCTTTTGGCAGCGCATCCTTTTTGCCAGGCTTAAACCAGCGCTCGTTCGGGTAATGGGCGAAAGCCGCATTGGCGATGTCTTCGCCCCAGAATGAACCTGCATAAAAATGATTGTTACTGAGTCGCTCGATATACTCGCCCAAGGCGGACGCGAGAGCGCTTTCTTTGGTCGCGCCTTTGCCGTTGGTAAAACACATCGGTGAGTGCGCATCGCGGATATGTAGCGACCACACATTCGGAATAATATTGCGCCACGATGCGATTTCAATCTTGATGCCCAGGCCAGCCAACAAGCCAGACATATTCGCGATGGTTTTCTCTAAAGGCAAATCCTTGCCGAGAATATAGGTGGCGGCATCCGCATTGGGATTCAAAGTCAACAAGGCCTGCGCATCGGCATCTAAACTCTCAACCTCTTCAATCACAAACTCGGGCCCAGCCTGCACCACTTTTTTTACGGTGCAGCGGTCAATCGAACGCAAAATACCTTCGCGGTCTTTGGTAGAAATGTCGGCGGGCAATTCGACTTGAATCTTGAAAATCTGCTGGTAACGGTTTTCCGGATCGACAATATTGTTTTGCGACAGGCGGATGTTTTCGGTAGGGATATTGCGCGTGCTGCAGTACAACTTCACAAAATACGCCGCGCACAAAGCCGATGAGGCGAGAAAATAATCGAAAGGGCCAGGCGCCGAGCCATCGCCCTTATAGCGGATAGGCTGGTCGGATATCACCGTGAAATCATCGAATTTAGCTTCCAGGCGAAGCTTGTCGAGAAAGTTGACTTTAATTTCCATGAGAGGGTTCCAAAAGAGCGCCAAAAGAGCGTTAAAAAGTGAGTTAAGCGTAACTAAGCCGCCATTATCCGTTCTTTTGGGCGTGCAGTTGGAATCTGACCTTAAATTAGCCCATCTGAACATGCCAGCGTTTGAGGCTTGATTCATAAGTCCGTATGAATTGATCCTCATTTCAGTGACGAATAGAGTCAAGAATAGGTTCATGACTTGACCCTGGCATTCTTGAGTGAGAGCAATGCGTTCTTCATGAGTCAATTCGGGAAAATTGTATTTTTAGCTATCGCCAGCTAATATGAAATTCTGTCTGATTCAATTCATTTTGCCGCCCGTAGGCAATATTTTCGCTGTTGCAAATAAAAGGAGATTCTCATGAATAAAAATGTCATCTGTCTTTGGTATGAACGCAATGCAGAAGAAGCCGCCCGCTTCTATACCGAGCTTTTCCCTCAGAGTAGCCTCGGCGCCATCCAAAAGGCACCATCTGATTACCCTGATGGCAAGGCTGGCGATGTGCTGACCGTAGAGTTTGTTGTCGCCGGCATTCCCTGCATCGGCTTAAATGGAGGCCCGCTTTTCAAGCACAGCGAAGCTTTCTCTTTCCAGATTTCCACCGATGATCAAGAGGAAACAGATCGGTATTGGAACGCCATCGTGAATAACGGCGGGCAGGAAAGTCAATGCGGCTGGTGCAAAGACAAATGGGGTATCAGCTGGCAAATCACGCCACGGGTTTTGTTGGAGGCAATGGCGCAAGGTGGTGTTGTGGCTAAGCGTGCGTTCAATGCAATGATGCCAATGCGCAAGATCAACATTGCCACTATTCAGGCTGCCGTGCGCGGCTAGGCACGTAGCAATTTCTGCTGGCTAACAATTCGCAGCAGGCGCGAAGGTCTTGCGCATGCATTGCATCTCTAAAAATGGGGCCTGGGCGAAAAACCGAGTCAGGTCTTGCATTGCAATGCATGTGTCAATGCAAGACCCCCACACCAGCACTTCCCAGAATAGAAAATTTTGCTATGCTAGCGGCTTGCCGTTGGTCGGCAGCGTTGCCTTGGACCGGTGGCACTTATTTTACGGAGTTGTATGATGGCCTCATTGCAAGATCAATTTTTAAAAGCGGGACTAGTCGATAAAAACAAAGCCAAACTGGCCCACCAGGAAAAGAGTAAACAGAAGAAGGTCGAGCGCCGGACTGGCAACGAGAGCGTAGATGAATCGCGTCTGGCCGCGCTTGAGGTGCAGCGCAAGAATGCCGAACGCGCTCGTGAACTCAATGCGCAACGCGATGCGGCCGCCAGCCAAAAAGCGATTTTTGCGCAGATTGTGCAGTTGGTGCAAAAGAATCGCCAAAGCAAGGGAGCAGGCGACATCGCTTACTACTACACTCACGGCACCAAGATCGATAAGATTTATGTGTCGGCAGCGGTACAGACGCATTTGATTGCTGGCCGACTGGTGATCGTGTGTCTGGATGGTAAAACAGAATTACTGCCCAGGATTATCGCGGATAAAATTGCCGAGCGCGATGCTTCACTGGTGGTGCGGGTGAAGAAGACGACGACCGAAATCGATGAAGATGATCCGTATGCCGCCTTCCAGATCCCGGATGACTTTACGTGGTAGCTGCCGACTGAGTTTCCCCTGAAATTTAGAAATTCATCAAACACCCATATTTAAATCAACAGTGTCAGCATCGTTTACATTGAAAGCGATGCTGGTCGAGCAGGCCTGAGGAACTTCCCCTCTGGCCTCTCACAGAACCGTACGTGGAAATTGGTGGCAGTTCTAATGTTCTTACATTTCTAGATTGATGTTGGAATGTTAGAACTGCCCCCGTGCTTCGTCACTTAAATGTATAACGATGCGGATCCCTATAGTTGCTCAACTCTTCTTAGCGACAAACTGATATGTCAAGACTTGACCTCGTTTCTTGAAGTTTTTTATAACAGGACATTGTTACCAGCACGGATATCAACTTGATGACAAGACCGCTCGATCCCAATGAGTGTGTCACTGGCTTTTGTTTTCTTTCAGGTTTTACAAATAGATCAAGATTGCTGTTATGGAAATATTGTGTATGTTACACTTAGATTCGGTTCACTTAGAGATGAATCCAGAGCGCATTCGTCTCACGATCGTAAATTGGCTAGTCTAAATTAGGAAGCTTTCATCGGTTTTACTTCTAGTACTTCACTCAAGGAGATTGCTTTGTTATTCAAAAGGATATCTGCAGCACTAATCACGGCAGCAGCGTTGTATGTCGCAAATGCGGACGCAGTAGGAATATTGATTCCATCAGCAAACCGAACGGACATGGTGCACGATGCTGCTCGCAGTACGATCTACATCACAGAGGGTGGAAACGTCTTGCGCTACCATACGCCATCAGCTACGTTCCTGTCGCCAATCATACTGGGCGGAAAACTCGCCGGTATCGATATTTCGCCTGACGGAACGACCCTCGTTGTTGCAGATAGATCGACCACTGCCACAGATCAATGGGTGTATTTGGTTCGCCTGAGCGATCTGACAGTAACCAAGGCGATTGTCACCAAAGAATTCATGGAAGACGGCACATGGGCAGTTGCCTTCGGTTCTGATGGAACGGTGTTTGCCTCTTCTGGTTTCGCTGGATCAGGCTGGGTGCCTACGCGCAGATTGAATACCGCAACCCTAACGTGGAGTAAGCTCGGAGCGGCTTATCCAGAAAATAGCTTTTCTCAAAATGCAATGCTCTCTGCCAGCGGCGACGGAAAGGTGATCGCGCTTGCCGAATCGAATAACTCAGCCGGACCTTGGGGTCGTTTCGACATTCCGACTGGACAATTGAAACGCATGACTGATTATCAAACAGGTACATCGCATTACAATTTCGAAATCGCGACGAACCGCAATGGCAGTCAATACGCAATCCCGACCTATTTCGGCGCATACGTCTATAACAGCGCCTATACCAAAGTCGCAACTATCGGTGAATATGCAGGCCCACAGCCAATTGGCGTGGCATATCATCCTGTCGAAAACCTTATCTATTTTCCTTGGTCGCAAACGCGCGAAGTGCGCATTTATGACTCTGTGAATTTTACTCAGGTTGGCACATATGATTTCGAAGATAATTTTCAAAGCACTGGAAACGGCGCTTTTGTTCAAGGACGAACCAGGCTGTCGAAAGACGGATCGATGCTAATGGTCACCGTCACTGGTGGTGTACGACTGGTTCAAATGTATGAGCCTTTGACCGCAGCTCCTGTCACTGGCAGTGTCAACAGGGGAGGCGTAATAAGCTTGCCGTTGAAAGGGGCAATCGGCAACGCTGGTACACTCAGCTATGCGATTGCATCAGCGCCCTTGCATGGAACCGTCATAATCTCAGGCGCAAGTGCGACCTATACACCTGAAGCAAATTTCGTTGGCACCGATACGTTCGGATACACTACTATGTATGGTGGTGCTAGCGCAATGTCAACGGCAAGCATCAAAATAAACCAGGTTAATCGTGCGCCGGTTGCCGTCGCGGATAATGCAAAAACTACTCGCAATATCTCGGTCACCATTCCTGTTCTGACAAATGACTACGACCCCGACGGCGATGTGCTCAATATTGCGATGGTCACAAAACCAATGTACGGAACGGTGGCCATTCAAACAGGGAAAATCGTATTCACTCCCGCACGTAATTTTGTTGGTACTGCAGTATTTACCTATTCAATCTCGGACAATCACGGCGGTACGGCAACGGCTCAGGTAAATGTGGCGGTAAGCAGGAATTAATCGACGGAAATATCCAATCAAAGGGTCAGCATCTGAGCCTTCCCCTCATATTTAGCTTGTAAACTCCATAGAAGTGAAGTA
>JAZJYB010000005.1:0-13126 GCA_040390685.1 Pseudomonadota bacterium | reverse complement strand
GCCTGAAGTGGCGCACCGCTATGAAGGCTATTGCAAAGCCCTCAAACAATATGAGATCAAGCTCGATGATAATTTGGTCATCCCCGCATCATTCATCGAAGAAGGCGGCCGCCTGGCTGTGGAAGAATTATGCCGCCGCGCCGTGGCTTTTGATAGCCTGTTCGCCTGCAGCGATCTCATCGCGATGACCGCCATCAACACCCTGCGCGACAAACAATATCGCGTGCCGGATGACGTTGCCGTAGTCGGCTATGATGATATCGAACTTGCCCGTTACTTTCATCCCTCACTCACCACGATACGTCAGCCGATTGCGGCAGCAGGCCAGGCACTGGTCGAAGCCCTGCTCAGTCTGGCCGAGAAAAAGCCGACTCAGCCACGCTTGCTTCAGACGCAATTAATGTGTCGTGCTAGTAGTATGTTAACGTAATTTGTCGGTTAAACAGAAAGTGAAAAATAGACTGTGACCGGAGGTTGACGGTAATATTTTTAACGATTGAGATGATAGGCGTGGCCCGGTTTGCCGGGGCACGCCTATCAATTGAAGGGTTAGCCAGCCCACTCACACCTATAGTTTTATGTCTTTGCATTCCGCGATTGGCTTCGAGAGCAGCGTTTTCAGAGAAGCTGGCTCACGATAACTAATGTCATCGATCTTCCAATGCTCGCCAAACTTCAGTAAGCTGTATGTAATCTTAGTGCGCGTCTTTTCGTCGTCTGGACGCCAGAGAAAACTTGCTTCAACCCGTGCCAAGGACGACGTTGTACTGAGCAACTTGATCGTCAGATTCCCAATTCCGCGTTCATCATAGTCCTGCGCGGCTAGGATTGGATCGAAGTCGAGATTGGCAATTTCCTGAGTCTTCTTGCTGCACGCTTCATCGAGCTGAATCAGTCGCCCCAAGCTTGGAGACAGAAACAATGTGGCTTGTCGGGCGTCGCTCAACTGAACTTCCTTCTTCGCCCATGGTTGATGTGCTTGATACAGAGAGCGAACCAATGTGTCGGGCGCGTTGGAATCTCCCAATTGCGCAAATGCGTTGGGG
Organism: Pseudomonadota bacterium; assembly: GCA_040390685.1. Taxonomy (GTDB): domain Bacteria; phylum Pseudomonadota; class Gammaproteobacteria; order Burkholderiales; family Burkholderiaceae_D; genus Undibacterium. Next base: position 12,080 of record JAZJYB010000005.1, on the reverse strand, counting down.
GTGGCGGCAGCAACTGCGAGTATGGCGACTAGTGATCGCAACGATAAATACATGGTTGGCTAACCTTGTTATCGGGAGACAGGCTTACTACATACCTTCGCCACCTGCCTGCAAAACATGGCAATGCAAATTTCTCTAAATCGGTTCACAACTAGCTTGTCGGACTTGATCATCATTTTTTATCCAGTATTAACAATTCGAGAAAAGCAGCACAGCTAAGTTGTCGCATTCTACCAATATGATTAGCAAAATTAATATTTATATTAAGTGTCAGCACCCGCCCCGCTGCCGTCTTTCAAATGTCTCTGAAGCGGGTTTTATAAGCCACAGAAAAAATGGAATTGAGGTTTGCTTTAAATTTATTGCAAACGTTTGCAATTTACTTTGATTTTCTTGTGCCGCACTGCAACAAGGAACATTTTAATTGACGTTTTGTGGTGCGATACCAACGTCAGCTCAGAATAGATCTCAATATAAAAAAGCAAGGCTTTCAGCAATGCATTGCCATCTTCAGATAACCACTTCTACTCTAGAAACGTCTCAAGCACTCGCAAAACGCATTTCCGTATTAACAATACATTTCACACAAAGCCAGTTTGCATGATTTTTTTAAAATAGAGTTTATTGCGACGCATGATTGCAATCGATTGCAAAGAAAAATATTTTGGTCGATAATGCGTCATACCTGCTGCAAGCGTGGTATCCGCAAAATCAATGAATATACTTAAACAAAATGGAGATACAAATGAAAACAACTAGCTTCAACAAGACAAAAATGGCGACACTCGTGTCGGTCGCGGTATTGCAAATGGCTCCCGTATGGGCGCAAGAAGCACCCGCTACTGCCGACGCCAACGCGCCGGTCGTTGCAGAAAAAAATTCTCTTAATTTGAATACTGTCGTCGTTACCGGAACGGCCATCGGTCGCTCGAAAATGAAATCCAGCGTTTCTATCAGCACCCTGGATATGGGTCAGATCATGCAATCGGCACCGACCAATTCTGCCGAAATCTTGCGGGCTATTCCTGGTGTGCGTTCTGAATCTTCCGGTGGTGAAGGCAATGCCAACCTGACTGTGCGCGGCGTGCCTATCTCGGCCGGTGGTGCGCGTTATGTGCAGTTTCAGGAAGACGGTCTGCCGCTGCTGCAATTTGGCGATATCGCTTTTGTGACGCCGGATATGTTCTTGCGTGCTGATGGTAGCCTGAGTAATCTGGAAGTGGTACGCGGTGGCACAGCCTCCACCATGGCTACCAATGCGCCTGGCGGCATCATCAACTTCATCAGCCGCAATGGTAAAGAAAAAGGCGGCAGCATCGGTATCACCAAGGGCCTCGATTTTAACCAGACCCGCTACGATTTTGACTATGGTTCACCAATCTCAGAAAAAACTCGTGTCTTCATTGGCGGCTTCTACCGCAATGGCGACAGCTCGCGCCCTGCCGGCATGACGGCAGAAGAAGGCGGCCAGATCAAGGCGAATATTACGCATGAACTGGACAATGGTTATGTGCGTCTGAGCTTCAAACATCTGGACGACAAATCGCCGATGAATATGCCAGTGCCAGTCAAAACAACTGGCGGCAATATTGCCGAGTTGCCTGGCATCGATCCACGTACGGCGAGTTTTTATTCGCCTTACTGGACTAAAGATCTGGTGCTGGATAAAAACAATAATCACCTTGCGACGAATATCAATGACGGTTTGCGCGTGACTAACAATGCGTTTGGCGCGGAAGCTTCACTCGATCTGGGTGCTGGCTGGCTGCTCGACGAGAAGTTTCGCAAATCGACCAATACCGGGCGTTTCATCTCCATCTTCCCTGCCGATAACGGCAATACATCGACAGGCATGACTTACGCAACTGGCCCGAATGCCGGCAAGGCCTACACCGGCGCCGCCTTCACGGCCGCGGTGTTCAATACTTCGCTCGATGATCTGGGTAGCACTGTCAACGACATCAAGGTATCCAAGGCATTCGCGATGGGTGGCAGCTCACTGACTGCTACCGCAGGCCTGTACACCTCATTGCAAAATCTTGGCGTGACTTGGAACTTCAACCACTATCTGTTGCAGGCAACGGGCGATAAGCCAGCGCTGTTAAATTCCAGCACGACAGTCGCCGGTTCACCAGGATTGATAGCTCAGGGCACCGACGTTTGGGGTGGTTGCTGCAACCGCAATATCGATGCGCAATATCAGACAACCGCTACGTATGCCAACCTCGGTTGGGAAAGCGGCGCATGGAATATCGACGGCAGCCTGCGCAACGACAAGCAAAAAGCCAGCGGCACTTACAACCAAGCGGTCAACCAGAAATATTCTGCAGCCAACACCAAGACCATCGATTACTCGGTTGATCACACCTCGTATTCATTTGGCGTGAACTATCGCCTGGATAAAAACCTGGCATTTTTTGCGCGCTCCAGTGAAGGTATCGCCTTCAATGCCGATCGCATCATGTTCGGTAATCCTTTGGATGGATCGCTCCCTATCAGCACCAACATCGTCAAGCAAAATGAAGCTGGTTTGAAATGGAAAGCCGGTGACTTCAATAGCTTTGTTACTTTGTTCCAGGCCAAGACCACAGAATCAAATTTTGAAGCGACCACGCAAAAATTTACTGCTAATTCCTACGACGCCAAGGGTGCGGAAGTCGAGGCAAGTTACCGCATGGGTGACTTCCGCTTAACTGGCGGCATGACTTACACTAAGGCAGAAATCGTCGCGGCAAATGACGCATCGGTGATCGGTAAAACACCGCGTCGTCAGGCAAATTTTGTCTACCAGATTGCACCAACCTACAGCATTGGTGATGCGGTATTCGGCCTGAGCGTAATAGGCACGACAAAAGCCTGGGGCGATGATGGCAATACCTTGAATTTGCCTGGCTTTAACGTTGTCAACGCCTTTATCAATTACCAATTGACGCCGCGTGTACAGCTTTCTTTCAGCGCAAATAATTTGCTGAATACGATAGGTTATACCGAAGTGGAAGGTGATGGCCATGCGGCACGCTCGATCAATGGCCGCACTGTCCGTGGCACTTTGAAATATTCGTTCTGATAAAAAATAAGTAGGGAATATTTCCATCATTCCCGCGCAGGCGCTATTCGTTACCAGCAAGTCTTGGCGCTGTAGCTGTGTTGGCCTTTAGCTCCTTCCCCCAGGCAGGGGGAAGGTTGGGATGGGGGTCGAACGGTCAAAATTATCGTCGTTCTTATTTGGACCGCCACACCCCCATCCTAGCCTTCCCCCTCAAAAGGGGAAGGAACTTAATTCGGCAATGTCGAACTTTTCGGTAAGACTTAGCGCGCGGGAATGACGTGAATAATTATCAGAGCTTAATAAAATTTTTTTCAAGTAAACAATCAAGCTTCTCATGACACTCTCAAGCAATAGCCTCAAGGCGATGTTGACTCAGTTACCCACTGACCAACATGCGCTATTTATCGAACGTTTCCAAACGCAATCACCTGCATTGCTAGAGCGTTTACAAGCCTTGTATGGCAACGCAGAAAACTTTTCTGCGTGGTTAGACCAATTGATGGTTTCAGTAGCAAAGGTGGCCGCTGCACGTCCTGCCGCGTTGCGTGAACTTGATCAACAAAGGCAACAGGATAAAGATTGGTTTGGCAGTCAGGAAATGCTCGGATATTGCAGCTACGTGGACCACTTCGCTGGCGACCTGAATGGCGTGATTGAAAAAATCCCGCACCTGACCGAGATGGGCGTGCGCTACTTGCATCTCTTGCCTTTTTTACGCGCCCGCGTGGGTGAAAACGATGGCGGCTTCGCGGTATCTTCTTTTTCTGAAATCGAACCACGCTTTGGCAACATGGCTGATCTGCGCAAGCTAACCGTGCAGCTGCGCCAGGAAAATATCAGCCTGTGTTCCGATTTCATCCTCAACCATGTAGCCGACGATCATCCCTGGGCACTTGCCGCCAAGGCGGGCGAGTCGCGCTACCGCGACTATTTTTACTGCTATCAGGACCGGGCAGAACCGGATAAATTTGAACAGACCTTGGGACAGGTTTTTCCGCAAGCGGCACCGGGTAATTTTTCTTACATAGACAGCCTGCAACGCTGGGTCTGGACCACTTTTTACCCTTACCAATGGGATCTCAACTACACCAACCCGGCCGTCTTTGCCGAGATGGCGCTCGCCTTATTGAGCTTGGCGAATCAAGGGATAGAAGTATTTCGTCTCGATTCAACCGCATTTTTATGGAAGCGCGAGGGCAGCAATTGCATGAATCAGCCTGAGGCTCACTGGATCTTGCAAGCCTTGCGCTGCATCGTCGATATCGCCGCGCCGGGCGTCTTATTAAAAGCCGAAGCCATAGTAGCTACGGCGGAGTTGCCAGCGTATTTGGGCAGTAAAGACGCCGAGATTAAAGAATGTCATCTGGCTTATCACAGTAGCCTGATGGCAGCAGGATGGGCTGCGCTGGCCGAACAAGATACAGCCATGATTAAAGCTGTCATGCAAGCGACGCCAAACTTACCAGAACAGACATCGTGGCTGACCTATGTACGCTGCCATGACGACATAGGCTGGAACGTCTTACGCGCAGAAGCGCAGGCGGATGGCCAGGATGCGCAGCAACGCCTGGCGAAGGTATCGCGTTTTTTTACCGGTGAAGGCGATAGCTTCGCGCGCGGCGCCAGCTTTCAGGCGGCCGACCCGAGCGCCGTGCATGGCAGCGTAGGGATGGCTTCTGCGCTATGTGGCTACCCCAGCGCACACAATGAAACAGAAATAATTTTGGCTCAAAGACGCATGCTATTGCTGTACGGTCTGGCACTAACATTTGGCGGCTTGCCAGTGATTTACATGGGTGATGAACTGGCGCAAGGCAATGACAATAGCTATCGCGATTTTCCGGCAAAAGCCAAGGACAGCCGCTGGTTGCAGCGACCGGATCTGGATCAGAAAGCCTACGCCCAAAAGCATCAGGCGCACACAGAAGCCGGCCAGATTTTTACCGACCTGTGCCACATGTTTAGCTGCCGCCGAAATAGCCCGCAACTGGCGACAAGCCAGCAACGACACATGATTCATTGCGATCAGCCAGAATTATTTGTCTTTGCGCGAGGCGACCTGGCCGGGCACGATGCACTGACCTTTGTCGGCAATTTTTCTGAGCGTGCTGTTACACTGGATTTACGTACTTTGCATACCTTGAATGATCAGGTCTGGTTTGATGTACTCATTGATGTGCTTACTGAGCAGACTTATCATATCGGCGTAGCACAGATGTTGGTAGTTCCGCCTTATGGCCAATTTTGGTTACGTCACAGCGCCCGGAGAGTCAGCATGAAACAGCCAAACATTTCATCCATCGTGGTCTTCGGCGAAGCGCTGGCAGATGAATTCCCCGAACAAAAAATCATCGGTGGCGCGCCCTTCAACGTCGCACGCACGCTGGCGCATTTTGGCTGCGCACCGTTGATGATTAGCCGCATCGGCCAAGATGAAGTCGGTGCACTTATCCAGTCCAATATGCAAAGCTGCGGCATGTCGGCAATTGGCATGCAAGTGGACGCCACGCGCCCCAGCGGCCGTGTCGTAGTGACACAAAATAATCCTGAAGATAACAGCAGCCATCAGTTTGAGATACTGCCCGACCAGGCCTATGACTACATAGAGCTAGCCACTGCACAGCAGGCGATAACTAGCTACTACCAGAACCAACCTGTCGGCCTGATCTATTTCGGCACTCTGGCGCAGCGTAGCCTGACTTCAAGACAAAGTTTATCTGCCCTGCTCAAGGAAGAAAAAACCCTGAAATATCTGGATCTCAATTTGCGCGACGGGCAGGCAAACGCTTCGACGATAGATGACTCACTGTGCCGTGCCGACATCGTCAAACTCAACGAAGATGAGCTCTGTTATTTGCTCGATCAATATTCGGGCAATGCCTGCACCACACTTGATCTGGATGCAGACCGTCTCAGCTGGAAACCCGCCATCGATGGCCTGATGAAGCAATTTGATTTACTGGCGATCATCGTCACCCTGGGTGCACGCGGTTACGCTTACTTCGACGTCGAAGGTGAATTTTTCAGTGCCGATCAAATGCCGACGCCGACAAATATCGTCGATACCGTTGGTGGCGGCGATGCTTTTTCTGCGGTGTTTTTGACTGGCTTATATCAAGGCTGGCCGCTTGCAATCAGCCTGCGCCGCGCCCATGAATTCGCTACGGCAGTCTGTGGCATACGTGGCGCCGTTTCCTCCGACGCGCAGTTTTATCAAAACTGGCTGCAGCAATGGGAAGCAGAAGAACAAATCGAGGAAAATGCAACATGACAATGATAAAAAAACCCGGCCTGTCGTTTTGGCAGATCCTGAATATGAACATAGGTTTCTTCGGCATCCAGTTCAGCTTTGGCCTGCAGCAAAGCAGCATGAGCCCAATCTACAAATATCTTGGTGCCGATGAAGCCAGCCTACCGTATCTGTGGCTGGCGGGGCCGATGACGGGCCTGATTGTGCAGCCGATTATCGGCGCGATGAGTGACCGCACAGTGACCCGCTGGGGTCGCCGCACGCCGTATTTTTTAGTTGGCGCCATCCTCTGCAGTCTCGGTTTATTGGCCATGCCATTCAGCCCGACTTTGTGGATGGCCGCCAGCCTGTTATGGATACTAGATGCGGCGAATAACGTGACGATGGAACCCTACCGCGCCTTCGTCAGCGACAAACTCGACCAGAACCAGCACTCGATCGGTTTTCTGACCCAGAGTGCCATGACCGGCCTGGGGCAAACCCTGGCGTATCTGACGCCGTCGCTGCTGGTATTTTTTGGCATGAACAAAGACGCCATCAATGGCAGCCATATTCCGCATATCGTGATCACTGCATTTTTGATCGGTGCCGTGGTATCGATCAGCTCGATACTCTGGACCTTAAAAACCACGCCGGAGATACCGCTCAGCGCAGATGAAATTAAGGCTATCCGTAGCAAGCCGCAAGGCAGCCGTGAAACCCTGCGTGAGATCTGGCTAGCCATCAAAGAAATGCCGGACACCATGAAGCAGCTGGCCTTGGTCAAACTGTTTCAGTGGTACGCCATGTTTTGCTATTGGCAGTACATCATGCTATCGCTGGCGCGCAGTATTTTCGACACTAGCGACCCCGCGTCAGAAGGTTTTCGCGATGCCGGATTACTGAATGGCCAGATCGGCGCGTTCTATAACTTCATCGCCTTTGTCGCCGCCTTTGCGTTGATGCCTTTTGCGCGCCGCTACGGGCCTAAAATCACCCACAGCATTTGCCTGACGCTGGCAGGTATCGCCATGTTCTGCATCCCGCAGATCCATACGCCAGGCCTGTTGTTTATCCCCATGCTAGGTGTCGGTATGGCCTGGGCCAGCATCATGGGCAACCCTTACATTATGCTGGCCGGCAGCATCCCGCCGGAGCGCACCGGCGTGTATATGGGCATCTTCAATATGTTTATCGTGATCCCGATGATCATCCAGATTTTTACGCTGCCTTTGTACTACCAGCGCTGGCTAGGCGGCAATCCGGAAAACGTGATTCGCCTGGCGGGTGGCTTGTTGATGTGTGCTGCTGTGGCGGTACTGTTTGTGCGGATCGGGACAAGAACAACGCAAGAACAACTAGAGAAAAAGCGCATATTCAGTGCAAATTGAACGCAAATGCCAAAAGGAGTATCGTGTGAAGAATTGACCCAAGCTTGACACTCCGTCAGGCACAGATGGATATCTATTGTGAATACCGGCCTTACCTACCGTTATTTAAGTCAAGCATTGGTCACACTACTGCTACTGATGGCGCTTGCACCAACTCTGGCTCAAACAGTTTTATGGTATCCATCCGCCGAATTCACAGGTGACGATAGGCAAACCTACCCTTTGAAAATACTGACTCTGGCTTTGAGTAAGGGCGGAGGTAAATTTGAACTCAAGCCCTGTTTGCATAAAATGCAGCAGGACAGAGCTTTGCGGCAACTCGCCCTGGGGCTGGAGATCAATGTCTTATGGACGATGACGTCGAAAGAGCGAGAAAAAGACTTACTTCCTATTCGTATTCCCATCGACAAGGGCTTGCTGGGCTGGCGCATTTTCCTGATCAACACGAAAAACATAGCAAATTTTGAAAAATTACACACGCTTGATGATTTGAAAAATTTTCAAGCAGTGCAAGGTCATGATTGGCCTGACACCGAAATCCTCAGGGCCAACGGTTTAAAGGTGTTGGGGCTGCCCTATTACCACAGCCTGTTTAGCTTGCTACAAATGGGAAAGGTTGACTATCTACCCCGTTCGATCTCTGAAATATGGGTAGAAGAAAAAAACCATCCGGAGATGGATTTGACAATTGAAAAAAACCTAATCTTGCATTACCCAACCGCACTGTATTTTTTTGTGAACAAGCGAGATCAGGAATTAGCCAGATTGATAGAATCCGGTCTGCTGGCCGCGATCAAAGATGGTAGTTTTGAAAAAGCCTTTGTCGAGAGCTACGGTGAAGACATCAAGCGAACAAACTTCAAAGGGCGCAAATTATTCCAGCTAACAAATCCGCTGCTCCCGCTTGAAACACCACTGCAAGACAAAAAGCTTTGGCTTAGTTTTTGAGCTTATTCGAATCGTTTTACCATACGCTGAGTGGCAAGCGACGTGGCATGCGGCATGGCGCTATTTAACTTCAGTGAGTTTCCTTGAATCGTTCCATTTCGATTAATTTCGCATGATGCGGAATGTCAATTCGCGACAGGCCATTCACTAAATCCGCCAGCGGACCCGGTGCGATAAAACTGGCGAAAGACTCGGCAGCAAGAATTTCTTCCGGCGGGCGGGATTTGGAAATGACGAAGCCTTGCACGTAGTCCACCCCGATTTCCACCAAAGTTTGTACGGTGGCGGTATCTTCGGCCCATTCCGCGATCGTTTTCATGCCGAGATTGGAGGCAAGATTAACGATAGCTTCGACGATAGCGACGTTGGCCGGGTGCTCGTTGATGTTGACAATAAAACTGCCATCGATTTTTAACACATCAGCGGGCAATTGCTTCAGGTAGGAAAACGAAGTGTAGCCGGCGCCAAAATCATCGAGACCTACCTTGGCGCCATAGCTGCGCACGCTATCGATAAAACGGCGGGTATTCTCCAGGTCATGCAATGCAACGCTTTCGGTAATCTCCAGACAGATGCGTTTGGCTGCGTCTGGATAGCGTATCAGCAAATCCACCGCGTCTTCCAGAAAACGTTCATCGTTAAGTGAGGCGCCATTCAGATTGATGCAGACGAAATGCATGTTGGCGAGTTCTACGAGATTGGTTTCTATCCATACCAAGGTGGTCGACAATACCCAGCGATCGATCACGCCGGTGCGGCCACTCTTTTCGGCGGCAGTGATGACTCGTCCGGCAGGTATCGTTTTTCCGTCGTGATCACGCATACGCAATAACACCTCAACATTGCGCGATTCGTAGGGCATTTTCAGCGACATGATAGGCTGCATCTCAATGAACAAGCGCTGGGTTGCTGCATCCGAAGATAGCTCCTCTATCATCTGCAGTTCCTCACGGCGCTCGACGAAGGCCGCTGAATTTTTCTCGTACACGACCAAGCCATCGGTGTGCTTTTCTTTGGCTTCACGGCAAGCGCGATCCGCAGTCGAGATTGCCTCCTGCATATTCATATTTAGAGTAACTTCGACCAGGCCAATCGAGCCACGCACGTGGAAAGCTTTTTCGTTAACGCGGAATGGTACGTCGCCTATGCTGCTAACGATGCCACGCACTATCAAGCTAGCCAGCGCGACATTTGTGTCTGGCATGATAAGTACAAATTCATCTCCACCAACCCGCCCCAAAGACTGGCCGCGCGCGAGCAGGCCCGTGATGCGGTCACACACTTGTTTGAGCACTTCATCGCCAGCGGAATGGCCAAACATGTCATTGATCAGTTTAAAGCGATCAAGGTCTAGGTAGGCCAGCGCCAGTGCTTGGCCTTGCTCCAACTTTGCGTGCGCAGCTTTGTACACCTTTTCGATTCCGCGCCGGTTAAATACTTTGGTCAGCGGATCGTTATTCGCCAGAAAACGTAAATTTTCCGTGGCTTTTGAAGTCTCAGTAATATCTTGCAACACACCCTGAATTTTGTCATTTGCCCGGGTCGCGCGGACTAGAAAACGTTCGTCACCCGACTTACTTAGGACTTCAAGCTCCACATCATTTTTTTCTTCCAATATCTGATCGAGCCGGCTCCAGGTGCCATCAGCGAAATGGCGCTTCCATGATTCATCGCCAACCTGGACTTTGGAATTTGCCAGCATAGAAATAAACGTTGGGTTAGCGCTGAGACATGAACCATAATTGTCAAGCGTAAACAAGCCTATCGGCATCGCTTCGACCATATGCTGCATCTCGGCCTGCGTTTCTATGTATTGCTGATGTTCCTGGCGCATTTGTTCGGCGATGGCAATCGCTGCCAGCAGGCTCGAAACCAATGCCGCTGTAACGCTATTGGCGATGCCTGAAAGTTCACGCACCCCAAGCGCCGCACCGACCACTTCCGACAAACTCGACAAAGTGGCGACACCAAGTGAGGCGGCGTACCAGAGCGCAACGCGGGATCGCGAACTAAAGAAAATGCGGACGATACTAGTCGTCATCAAAATCAAGGTCAGCGCCGTCATCACCCACATGATAGGCAAAAATTGTTTGTAGCTAAGGAAGTACGCTGCCGGAACGAGCAGCAGGCAAAGCCAGCGGGTGACCTTAAGTGCAGCCGCATACAGCGTATTTTTTAGTTCATCGTGGAACAACGTCAGAAAAAGATTGACGGTAACTAAGGAATACAGCGCGATCGCCATGGAACGGCTAGGCAGCAGCCACGACTCGGGAAGGTTTTGCCCCAACCATTGCATGTCCCATCCGGCAGATAGTTCAGCAACGCGCATGTTCAGTATCAGCCACGCCGAAAACAAGACATAGATTGCCTGGCGGCTGATCAACGCTGTGAGCAATACAAAAATCGCTAAAACAATCAATCCGCCATCGAGCAAGCCCGATGACCGATGAAACTGTTGCGCTGATTTAGTCAGCTGTGCTTCAGGCCACAATACCGCCGAGAGATGCGCAGGACCGACAAAGTGACCGCGACAAAGGACTTGCATCTCAGGACGAGGCAGTGTCAACGCGAACCCAGCCTTAATCGGTTCCAGTGCACCGGCAAATTGACCATGGCTTGCCTCACCTAATAATTCTAAGGTGGCGGCATCCCAACATGCGATTTTGACCGCATGGCGCGACGGAAATTCTATAACGTTGAACGTATGGTCTTGACCAAGCGCGTTCAAGGCGAACCAGATCGGCTGTTCGTTACGCTTGGTATCAAAGCCTAATCTCGAAGGCAGCACATTCAGCTTATTGACAATGTCGCCCGGCCCTACTTCGTGCGATGCATCGCCCGGTACAAGCACTCGCATTGGGAGTACGCGTTTGTTATTCGTTTCGTAAGAATTATCCCAATTAGTGAGCGCGATCACGGAAACAATCGCTATCAGCAATGGCACTGCATAGATCGATAAAATACGAACGACTGTCAGGACATAGCGGTCGCAATAAGAAACAAATCGATAAAGCGAAGCGGCAAGAGTCTGGAACTTACTTTTTATACGCACGTAGCCTCCGGGTGGGCCAGGCACGCGCCAAGCCAAGATTCAAATTTGCACAAGAGCTTACCACCGTGACGCTTGAATACGCAAGAAGGCCCCGTTGCAAGTCAGGGCAATATGGCTCATGAAGAAAACATGCCTACGATTTCGCTTCCCTTATCGTATCTACGCGGGCTAAGCATTTCAGGTAAGGCGCTGGTCTAGCTGCAACTCCTCGAGTAAAGCCAGACAGGCCAGTGCAGCGCTATTATCACTATCTTTTTCTTCGTGCCAGGCTGACACAGATACGGCGACGATATTGTAGTTTTGTAGTGCGCGAAACAAGGTGGCGATGTCGGCAAATCCTGGCCCCGCTTTGACATGGTATTTCAGCGCTGGCATCTCCGCCTCGGCATCCATGACATCGGTATCGAAATG
>JAZJYB010000004.1:4787-8553 GCA_040390685.1 Pseudomonadota bacterium | reverse complement strand
ATGCGTCCAGAAGTGATCGAGGCCAGCAAGCGCTATGCGGCACTCGCACGTGCGCATGGCATCACCCCGGTACAACTGGCGTTGGCCTGGTGTCATTCGCGCTGGTTTGTCAGCAGCACCATCATCGGTGCGACCAATCTGGCGCAGCTCAAGGAAAATATCGACGCCTTCGATGTGCAATTAAGTGACGAGTTGATTTTTGGCGTGAATAAGATTCATGCCGATATGTATAATCCGGGGCAATAAAAAAAGGCAAACCTGCGTTTGCCTTTTTTTCATTCCTTTTTTTAAATCATTAGTGTCTAGGCGACGAGCCGAAGACAGTGCTTTAGCACGGCGAGGCGAAGGTAACAACGACACTGATGATTTAGAAATGGAATTATTTTTGCACACGCACGGGCAAAGGTACATTGCACAAATCTATGTGCCCTGCCGCCACCTTATACCAGTCACCACCGCGATTGCGCTGAGCCTCCACTACCGCCTTGAAGGTCGCTGTATCGGTGCGTAAAATCTCCAGCTTGCTGCGCTCGGCTTCCGGTACATCGGCAGCAATACGGATAGCTTTGATCGCTGTCATCTGTTCCGGTTTTTCATAGAAACCTAAAGCGCCTGTGCCGCGCGGCAGACTGGACAAGAGTTCCATGCCCTGCATCACGCGCCCGACCACTGTGACGTTTCTATCGAGCTGGCGTGGCGCATTCCCGGTCACCACATACAAAGAGGTACCGTCACCGCTATTTGACTCATTGCCTCGCGCAACGCCGACCGCGCCATAGCAATGCGCCAGCCAGGCCGTGCCCGTTTTAGGGTCGCGCCCGGCGGCAAAACCATTCGCATGTCCAACCTGTGGCGCATAGCCATCAACATCGGGCAGGCGGGTGAATGACAATTCCTTGCCGTCCTTGACGCTGAACTCGGCATCCAGATTCTTGTGTGCGGTTTTCACTTCACGTTTTTTCGCAGGATTTTCATCTTCAGGGTCGGCCCATTGCGCGACATAATTATCTTGCGAGCGTACTATCGCCAATCCATCGTAATAGCCCTCACGCACCAAGGCGCGAATATTGACCGCATGCTTAGGCGCAAAATCTGGCGCCAGCTCAATCACGACACGGCCTTTTTCCAGTTCCAGATACAGGGTGTTTTCCGGAACCAAGACACGCCAGTCAGCGGCAGAAGAAGCCTTAATCACATCAGCTATCGCGGGTTTATTTTTCCTCGGTAAATCATTCGCTATCGCCGCTCCAGATACCAACAGACCTGACAAAATTAAGCTAGAGCATACGCAAGAAATAGTGAAAAAATGAAGACGTGCTTCTGTGGCAGGAACTGACATGAAGTAACTCCGGATAGGGGGCAAAAAACAAAACGTAGCCTTATAGGCAGGGAACAGGAACCTTACGCGAATGTCTATAATTTGTCTATCAAGAATCCAGAAATTTGCGCACCGAAAGCCGCAGGATGGTGCGACTATCCTGGACACATGCCATTAGCTTGAATGCGGCTCCATAATTGCCAGATAGGCGAGGCTGGCCAGCACTGCAAGATTTTTTATTATCGGTCCAAAAGGATGCGTCAGAAATTCCGGCAGGAAAATAGCAATCACCAGCGTATAAAAAATGACGGCAATAATTTGTCCTTGCCAGAGCAGCCGCGAAGTAAAAAGGGCGGAAGCTATCCCCATTAGCAAATCAAAAAGACAGGCCACCACAAACCATAAATGGACCTGTTGAGTTAGCCCAACTCTGCGCAACCAATCTAGCGACTCGACCTGTGGATAGACAAACCAAGACACGTAGGCCGTCCAAATCCAGATAAATGCGATGCCAATTCGCATCAGCCAATACAGTCGATGTAGATGAATTTCCCGGTTTTTGGCGGTTAGGTGAGTTACGGTTTTTTTCATAAAGCTGGCTTAAATACCATCAACCAATACACGACAATAAGTGAGATGAAAGCGGGAATTCCCAAGCAAAACCAGATCCTTGCGTAACGCCAATATAGCGCCGGCAGTTGCGTATTTTCTCCATCCGCGATTCTGGCTATTTCGCGCATACGAATTTGCAACCACAACACAGGCAGCCAGCAAGCACCGGCCAGAAGATACAGCAGCGTTGCCATCATCGCCCAACCTGAGAGTATGGCGTAGCCACCCAAATACAGCAGGGCAAATCCTGTCAAAGGCTGCAAGATTACCGCTGGTGTCGTGAAAACCAGATCAGCGAGAACTGTTCGCTCGTTGACGATACGAATTGCCCTGACATCTCCGCTGCGGTCAGTCGTCCATTTGAAGAAAGCGATACCGATACCTGTGCCAAACAAAACTGTCGCACTCAAGATATGCAAGCATTTGATGAGAAGGTAGATGCTCATGCAGGTAACTCAATCACGTCATAAGGTTTTAAGGCATCGAGATATTCCGCAACTGTGAGTAAGCCCATGCACGGCATGGCACCTGTTGGTAGTTGCTCTGCGCGCGCCAGTTTTTTTGCCAGGGCGATTGAGGCACCACATGGAATATGTGGCCCATGATTTTGCCTGGCAATTAAATGCCAGTTCAGTGTCAGCGTTTTTCCTTGCATATCAAGGCCTTCAAGTGAAACAAACATTCCACCCTTGTCGCTGACAAAAGGCTCCAGCCATTGGCTAATCGCATGCAAGGGTTTGACCAGAGGGATGAGACTTGAAATTAGCCGCGCACGCACCAGTTGCGAAGCCACCCACACAAACAGGTGTCCGGGCGGACTGGCAAATCCGGCATGAAAATTAACGGTATGCACTCCTGGATAGCGTTTAGGAAAAAGGACCAGATCCGGAACATCACAACTCCCCAACAGGCGCGCCCCCACCGGTGAAGGAAATCGATATCGTTTCATGTCCAGCCAGCCATGAACCTGAATCCAGACGCCGCCAGAGAGACGAGAAAACGGCTTACCACAATAGCTAAATACGCCCTGCATAGTGGCAAGGCCAGGTGCACGTGCACCCGACCCTATACCATGCCGAATTGAATCAAGGCGGCTAAATCTGCTGACATAGCGATCCACCACTGCTGATGACAGCGCCGGCAGCGAACTCGCGCCACTAGTGACCAGCACGCCACGCTCGCGCGCAGCTTGATCGAGCTCACCAATGCCTGCAACAAAATCACGCCCATCCGCCAAATCAACGTAGTTTGCCCCCGCCGCAATCGCAGCGCGCGCCACTGCATAATCTTGCCCTTGAAAAGGAC
The DNA here is from genome assembly GCA_040390685.1 of Pseudomonadota bacterium. Taxonomy (GTDB): domain Bacteria; phylum Pseudomonadota; class Gammaproteobacteria; order Burkholderiales; family Burkholderiaceae_D; genus Undibacterium. The sequence goes on along the minus strand of JAZJYB010000004.1, from coordinate 5,318 downwards.
CGGCGGTGTGAATGACAGTGTTCACGTTAAAATCGATCAGGCGTTGGGTCAAAGAGACGGAATTTGCGTCAATCGCGATACATTGATCGGCGCGCAAGGAAAGTTGATTGGCGAGCGATCTAGCCTTTGCTTCATCACGCCCCGCAATAAGCAAATGAATATTTTCATCTGTTGCCAGTGCCTTGCAAATGCGACTACCAAAAAAACCGTAGCCGCCAAGTACGAGAGTTGTATGCATTCACCGTGCCTAAGCGTTGATATGAATCGATGTCGTTTGGTTTCAAGTCAAAATCGCAAACATACAGTATCGATTTCAATCTTGCCGAAAGCGAAGTATTCCCGAAATTCATTGTTATCACAAGTAACCAGAAGAGCCTTACGCGAACGTCTACTTTTTGTCCATCAAGGATCGCTGGCATAGTCACTTAAAGATTTGTTTTATCTCCAAATTGAACTTATCGTAAAAACGGGTGACCAAGCCATGGACGTCATTTCATTGAAAAATTCAGTTCATTGGTTGACGACCACAAC
>JAZJYB010000004.1:0-4777 GCA_040390685.1 Pseudomonadota bacterium | reverse complement strand
GTAATCGGTTTTTATCGGTGGATGGAGGGGGCAAACTTCAATCACGAATACTATAGCGCAGAGCATATGCGTCTTACTCAAGAAGCTTTGGCGCCGCATGGTTTATTGCGTTTAGAAAGTGACCGCTATATTTCCACACGGCCGCCGCTCGCTGGGGAAATTATTGCCGCATCGAATGCCTATTTTCCGTCGTTCGAGATCGCACAAGCTGCGATGGCGGCGGCTGGCGCTGCTCTGATTGCGGATGTTCCCAACTACACAAACCTCAAACCTGAGATACGTTTGTGCATCGTCACCACACATAGTTTCGATGTGATTTGAACCAGCCACATAAGGAAAAACACAGTGAGCATCAAGCTAGAAAAAGAAACGCAAAAGCAGGCGATCGATTCGATCCAGCGCTACTTCGATCTGAATATGGAAGAGCGCATAGGTAATTTGCAAGCGGCTGCATTATTGGATTTTTTGCTCGAGGAAATCGGCGCTAGTATTTACAACCAGGCGGTGCGTGATGCACAGGAACAGATGCAAAAGCGGGTACAAGAATTGGACCGTCCATGAAGACGAATTTAGCTATTGGCAGAATAAAAAAAAGCGGCGTTGAAACTCGCCGCAATATTTCTACATCAACCTGAATGCAGATGCCTGCATTCAGACGATTCAACAGAGATCAATCCTTGTCGTGGCCTTTGCCATGACCTTTATCATGACCTTTGCCATGTTTGTCGTGTTTGTCGCGGCCATGATCATCATCACGGTCATAGTCACGATCATCACGCCGCTCATCATGCTTATTCCGATAGTGCGGTACATACACATCGTTATACCAGTCATCGTGGACAAAATAGACTTGTTTATTGCAGGCGTTATAGCTACGGCAATGCTTGGCCCAATCTTTTGCATGGCCAGGCGGGACGCGCAAGTATAGCGGCGGTTCTACATAGCGCACCTGCCGCTCAATCACCACTGGTTGCGAATAAATTAACCGGGGTTGTGGCGCATTGCCAATGTCGATACGGCCGTAAAAGCCTGGTTGACCAATGTTGATTGACACGCCCACGTCGGCGGCGATAGCAGGAACAACAGCTGTAAAAACTGTTGCAGCAAATAATAAATATTTCATAAAATACCTCTTCTCATTGTGTGGTGACATCTAGATTTATTTCACCGCAGGAATCATCGTGCGCCTTGCTGAACTAATAAGTCCGTGCGTTAGCGCACATAATTATAACCAGCATTCTAACTATCGATGCAGCTAGGTTCGAGTGTCGATCTTCTCAATCTTGCTTAGCTTGACCTGAACCATATTTGCACCTAACATTTTTCGATAATTATTTGGGATGAACAGCAAGCAAAGGTATCGCAGTCTTGAGTTTTTCACAGCGGGCATCACGATAAGGGCCATTGTACTTTTCCCACCCGTCGCCAGGAGTTGTCTGCGAACATACCAGGACTGAATCAAGTTTACTACGCCATTTAAACCACGCAGCGGGCGCAGCTAGTGTATTTGCTGTGATTAAAAATAGAAATATACTGAGACTAGTTTTATATTTTTGCACCGAAGTCTCCAGGTAGGTATCAACATTTTACACGTCGACCACAAAACAATGAAACTAGCCAGCGATGCAAAGCTAATTGCTTAATTCTCGCCTAAAACCAGCTCTCCCAACGGTCACGAATAGATCAATTCGGATTAAATTAATTCCTTGACACACAAAGTACGCCCACTAAAATGCAAAGGGCGCTGCCGTTTTCCAGTTTCAAACATTGAGCTGCGCCGGGCCGCCGTCAACGACATAGTCTGTAAAGTGCTAAACGGCAACCACCGCTGCAGCCTTACGCACAAGGAAAATCGCCATGCCTAAGCAAAACCAGCAAGGAGAGCGCATGGCAAAATACCGCGACAGCTTACCGCAACTGGGCGGCGCCCTTTTCCTGACCGATGGAGGGATCGAAACCACGCTGATCTTCCGTGAAAGACAGGCGCTGCCCGACTTCGCTGCATTTCATTTGCTGCAGACGGCGCCAGGCTTCGAGGCCTTGCGCAAGTATTTTCGCAGTTATGCTGAGATCGCCCGACGTTTCGGCACCGGGCTGATACTCGAAAGCGCGACCTGGCGTGCCAGCGCGGACTGGGGCACGCGGCTGGGCTACACGGCCCAAGCGCTGGCGCAAGCCAACTACAGCGCGATTCGCCTGCTCGAAGAGGTCCGGCACGAACACGAGTCTTGCGAATCCGGCCAAAGCGACGAATACGACCAAACCGCGCTGGTCATTAGCGGCTGCATCGGTCCGCGTGGCGACGGCTATGTGCCCGCACAACGCATGTCAGAGCAGCAGGCCGAAAGCTATCACCGCACACAAGTCGAGATCTTTGCCGACAGCGCCGCCGATATGCTGTGCGCCATTACCATGAACTATGCAGAAGAAGCGGTGGGGATTGCGCGCGCCGCACGCGAGGCGCACATGCCGCTGGCGATTTCTTTTACCGTCGAGACTGACGGCAAGCTGCCCACTGGCCAGACGTTGCAGGCGGCGCTGGCGCAAGTGGAGCGCGGCACAGAAAATTACCCGAGTTATTACATGATTAATTGCGCGCATCCCAGCCATTTCTCGCACGTGCTGGCGTCAGGCGGCACATGGCTAGAGCGGCTGCACGGCTTGCGTGCCAACGCTTCGCGCAAGAGCCACGCCGAGTTAAATGAGAGCGCCGAACTCGATGATGGCAACCCCGTAGAACTGGGCGCGCAATACGCCGCGCTCAGGAAAATCTTGCCCCACCTGAATGTGATGGGCGGCTGTTGTGGCACCGATCAGCGCCATATCGAACAGATCGCGGTGGCCTGTCTGCCGCTGTTTCAACAGACAAGAACGGCGTCGACCGTTCGGCGATGATGCAGAACAAACTTGTGTGTTTTAGGTGGGCGTACAGGAGCCGATGCCCGCCTCAATTGATGACTGGCTCCACCCATTGCGTTAACGTTCATTGGAGAACAACATGAAAATCAAGCTTACTGCACTTTCCGCATCACTTACTCTTGCCTGCCTGACCGCACCGTTAGCCTGGGCACAATCGGCCAGCCATGTGATGGTCACGCCCGACGAGTTCAAGTGGAGCGCCGTCGCTTCCCTGCCACCAGGCGCGCAGATCTTCGTCATCGAAGGCCCGCTCAACGAGGCCGTCGCGTTTACTATGCGCCTGAAGCTCCCGGCCAACTACCGGATACCCGCCCACTGGCATCCGGCAATCGAGCATGTCACGGTAATTTCCGGTACTTTTCACATGGGCACCGGCGACCAGCTCGATACCGCCAAAGGTAGCGCACTCACGGCTGGAAGCGTCGCTATCATGCAGCCCAAGACCACTCATTATGCGTGGACCACGCAAGAGACTATCGTCCAAGTCCACGGCGTAGGGCCCTGGGGCATTAACTACGTCAACCCAGCCGACGACCCGAGAAAAAAATAGCAGCAACGACCAGGGCCGGGCAAGGACCTCCGTACTCTTGACAAAGCCGCCCGGCCAGCCGCACACTCAAATTTCGCTACACCTCCAATGGAGCTCGTCATGAATTCTCTAGTGTCTGGAATACGGTCGCACAGGATTTTGCTTTGTTTTGGTTTGCTGTGCACTGGCACCGTCCTTGCACAAACTGCCGAAGTCGATGAACTTGCGCTGATTTACGGTGACAAATCCACGGTTAGCATCGCCACCGGCACCCAGCAAACTTTGCGCCGAGCACCAGCCGTGACCACTGTAATTACCGCGCAAGACATTGCCGCCATGGGTGCCATCGATTTGGATGAGGTAATGGAAACCGTGCCTGGCATGCATGTCGCGCGCAGCGCCAATAGTTATTCCCCCTTGTATGTAATCCGCGGCATTTACAGCCAATTGACGCCACAAACCCTGGTACTGCAAAACGGTATCCCGATCACCACACTTTTCGTTGGAAATAAAGGCAATATCTGGGGCGGCTATCCTTTGGAACACATTGCCCGTATCGAAATTATCCGTGGTCCCGGATCGGCGCTATATGGTGCCGATGCGTATGCCGGCGTGATCAACATCATTACCAAAAAAGCGCAGGACACAACAGGTACACAAGTCGGAACACGGGCTGGTTCTTTCAAAACTTGGGATGCCTGGATACAACATGGCGGCAAGATTGGGGCGCTTGAGCTTGCCGGGTATTTGCGTATCGGCCGCACTGACGGTTTCAAAGAGCTTATGACGTCCGACGCACAAACCCGTAACGACAAGATATTCGGCACTCATGTCTCACTGGCACCGGGATCGATCAATACTGGCCGTGACGCGGTCGACGGCAATCTTGATCTTGCTTATGACAAATGGCGCCTGCGGGCGGGCTACAAACTTCGTGACAAGGTCGGTACTGGCGCGGGCATCGCATCTGCGCTCGATCCTATCGGAAAAACGAAAAGTGAGCGCATGACGTCTGACCTCTCATGGGGAGATCCACAATTTGCCAAAGATTGGGGGCTTGGTCTCTTGGCCAGTTATCTTTTCTACAGTCAGCGCATCCCAACAAACTTGCAGTTATTTCCGCCCGGCCTTCGATTTCCTACCGGCACCTTCCCGAATGGCATGAGCGGCAATCCAGAAACCTGGGAACGCCAGTTACGGCTCTCAAGTTTTGCGACCTACACTGGCATTGCTGGCCATAGCATGCGCTTCGGTCTCGGTCATGATGATCTGGACCTGTATAAAACTAAAGAAACCAGAAATTTCACCTATACGCCTTCTGGCTTACCA
>JAZJYB010000003.1:0-2232 GCA_040390685.1 Pseudomonadota bacterium | reverse complement strand
TCGGTGACACAGTGGGCACAGTCAATCGCATGTATCACGTGCATCTCAATTACAGCCGGTCTGGCCAAGTCGTCAATCCGCTGAGTCTTTCCTTGGCTGGTTTCAAAGATAGCGTTGCCCCCAAGATTGAGGGGATACAAATCTTTGACCAGGCTGGCCTAGAGTTACGCAAGAAGAAACAAGACAAGCTGTTAGCCATACCGCGCACTACCGGCCCTCTCAGCATCATCGTCGATGCCTTTGATCAGGCTGACGGCAATTCGGCACGCCGTCGCCTGGGTTTATACCAGATCGGCTACCAGATTTTACGTGCCGATGGGTCGGCCATGCCGGGCTTTGAAGAGCCGCGCATCAACCTTGAATTCAATCGTTTACCATTTGATGACGAGTCCGTAAAAATCGCCTATTTCGCCGACAGTGGCATCACCGTGCATGGCAATGCCAGGACTCGGTTTCTCTACAACGCGACCAACACGGTACGCGATGGAGTTGCCAAGCCAGGTTTTTGGGACGTCAAGGAGTTGCCCAAGGGTGATTATCTGATCCGCATTTTCGCCGCTGATTTTGCCGGCAACGTGGCAAAGAGCGGGCGCGATCTGGCGATACGTTTTGAATGAAACATGATTAAAATAAAATGCTAAGCATAAGAAAAGCCACTCCGGAAGATAATCCACGCGCGCGTGAAATCGTGGCACGCTCGCTGGACGATTTTGGTATTACGGTAGAATTTGACGGCCTCGATTTGGCTATCGGAAGCATAGGCACAGAACGCAGCATGAACACGATAGAGCTGCTGGCCATATGGGATGGCGAGATTTGTGCCTGCCTGGCGCTACAGGCTATCGACGCGCACATTGCCAAGCTGTCTGGCTTCCACGTAGCGCATGAATATCGCGGCAAAGGCATAGGAAAGTCCTTGCTCAAAGCCGCCACGCAAGCAGCGACACAATTTGGCTTTACGCGCTTAAAGCTCGATACCTGGGACACCATGCACGCCGCAATTGCGCTATATACCTCGCTGGGCTGGCAGCGTGACGCAGATCCGAGGCCGGAGTCTGGCTCTAACCGATCTTACTTTCTTGATCTTGTTTAAAGAACTTTTGTTTTAACTTAGTGTCTGTCATTTCGACTGTATTTATTTTCAAACGAATCAACATAAAAAATTACACAATTTTAGGACTCATCATGCTCAATCAGGACTCGCTCGCACTTTCTCTATATATCGCCAACAAAAATTACTCGTCCTGGTCGCTGCGCCCCTGGATACTGATGCGTGAACTCGGGATTCCATTTGAAGAGAAAACCGCGACCTTTGACAGCGACTTCAATTGGGATGCATTCAGAAAATTTTCGCCTGCGGGCAAAGTGCCGTGTCTGCATGATGGTGCATCGGTGGTCTGGGATTCTTTGGCCATTACCGAATATCTGGCCGATAGGCACGACGGTATCTGGCCGGCCGACCCGCTGGCCAAAATTTGGGCACGCTGTGCTGCCGCCGAAATGCATTCTGGCTTTGGCGCGCTACGCCAGACTTGCCCTATGCATGTAGGCCTGCGCATCAAAATGGCCGAACCTACGGCAGAACTCCAACGCGACATCGCCAGAATCAATGAACTCTGGAACGAAGGCCTGGATCGCTTCGGCGGCCCTTTTCTGGCAGGTGCCACTTTTACCGCTGTGGATGCTTTCTTTGCACCCGTGGTGTTTCGCACGCAGACCTATGGCATTAATTTAAGTGAAAAAGCAGGCGCGTATGCGCAACATATTTTATCCACCAATGCGATGCGTCATTGGGAAACGGAAGCGCTAAAAGAGACCTGGCGCGAAGCAAGTCATGAAGACGCAGCATTAGCCGCAGGACAGAAATTGGCTGACTACCGTAGCAATAATTGACACGTTCAAAAATAAAATTAAAAACGATTTTCCAAATCAACAAGGATACATGATGATTAAAAATTTATTGCTATGCGCCTTAACCCCTATCGTCTTGCTAAGTTCTCATAGTCAAGCCGCTGAAAAGACCGTAGAAACAGCCGTGTTTACCGACAAAGAAATGCTGACCGCAGCCTGGCTGCGTGACGCGGCGCGTAATGACAATTTAAGCTATCGCATACTTGAGTCCTTAACCACCGAAGTCGGGCCGCGTATGGCAGGTTCACCGGCAGATGCGCGCGCGGTGGCGTGGGCTGAAGCCAAGTTTAAAGAGCTTGGATTTGACAAGGTCTGGAAAGA
>JAZJYB010000002.1:0-5755 GCA_040390685.1 Pseudomonadota bacterium | reverse complement strand
CCGTGGCCGAAAAACAGCTTGGCAGTATTGAAGCGGGTAACCGCATAGCGCAACAGGTCGCGTAGGGTTTGAAATGGGTGAGTGGCGTTGGTCATATCATGATTCACGTAAGTAAGTTTTCTAAGGTGCGGCGGTATATATTTTTAAGCGGATCGATGAAGCGCAATTCGATGTGTTCATCAATCTTGTGGATGCTGGCGTTAGGCGGACCGAACTCAATCACCTGTGGGCAGATTTTGGCGATGAAACGGCCATCCGATGTGCCACCCGTCGTCGATAATTCAGTTGTGATGCCGGTTTCGGCTTCGATTGCCGCTGCCAAGGCATCGCTCAATTCACCTTTTGGCGTGAGGAAGGGATGGCCGCCGACCGTCCATTTCAAGTCGTAGTCAAACTCGTGTTTATCCAGAATCGCATGTACTCGCTGTTGCAGACCTTCTGCTGTGCTGGCAGTCGAGAATCGGAAATTGAAATCGATCACGACTTCTCCCGGTATCACGTTAGATGCGCCGGTGCCGCCATGAATATTCGACATTTGGCATGAAGTTGGCAGGTAATATTCATTGCCCTCATCCCAAACCTCTGATACTAATTCAGCCATTGCAGGCGCAGCCAAATGAATCGGATTTTTTGCCAGTTGTGGATAGGCGATATGTCCTTGTATACCTTTGACTATTAGCTTACCGGACATGGTGCCGCGCCGGCCGTTCTTGATCGTGTCGCCAAGTTGATCTACCGAAGTCGGTTCGCCCACGATGCAATAATCAGGCTGCTCGCCACGCTCCCTGAGCAGATTACAAACGATGACTGTGCCATCTGTCGCCGGGCCTTCTTCATCGCTGGTAATTAGATACCCGATGGAGCCGCCATGGTTCGGATGTGCTGCAAGAAATTCTTCTGTGGCGACGACGAAGGCGGCGACCGAGGTTTTCATATCGGCCGCGCCACGGCCAAATAATTTGCCGTCACGATGCGTCGGTGCAAACGGCGCTGATTGCCATTGATCGACCGGGCCGGTGGGCACGACGTCAGTGTGGCCGGCAAACACCACCAAGGGCTGTGTCGTGCCTTTGCGTGCCCAAAGATTGGTGACGTCGCCAGATTGTATGGTTTCGCACTTAAAACCTAAAGGCTCTAACAATGAAATCAAGGTTTGCTGGCAGCCTTTGTCTTCAGGCGTCACTGAATCCAGCGCGATCAGTTGCTCTGTCAGCGCGAGTGTTTTGCTCATGGGCTTACTTAAAAAGAGGTTGATAAAGTTGCGCAGAAAAGCCTACGGCGATCTGCTGCGTGCTGCCTGAGATAATCTGTAATACGGGACGTTTAATCACAGACGGTGACGCCATCATCAACGAGATCGCAGCGTCGCGATTATCGCAAGAGGCTTTTTGCTCATCGGTCAGCGCACGCCATGTTGTTCCTTTGCGATTGATCAGCAAATTGAGATCGACGTGGCCTAACCAATTTTCTACTGTGTTGCGAGTGAGTCCATCTTTCTTGAAATCGTGAAAACTGAAATCCACATTTTGTTCCTGCAGCCAGACCCGTGCTTTTTTTACTGTATCGCAGTTGGGTATGCCAAAAACAGTAATACTCTTTTTACTTAGCATAGTCACTATTTACATGCTCAAGGTGAATTCTGTGAACGATGCCTCTTCTGCCTTCGCAGGTTCCGGCTCTAGCTCCACCGGAACATTGACTACCTCATTGTTCAATAACCACAGTAAATTGTTGGCAGAATCCGCATTGGCCAATCCTTCTTCTTGCGTGATTAAGCCATCTTTAATTAACTGCATCAATGCCCGTTCAAATGTCTGCGAGCCTGGCGATAAACTCTTCTCAATCGCTTCCTTAATTTGGAAAATGTCACCTTGTTCAATTAACTCCGCAACATAGCGGGTGTTAAGCATGATCTCTACAGCTGGGCAGCGTCCGCCATCGACAGAACGGATCAGACGTTGAGATATGATTGCACGAACCGAAGATGATAAATCAAGTAGCAAGGCATTTCGGCTTTCCATAGGGAAGAAGCTGATAATACGATTGAGCGCTTGATAACTATTATTCGCGTGCAAGGTGGCCAACACCAAATGGCCGGATTGCGCATAAGCGATTGCCGCTAACATGGTGTCAAGATCACGGATTTCGCCAATCAAGATACAGTCCGGTGCTTGCCGCAGCGAATTTCGTAGTGCTGTCTGCAGGCTCTCAGAATCGGTTCCTATTTCTCTTTGATTGACGATAGATTTTCTACTTCTAAAGAGATATTCAATCGGATCTTCAATAGTCAGGATATGCCCGGTTCTGAGTTCATTGCGGTAATCCAGCATTGAAGCGATTGTCGTTGATTTTCCCGAACCGGTAGCGCCGACCAAGAGTATCAAACCACGTTTTTCCATGATCAGTTCTGTCAAGACCGGGGGCAAATTGAGTGTGTCAATCGGCGGAATAGTCCCCGGCACGAAACGCAATACGGCTGAGATCGAGCCGCGTTGACGAAAAGCCGATAAGCGAAAGCGGCCTATTCCAGGCGCGCCAATACCGATGTTGAGCTCATTCTTACGTTCCAGAATTTCCATGTCCACGGGAGACACGACTTCATTTAATAATGAAAGAATGTTTGCCTGATCCATTTTCTGCTGATTTATCGGCAGCAAATTGCCATTAATTTTTAGATGAATCGGCGAGTTCATTGCGAAAAACATGTCGGAGGCTTGCTTTTCCTTCATTAACTGAAATAAACGTTCCATTGCCATGATGATTTCCTATCTTGAACTCAATCGGTATTGTTAATCGAATCTTAACTTATCTTATCTTTGTGAAGAAAATAATCAAACACCGCGCAATAATTCATTGATGCTAGTCTTGGATCGTGTTTGCGCATCGACGCGCTTGACGATGACAGCACAATATAAGCTGTATTTGCCATCCGAAGAAGGTAAGTTGCCAGAAACCACAACTGAACCGGAAGGAATTCGGCCATAGCTGACTTCGCCGGTTGCACGATCATAAATCTTGGTGGATTGGCCAATATACACACCCATGGAAATCACTGAGTTTTCTTCGACGATGACGCCTTCCACCACTTCTGATCTGGCTCCGATAAAGCAATTGTCTTCAATGATAGTGGGGTTTGCCTGCATAGGCTCGAGCACGCCGCCAATCCCAACACCACCAGACAAGTGTACATTTTTGCCAATTTGGGCACATGAGCCAACCGTCGCCCATGTATCGACCATTGCACCTTCATCGACATAAGCGCCGATATTCACGTAAGACGGCATCAAGACAACATTTTTTGCAATAAAGCTACCGCGACGTGCAACCGCTGGTGGCACTACGCGAAAGCCGCCCTTGGCAAAATCTTCTGCCGTGTAGTTGGCAAACTTTGTCGGAACCTTGTCAAAAAATTGCATGTGATCGCCGGAGGGCATGACGATATTGTCTTCTAAGCGGAAAGACAGCAAGACAGCTTTTTTGATCCATTGATTGACTTGCCAATTGCCGACGCTGATCTTTTCTGCCACGCGTAGATCGCCAGAATCGAGTTGCGCCAATACGTGCGCAACGGCTTCACGCAATTCGGCAGGAGCCGATTTTGGTGAAAAGCTCGCGCGGTCTTCCCAGGCTTGATCAATGATTTGCTGTAGTTGTTGGGTCATTTGGAGTGGTCAATCAGAAAATAAAATGGATGAGCGAAATTGGATATTTATTACACTGCTAAATTCTTGCTGAAGGCAACGATACGCTGGGCGGCTTCCATGCATTCTTCCACATCAGCCACCAAGGCCATGCGTATGCGATTTTGCCCCGGATTGCAGCCATGGGCCTCACGTGCCAGATAGCTACCAGGTAGTACAGTTACATTATATTCTTGGTACAGACGTCTGGCATATTCGGTATCAGAAATGGCTGAATATTTATCTACCTTGGCCCACAAATAGAAAGCCGCGTCTGGCAAGCTTACATCAAGCACTTCTTGTAAAAGTGGCGTTACCTGGGCAAATTTTTTGATATAGAGTTGCCGATTTTCCTGCACATGTAGCTCGTCGTTCCAAGCGGCGATGGAGGCAGCTTGAATGGTGGGGCTCATGGCTCCACCATGATAGGTACGGTAAAGTAAGAATTTTTTGATAATCTCGGCGTCGCCGGCCACAAACCCGGAGCGCATACCCGGGACGTTGGAACGTTTCGATAAGCTAGATAAGGTAATCAGGTGCGGGTAGTTATCGCGGCCAAGTAAGCGCGCCGCTTGCAGGCTTCCAATTGGCGCTTCATCTTTAAAATAGATTTCGGAATAACATTCATCGGCAGCGATGACGAATCCATAACGGTCAGAAAGTTCGAATAATTCTTTCCAATCTTCTAGCGTGAGCACCGAACCAGTAGGGTTGCCGGGGGAGCAAATGTATAGCAGTTGTACTCTTTGCCAGATTGATGCCGGAATACTCTGATAATCAGGGGCAAAATTGCGCGCTGGATCGGCATTCGCAAAATACGGCTCCGCGCCTGCAAGATAGGCCGCACCTTCGTAAATTTGGTAGAACGGATTCGGGCAAAGTACGAGCGGCGCACCAAATTGATTGTCACTTGGATTTATAACCGTTTGCGCCAAGGCAAACAAAGCTTCTCGCGATCCATTAACAGGCAAAATCTGTGTCGCGAAATTCAAGGCCGGAATCGAATAGCGTCTTGCCAGCCAGGCAGAAATCGACTGTCTGAGCGCATCTGATCCTGCCGTGGAAGGATAGGATGCAAGGCCATTCAAATTATCCCTGACAGCTTGCTTAATGAATTCCGGGGTTGGGTGTTTTGGCTCACCTAAGCCCAGACTAATTGCTTTGTATGCAGGATTTGGCGTGATGTCTGCAAACAAGCGTTTTAGTTTTTCAAATGGATACGGTTGTAATTTGTCGAGGAAAGTATTCACTATGGCTTATAAGATTGCTGATCTGATTGCTTGAGGGATGGTTTCATCACCTGCGCCAGAAAATATTGTTAAGTGTAAGGCGCCTGGCGCCGAATCTTGTATTGAATATTTGTCGCTAAAAATAATTCGATATTATAGCCGCCTAAGTAAGTTGCTGCCTTGATGCAATATAAAGATTCGTTTGGATTTTGCGAATCGATTTTGCAAGTCTTAAATATGGAAATCCGCACGACTGAAATGATATGATGTTCAGCCTGCATTCTTTAGGGTGGGGTGAGAGCCTGAATTAACCAAAAAAAGCTCTAGATTCATCTTTGGAACTTAATTAAAAGTCGATAAAAATATATAACGTGCGATTAACTTCTATTAAATTATCAGGATTCAAATCTTTTGTGGATCCTACGAATTTCCAGGTTCCTGGTCAGCTTGTGGGCGTCGTTGGACCAAATGGATGTGGTAAATCTAACATCATCGATGCTGTTCGTTGGGTTTTAGGTGAATCTAAAGCTTCCGAGTTGCGCGGCGAATCTATGCAGGACGTCATTTTTAACGGCTCTACGCACAGAAAGCCAGCCGGACGCTCATCGGTAGAGTTGGTCTTTGATAACAGCATGGGTAAAGCGGCAGGGCAGTGGAGCCAATATGCCGAGATTGCGGTTAAGCGCACATTGACACGCGATGGTACCTCGACTTATTACATCAACGGGCAGCCAGTTCGCCGGCGCGATATTCAGGATATTTTCCTTGGAACAGGTCTCGGGCCACGCGCTTACGCGATTATTGGCCAGGGCATGATTTCCAGGATTATCGAATCCAGGCCGGAAG
>JAZJYB010000001.1:0-2934 GCA_040390685.1 Pseudomonadota bacterium | reverse complement strand
CGCTGGCGTTGAGGATGATGTCCGGATTCAGCGGGTTGATCCAAAGGCCATGGTAATCATCGCCGCCCGGCGCGCCGCGGATGGCAGTCCAGCTCTTGCCGCCGTCATTACTGCGTTGCGTGGCGACGTTGGCCACATACACGATATCTGGATTGGTAGGGTGCACCTTGATTTCAGCAAAATCATCCGGACGGCCGGAGACGCGCTCTTCATCATTCACCTTAAACCAATTCGCTCCGGCATCGTCGCTGCGGTAAGTGCCGGTCTCTGCGCCAGCACTGACTTGCGCGTACAGTCGATCCGGGCTGGATGGTGCGACAGTGATAGCGATGCGCCCCAGGCCCTTGTCGGGCAAGCCTTTCTTGAGTTGTTGCCAAGTGTTGCCGCCATCGCTAGATTTGAATAAGCCACTGCCAGTACCTGAGAACGCGCCATTTTCCCAAGGCGCCTGGCGCGCTGCCCAGAGCGAAGCGTAGATAATATTGCTATCGGTCGGGTGCATCGCCAAGCCGATCGCCCCGGTGTGTTCGTCTTGGTACAGGACCTTCTCAAAATGCTCGCCACCATCGTTACTGCGGTACACACCGCGTTCGGTATTGGCGCCATACGGGTGGCCCAATACCGCAACAAAAATCCGCTTATCGTTTTTCGGATCGACCAGGATGGTGTTGATCTGTTGCGCATCGCGCAGGCCAAGATGCTTCCAGCTTACGCCCGCATCATCGCTGCGATACATGCCGTCGCCGGTACTTAAATCCGGCCGGTGCAAGGCCTCGCCACTGCCAACATAAATCGTATTCGGATTCGATAAAGCCACAGCCAAGTTGCCAATCGACCCGGTTGATTGTTGATCAAAAATGGGCTTCCAGGTATGGCCATAATCGGTGGTTTTCCAAACGCCGCCATTATTCACGCCAATATAAAAAACATTCGGTTGGGTCGGTACGCCTTGCGCAGCAACCGTACGTCCGCCGCGAAACGGTCCGATATGGCGCCAGCTAAGGCCCTGATATTGTGCGGCATCGATTTGCTGCGCGCTGGCAGCAGCACAGAGCAAGCCAGCGACAAGTGCTGAAAAATACGCGCGAGTTCGCATAGGATTCCTTGGGAAATAGTATTGGATTGTTTACTTAAAATGACACATTGTGTAGAGCGTGCGCTACAGACTGAGACTGAGACTGAAAGGGGCGGTCAAGTCTTCCAATTCGGCCAGCCAGCGCAGCGCAAATACGCGATCGTTGCCGCACATCTCTGCAGACGCCTGTAAGCCAGAGCAGCAAGCCGGGCGTTCTGGTTTGCCAAAAATGGCGCAGCGCAGATCATCCGTGAGCTGGATGCAAGGCACGCCAGCCGGTTTGCCATGGGGCATGCCGGGGATCGGGCTTGTGATGGAAGGGGCGGTGCAGCAGGCCGCGCACAGAGGGCGGCAGGAAAGTGATTTGCTCATAGGCGCATTTTACCGGACGGCAAGCACTTTTTAATTTGATTCACTTACCGTCCAGAGCAAAAGAAATTACCTCAGTCACGCCCGGCCAACAGACAGAAACATCCGGCAACCATTCCTGCCACGCCCGTTTGCAGCAGCGTCGCCAACTGAAATCCACCGAGGAAATAATGCCCGGACAAGCGCGCACCTATCGCCACAAGACACAATAAGATTCCGGCGAAGCCAGCGAAGCGGCCGGCGGTTAGCAATAATTTATTCATTTTTTCACCTTTGATATGTATTTCGATACAAAGAGGATGCCCTGAAAAGCATGTTGTAGGCATTACAGCAAGACGTTGAAGTGCCGTGGCCAAGTATTGCGTAATTATGCTTTTGCCGCAATAGCGCCGGTTGCCATTCGAGGAAATGGCTATAATTTCTGTGTGAAAATAGGCTATTAAAAATTGCAATTGATTGCAAATTGCTATTTGTTGTTAGCATTTCAAGCATCTATATTGTTTATGGTGCGTTTGATTTATTGATCGCACTGGATATTCTGAAAAACCTTCTTTCTGATTTTGGGAAATTAGATGAATTTCGCTTTCACCGCAACACCTGCCAACCTAAAAAAATAGAAAGAATTCATTCTTTATGCATGAAAAAATTCAAAGGAAAAATCATGAAAAATTATATTGTTTTTGCGGCCTTGGCGCTCTCGGCGCTTTCGGTTTCGGCACAGACTTCGCCTGAAATACAAACTGTCAAAATTACGGCTGGACAAGGTGAATCTGAGTTAAGTAAAACCTACCTCATGCTCTCCGAACAATTTGCCAAATTCAAAGGTGCCTACACCATGAAGAATGGTATGACCTTGTCGGTATTTGAAATTGATCGTGCGAGATTTGCGCAGATAGATGATGAAGAAAAACATGAAATTGTTGCGACCGCTGCTAATGCCTTTGCCGCGAATGATAAGAAGATGAAAATGAATATTGATCTCGGTGATCGCGGCCAGGCTAGTGGTGAAGTGTTTTACCTATTTCCCGGCATCAATACCAGCGAGGGTTACGTCACAGGATCGGGATGGATGAAGACAGCGTTAAATAATAAAAAATGAGACTACATATGTTGAGAGGAAATTTAGGCTCAACTATATGCAAAATAAAAAGGCACATCAGATCTGATGTGCCTTCTTCATTGATTAGCTACTACTATATTAACGATACGCCGTCATTTGCTGACCCATACGTGTAATCTGGCCTGCGGTGAAGGTGTTCATGCAGCCATCATCCGTATAGTCCATGAAATTGTAGATAGGATCTGCGCCAGCGTTTTTGGTGCAGGTATCGCGCCCGACAGGGCAACCAAAGGCGGATGATTTTTCTTGCGGAGTGTCAGCAACTGAGTCGTTAGTATGGGTGCAGGCGCCTTGGAAAGTATGATACAGGCCGGCCCAATGGCCAACTTCATGGGTTGCCGTGTCACCCAGATTGTAGGGTGCTGCGGAA